>JAFZVY010000127.1 GCA_017617575.1 Bacteroidaceae bacterium | reverse complement strand
TTGAAATATAATTCTTCAAAAAAAGTGTGCAAAAAGGGAATGTGCAATTAACACTCAATACAAAATGTTGATTTATTGTCTTTTGTACACTCCTATTTTAGGGTGTGCATTCATTTGTTACATCTATATGTGTCACCATTACCCATTTTCAAATTACCCCATTTTGTTGCTTTTTATTCGAATCTTGCAGGTTTAGGTAAGAAATCGTAAGCAAGAGACCCGTTTGGGGTTATCATTTGTTAGCATTGACACTTTTTTATCTTGTTTTGTCGTGATTTTGGTCTGTTTTTACTGGCATTTAGGCTTGTTTAGAACAGTAAATATCCGAATAGATATGGCAAATAGATGCTTGTTATAATGTAACGATACAATATTTTTATACTTAGGAGCTAAAAAAGGACAGATATTGCATTCTGAGTGAAAAATGGGGCGTGTCGCGGCACTATGAGACACAAAATCCATGCTTGCTCGTCATTTTAGACAAATCGGGCAGGAAATGAGGATATACGAAAATATAGCAAGGCGAAAAACAAGGCAAGACAGAAAAGCAAATACGGTTCTCAGACGGTTTTCTGAAAAGGGCACAGAGAAAATAAAGTCCGTGTCTAAAACCAAGATGGTTTTAGACACGGACTACGGGCCTTATTCTTGATATGCGGATGCCTTTATCTATTTCCGCATATCCAATATGTCATCTGAGATTTCTTCAAATCTAATTTACTTCTTCAACTCTCTGTCGAGGTAGTTCTCGATGCGAGTGACGAGATGCTTGCGAGTGTTACCACCATAGATGCTGTGGTTACGGTTGGTGTATGTAGCCATCTCAAACTGGATGTTGGCTTGAGTCATGGCTTCCGTAAGCTCGGCTGTGTTCTGGAAATGAACGTTGTCGTCAGCAAGACCGTGGATGATGAGGAGGTCGCCCTGTAGGTTCTTGTACTTGTGCATTGGTGAGCAGTCATATCCGTCAGGGTTCTCCTGTGGAGTACGCATGAAACGCTCGGTATAAACAGTATCGTAGTAACGCCAGTCTGTTACTGGGGCTACAGCCACACCGCACTTGAAGACCTTGCGTCCCTCACAGAGCGACATGATGGTGTTGAATCCTCCGAAGCTCCATCCCCAGATGGCGATACGATTCTTGTCAACGTAAGACTGCTGACCGAGCCAGATAGCTGTCTCCACCTGGTCGTGAGACTCAAGGTCACCCATACGGAGGTAAGTACACTTCTGGAACTCTGCTCCACGTCCTCCAGTGCCTCGGCCGTCAACACAAACTACGATATAGCCCTTCTGGGCAAGACGATGCTCCCACATAAGACCGCCTACGAAGCCGTTCTTGAAGGAGTTGTGAACCTGCTGGCTACCAGGACCGCTGTACTGGAACATGAGAACAGGATATTTCTTTGAAGCATCGAAGTTGCGTGGCTTAACCATCCAACCATTCAGCTCCACTCCGTCACCTGTCTTAAATGTGAAGAGCTCTGCCTGTCCAAGTTCTGCCTCAGCAAGCTTACCCTTCAACTCGCTATTATCCTCAAGCACCTTGAGGCTCTTGCCTGATGCGTTGCAAAGCGTGTAAACGGAAGGGACACCAAGAGCAGAATAAACATTCATGTAATAGTTGCAACCCTTAGAAAAGATAGCAGTATTACATCCCTTCTGTGTGGAAAGCTTAGTGCGCTTGCCACTTGCGTCCACCTTATATATATACTTCTCAAGAGGGCTACCCTCATTTGAAGCAAAGTAGAAGTTCTTGCCAGCAGCATCACAGCCGTAGTATTCACTCACGACAAACTGTCCTGTTGTAAGCTGACGAACGAGGTTACCGCTCATATTATAAAGATACATGTGCTGGTAGCCGTCACGCTCACTGAGGAACACGAACTGGTCACGTGAGAAGTCGAGGTTCTGGATGACATCCTCGCTGACGTACTTATCGCTCTTCTCACGAAGGATGAGCTGTGATGTAGTGGCACGTGCATCAACAAGGTAGATGTCCATAACATCCTGATGACGGTTGAAGGTAACAACGGCAAGCTTGTCCTTGATACCTGTAAACTGGATGCGTGGGATATAGCCGTCAGCCTCCACAGGTACGTCGAGGTTACGTGTGACACGCGACTTGATGTCGAAGCTATGCACAGACACCTTAGAGTTCTTGTCACCAGCCTTTGGGTACTTGTAACTGTAGAGTCCTGGGTAAAGAGTGTAATCCTTCTTTACAGGAGCAGCACCTGCGAACCACTGGAAAGAGAAGGTAGAGACCTCAGATTCGTCAAAGCGAATCCAAGCAAGCATCTGGCTGTCAGAACTGAAGTCGTAAGCACAATCGAAGGCAAACTCCTCCTCATACACCCAGTCAGGCTTACCATTGATAACCATATTAAACTCACCATCCTTAGTCACCTGTGTCTCCGCATTATTATAGAGGAGCTTGACAAGGAAGATATTATTGTCACGCACAAAAGCAACCATCGTTCCGTCTGGCGAGAACTTAGGCACTTCCTGGTCACCCTTGGTAGAGAGTGGAGTGAGGGTGCGGTTTCTCACATTATATATATAATATGTGGAAACGGCAGAATGGCGATAGATGCCACGACGATTAGTCTCAATAAGGATGTTCTTCTCGTCTGGAGACATGATGTAGCTCTCCACACGGTTAATCTTAGCATTACGGGCAGTATTGGCATCAAAGATGACCTCCTGCACCTCACCATTCTTGAATGAACGGCGGAGCACCTGCTTGCCGTCCTCACTTATCTGTGAATAGCTCTCACCATCAGCAAGAGGCACGACGCCATAGACGCCCTTCTCACGGTAATAGCCATTCACCACCTCGTCAAGGGTTATCTCCTTTGCAAAGGCAGATGCTACCGTGGCAATTGAAATCATAAAAATAAATAGTTTCTTCATTTGTTTATTATCGTTAGAGTTAATTCATAATTCATAATTCACAATTACTAATTACTCATTGCTAATTACTCATTACCCTCGCTCCTTGATGGGCATCACGTTCCTCCATACGCTTGCGCACCTTCTCGACGAACTCGTAGTTCTTGAGTCCCCATCCAGGGATGGCAAGAAGGGAGGCAGGCGACTGCGACACGAAGCGTTCAAGGACGATGTCGGGACGAAGATGCTCTACAAAGTCGATGACAAGGTCGATGTACTCGTCTGCCGTATATAGATGGAAGTCGGAAGGACACTCAGCATATTCCTCAGCCATACGAGTACCCTTAATCAACTGGAGCTGGTGAAGCTTGAGAGTAGTCAGAGGCAACTCAGAGAGAAGTCGTGCCTCACGTATGATGCTCTCACGACTATCTCCGGGGAGTCCAAGGATGACATGACCGCCTGTGATGATGCCACGCTCGGCGGTTCGCTTCACGGCATCAACAGTTGCAGCATAGTCATGGCCTCGGTTGATGCGACGAAGCACATCGTCATCCGTGCTCTCTATGCCATATTCCACTATCAGGAAAGCACGTTTGTTAAGTTCCTCCAGATAATCGAGAAGCTCATCGGGCATGCAATCAGGACGCGTGCCGATGACAAGTCCCACGACATCCTTAACCCTCAATGCCTCCTCATAGAGCCTCACCACATGAGATACGTCGCCATAGGTATTGGTGTAAGCCTGGAAATATGCCAGATACTTCATATCCGGATATTTCCTTGCAAAGAACTGTTTACCCTCTTCCAGTTGCTGGGTGACAGTCTTCTCCGTCTGACAATAGGCAGGATTGAATGTCTGGTTGTTGCAGTAGGTGCAGCCCCCCACCCCGACCGTTCCGTCACGGTTTGGGCAAGTGAATCCTGCATTAAGGGAAATCTTCTGAACCTTAAAGCCCAACCTGTTCTTCAGCCATGAGCCAAACTCATTGTACCTCTGTTCCATTACAAGCGAGTCTTAACACTTCTGCGCTTTCCGTCAACCGTCCATGTGATGACATAAACTCCAGATGGAAGGTCAGACACACTACAACGCTCGTCAGCCTTGAAGGTACGAACGAGTGAACCGTTTGTAGAATATATGTTCACAAAGAAAGTAAGCATGTCAGGTGTCGCAGAACCAAAGTGAAGCACACCATTCTGCTTGTCATAGGCAAGAGCATACTCCTCTGGCTCAACTGAAGCGATGGCGTCAACCTCTTCCTCAATCTCCTCAACGGCAGTAATGCCCCACAGACGGTTAACGCTTGATGCGTTTCTATTATCCGTAGTGTAGCTGAGTACAGGCGTACCATTGAGTGAGCTACCGCCACTAAGGTTCATTGTGTGGCCCGTAGCCACATTCACGAAGTTATAATAGCCATCCTTGCCTTGTGGAACGACTGTCCACAACTGATTGTCATTATCAAAGTTAATGTTCTCAACCGTCAGGCGAGTTCCCAAGTTGGTGGTTGGAGTACAAGCACCTACCGTTGGGTCGCACAAGGCTGTACCAGTAACCTTGTTCACAAAGGCATAGTAGCCATTGCCAACAGGCACAGCCTTCCACAACTGACTTTCACGAAGATCGAAACGTGACCATGTGCAGAGAGCGCCATCCTCAACGTCAAGGTTGTTGCCGTTGTTTGAGCTTGATATTCTGTACCAATAGTTTCCTGCAACAAACTCAGGAGTAGGACCTACAGACTTCTTGCGAGCCATAGCATCGGCAAGATAGATGAGGTGATGGTTGATGAAAGACTTAACGTCTTCAACATACTGCTGATAGCTTGAGTAAAGGATTATCTCGTGATACATACGATTGGAGATTCCCCACTTATTATAATTTAAAGCCTGAGACTCTTCCAACAAACTGGCAAGACTATCAATCTGTGTGTAGAGATAATCCTCGATACCAGCATTAACAACCTCCTTGAAACGACGGTTGACAAGCGCACCGAACCAAGGATCTTCCCACATACGACCAACCCACGTCCTTGCATCACCATAGCCGCTCTCGTCCATCATCTTTGTCTGAGTGTTAGGAATACGGCTGTCGTTATTATAGGCGATGTCATAGTCCCATATAGGTCCCCAGTAAAGATGTGGGTCGTCCTGATTCTTATAGAAATATGTGCTGTAATAGCCATCAATATTAGCGGAAATCTCAGTTACGAGGAACCAGTTGGCAAGAGTAACGGAATCGACATACTGACGATAACCCTTCTCTGCATCCATATAGTCAGAAGACATAAGGGCATTCTCAAAAGCCCTCACATAATTAACAATGTAGTTTCGCTGTGAATTGTCAATTTCCTCTTCCTCCGGATAATGGATTCGGATATAAACGTCCTTGTTTGTACGGAACACGTTACCGTCACGGAATCCGTCAACCTCAAGAAGGTAGCCTCCCGTGATGTTGCTGTTCTCGTTGAGAGGATAATCCTGTTCCACCACATTCACACGGTGAGGTCGCACCTCCACCTGGTCACTTATCTGGTAATTGCCCAAATAATTGCCGTTGAGAGTGAGGTCAACGAACTTATGTGCTGGATTATTCTTGAGTCCCACGAAGTCGCCCATGAGCGAAGTGAGGGCGTTGCGGAACAAGGTCTTGTCGCCAGCATTGGCAAGGAGAGTCCATGTCTTGGCATTGGCATAGCCCTTGCCCAGAAGCTTCTGCTTCTTCTCGAACTTAATCTTGTATGGCTTCTTTCTCAACCCCCATGTTGAATTACCACGACCGCGAATGCGTGTGGAATCGAACACCTGAACATTGTCATTCTCATCAATGAGAGTAATCTTGGCATAAATATACTCTTCCTTGCTTACTATCGGCTTACCCTCGTAAGTGTCAATAAGCATGTGTGGCAGGTTTGTAAGACGGGAAACCTGCTGTGCGTTTGCAACTCCTGAAAACAAGCAAACAAACAATACAATTGCGAAGTAAAATAACTTTTTCATATACGCATTTATAACTTATTTGCGACAAATTTATGGAAAACTTTGAAAATAAACAAAAAACACGAAAAAACTTTTGTCAGAATATAGGAAAGTCGTATCTTTGCACGCCGATTATTATCGAGGGACTATGAAAATAGCCCCAAATCAGTGTGTGAATAGCGAAATCCTATTAGCCGGGAACGCGGTTCGTGAGCACTGAAGCGTGACGAACATGAAGTCGTCTCGCGATTAAAACCACAGGCAACTGTGGACAGAGATATTAATAACAGTAACAACAAAAAAAGGTTTTTAAATGAACACTTTAAGTTTCAAGACAAACTATGTGACTCCAGAAGCCGCAGACAAGAAGTGGGTTATCGTTGACGCAGCAGGTCAGACACTCGGTCGTCTCAGCTCAAAGGTCGCAAAGATTTTGCGTGGTAAGTATAAGCCATGCTTTACTCCAAACATGGATTGTGGTGATAACGTAATCATCATCAATGCAAATCAGATTGTTCTCTCTGGAGACAAGATGAACACAAAGATCTACCTTACTTATTCAGGTTATCCAGGTGGTCAGAAGAAAGCTACAGCTCTCGAAATGACTAAGCGCGTAAACGGTTACGAGAAGATCGTTCGTCACGCTGTTAAGGGTATGCTCCCAAAGGGCAAGCTCGGTGCTAAGATTCTCAACAACCTCTACATCTACGAGGGTGCAGAGCACAAGCAGGAGGCACAGAGCCCAGTAACAATCGATATTAACCTGTTAAAGTAATAAAAAAGGTATGGCAGTAAATTATATTAATGCACTCGGCCGCCGTAAGAGCGCCGTTGCTCGCGTGTACCTTTCAGAGGGTACAGGTAAGATCACAATCAACAAGCGTGACCTCAAGGATTATTTCCCATCAGAACTCGTACAGTTCGTTGTTAAGCAGCCACTCAACCTCCTCGGTGTAGCTGAGAAGTACGATATCCTCGTAAATCTCAAGGGTGGTGGTTACACAGGTCAGTCTCAGGCACTCCGCCTCGCTATCGCTCGCGCACTCGTTAAGATCAACGCTGACGATAAGAAGGCTCTCCGTGCTGAAGGATTCGTTACTCGTGACCCACGTGCTGTTGAGCGTAAGAAGCCAGGTCAGCCAAAGGCACGCCGTAGATTCCAGTTCTCTAAGCGTTAATATTCCCATTGTTTTGCCACTCGACGATTGTACAGTTTCACAACAATACATTTGGAAAGGGCATAATGGTAAACACTATCGCTTAAAGGCTTATCGTTTAGCATCTAAACCAGAGAGACCTCATACGAGTTACTCGCTGGTTGGTTAACAAACAAAAATTAACTAAAAAAGAAAGTAAACTAATCTGGGTACCTACCCTCGAAAGTAGGATGCCAGACAAAACAAACAAAATTATGGCAAGAACATCATTTGATACATTGCTCGCTGCAGGTGCACACTTCGGTCACCTCAAGCGTAAGTGGAACCCAGCTATGGCTCCATACATCTTCATGGAGCGTAACGGTATTCACATCATCGATCTCCACAAGACAGTTGCAAAGACTGAGACAGCTGCTGAGGCTCTCAAGCAGATTGCAAAGAGTGGAAAGAGAATTCTTTTTGTTGCTACTAAGAAACAGGCTAAGGAGGTAGTTGCTGAGAAGGCACAGTCAGTTAACATGCCATACGTAATCGAGCGCTGGCCAGGTGGTATGCTCACTAACTTCCCTACAATCCGTAAGGCAGTTAAGAAGATGGCTAACATCGACAAGCTCATTGCTGACGGTACATACGCTAAGCTCTCTAAGCGTGAGAATCTTCAGATTCAGCGCAAGCGTGCTAAGCTCGAGAAGAACCTCGGTTCTATCGCTGACCTTACTCGTCTCCCATCAGCACTCTTCGTAGTGGATGTTATGAAGGAGCACATCGCAGTTAGCGAGGCTAACCGTCTTGGTATTCCTGTATTCGCTATCGTTGATACTAACTCAAATCCCAACAACGTTGACTTCGTTATCCCAGCTAACGATGACGCTTCAAAGTCAGTAGAGGTTATCCTCGACGCAGTTTGTGGCGCTATCAAGGAGGGTCTCGACGAGCGTAAGGCTGAGAAGGTTGACATGGACGCTGCAGGTGAGAAGAAGGCAGAGGCTAAGGCTGAAGCTGAGGCACCAGCTGCTGAGTAATCCGAATTAACGAATTTATTTCACAACTATAGTTAAAAGTGGAAAGATGAAGGATAATTTATTTTTCATTTTTCACTTTTAACTTTTTAACATCTTTAGAACATTATGGCTATTTCATTAGCAGAAATCAATAATCTTCGTAAGAAGACACAGGCTGGTCTTATGGACTGTAAGAAGGCTCTCGAAGAGGCTAACGGTGACATGGACGCAGCTATGGAGATCCTCCGCAAGAAGGGTCAGCTCATCGCAGCAAAGCGTTCAGACCGCGAGGCAGCTGAAGGTTGCGTACTCGCTAAGGTTGACGGTAACTTCGGTGCAATGGTTGCTCTCAAGTGCGAGACTGACTTCGTTGCAAAGAACGCAGACTTCGTTGCTCTTGCTACAGACATCATCAATGCAGCAGTAGCAAACAAGTGCAAGACTCTTGACGAGGTTAAGGCTCTTACTATCAACGGTGAGACTGTAACTGACGCTATCACTAACCGTTCTGGTGTAACAGGTGAGAAGATGGAGCTTGACGGCTACATGACAGTTGAGGGCGAGAACATCATCGCTTACAACCACATGGCTGGTAACTTCCTCTGCACACTCATCGCCCTCAACAAGAAGTGCGACGACCAGGTAGGTAAGAACATCGCTATGCAGGTAGCTGCTATGAACCCAGTTGCTCTTGACGAGGCTTCTGTATCACAGGAGACTAAGGACGCTGAGTTCAAGGCTGACATCGAGAAGGCTAAGCAGAACCAGATTGGCAAGGCTGTTGAGAACGCTCTCAAGAAGGCAGGTATCAACCCAGCACACGTTGACTCTGAGGAGCACATCGAGTCTAACACAGCTAAGGGATGGCTCACTCCTGAGGATGCAGCTAAGGCTCGCGAAATCAAGGTTTCTGCAGCAGCAGAGGCTGAGTCTAAGCTCAAGCCAGAGATGATTGAGAACATCGCTAAGGGTATGCTCGGTAAGTTCTACAAGGAGAACTGTCTCCTCGACCAGGCTTACATCGACGACTCAAAGGTTTCTGTTAAGCAGTACCTCCAGTCAGTTGACAAGGAGCTTACTATCACAGACTTCAAGCGTTTCACTCTCCGTGCAGAGTAATACGCTCAACATACAAGTCACAAAAACAAGGGCTGTCAGTTCATCACTGACAGCCCATTATTTTTTCATTCCATCTCAATCAATAGAACTTGACTTCTTGCTTATCTTCTTCTCGTAGAACTCAATCTTCATCTTGTTCTTCTTGATGGCAGCCTCAGCATCACGAAGACGATTCATCTTATCGGCAAAACCAAGAATCTGCTCTGCATCAGCTAATTCCTCATCCGTAAGGTCACGACCAATGAAGTGACGAACAAGTTCACCCGAAAGGAACTCACGAGCAGGAACTTTCGTCAGCTCTACCTCAGAGAATGTCCACTTCCTGTTCTCATCAATCTTCACGAGCAACACTTTTCCTTCCTCCTCAACTTCTACGAAGAATTTGAGACCTGACTTGTCGCCTGCATGCTTCTTGAGCACATAGAATCCCTTATCCTGGTACTTCTCATTCTTCTCAAGCACGACGAGAGTATCCTTCATGGCCTGCACATCAAACTCAAGGAACGACTTCACACTGTCTGCCCAATGAAGAACCGCACGAGCATCCTCCAGTTTCTCAGCATCCGCATTTGCCAATGCCTCACGACGTTCAGCTATCTCCCTTGCCCTTTGGCAAGAACTGCAACTGCTAAAGCCAATGGCTGTAACAGTCAAAAGAAAAAATAATGATTTCATATTTCTAAAGTTGTAAAAAACTTCTCCACTGCAAAGATAGATATTTTTTTAATAGTACGATACGATATTTTTTAGTACCTTTGCACAAATTAAGAATTAAATGAAAAATCTATCAAGCAAAGATATAGAGAAAGCACTCGACCACCCAGTGTTCCACCTTATTGGTGACACGGCTGACGAGTTGGACTTGGAATGCTACGTCATCGGCGGATGGGTTCGCGACCTGTTCTTGGAGCGACCATCAAAGGACATCGACATAGTCGTGGCATTCAAGAATCCTAAGGATAACTACATTGCCAGTGAAGATGCTGACAACAAAGAGGAGCAAGGCTCACGCCCAGGCATCATGCTTGCCGAGGCACTAAGGAAGAAACTGAAGAAGGCGCACATTGCCATATACAGAAACTTCGGCACGGCTCAGCTAAAGAGCAAGGGCGTGGAGATAGAGTTTGTGGGAGCAAGAAAGGAAAGCTACGACCGCAACTCACGCAAGCCAATCACAGAGGATGGTACTCTTGAGGAAGACCAGAACAGACGTGACTTCACCATCAATGCGATGGCTCTCTGCCTCAACAAGGACAGATTTGGTGAACTGGTTGACCCATTCGACGGCATAAGAGACCTTGAGGACAAGATTATCGCCACGCCACTCGATCCTGACATCACGTTCAGCGACGACCCTCTGCGCATGATGCGCTGCATACGATTTGCCACACAGCTCAACTTTGACATAGAGGAAGAGACATTCGATGCCTTGTCAAGGAACAAGGAACGAATCAAGATAATAAGCGGAGAGAGAATAGCAGACGAGTTGAACAAGATAATGCTCTCCCCTGCCCCATCTAAGGGACTCGTTGACCTTGACAGGTGCGGACTTCTCGAGATAATATTCCCTGAGCTTACCGCACTTCAGGGTGTAGAAAAGAGAAACGGAAGGGCTCACAAGGATAATTTCTATCACACGCTCGAGGTTCTTGACAACGTGGCAAAGGCAACGACTGGCAAGGACTGGTGCAAGAACACAGAGGCTTTTGACGGCGACATCAAGGAACATGCTCTATGGCTACGCTGGGCAGCCCTACTCCATGACATAGGCAAACCAAAGTCAAAGAGATGGGACAACGTAACAGGCTGGACATTCCACAACCATAATGACATTGGTGAGAGGATGATTCCAAATATCTTCCGCAGGATGAAGCTCCCAATGAACGAGAAGATGAAATACGTTCAGAAACTCGTGGGACTCCACATGCGCCCAATAGTCATAGCTGACGAAGAGGTGACGGACTCTGCCGTGCGACGACTACTCTTCGAGGCTGGCGACGACATTGACGACCTCATGTTGCTTTGCACAGCAGACATCACGTCAAAGAATGCGGACAAGAAACAGCGATTCATCGACAACTTCAAACTCGTTCGTCAGAAGCTCATCGACATTGAAGAGAAAGACCGAGTTCGTAACTTCCAGCCACCAGTAAGCGGTGAGGAGATTATGGAGATGTTTGGTCTCAAACCATGCCGTGAGATTGGAATACTAAAGACCGCCATCAAGGATGCAATACTCGACGGCAACATTCCAAACGAGTACGAACCGGCAAGGCAACTTCTCATAGAGGAAGCTAAGAAGCTGGGTCTGGAAGCGAAGTAATTTGAAATTATAGACTTAAGATTTTACAAAAATATCTATCTTTGCACAAGATACTAACCAAATAAACAAAACGTATGAGACTATTTGCAACCATAATGTTAGGTGCTGCAATGCTAACACAAAGCACATTTGCACAAACAACAAAAGAGGACGTGCTTTCAAAGATTGAGAAAGTAAACGACTACTGGCAGAGCCACAACACACCTAAGTGCCGTGGTTTCTGGGACAATGCTGCCTACTTCACGGGCAATCAAGCCGTGTATGAGCTTACAGGCAAGCAGCAGTATCTCGACTACGCCATCACATGGGCAGAATACAACAACTGGAAAGGTGCTACACAGACAGACAAGAGCAAATGGAGATACTCAACATACGGCGAAGGAATGGATTGGGTTCTCTTTGCCGACTGGCAGATATGCTTCCAAGTATATATAGACCTCTACAAGGAGGAGCACAGGGCAGAACGCCTTCAGCGATGCCTTGAGGTGATGTGCTATCAGGCAAAGACAGACAAGAAGGACTACTGGTGGTGGGCTGACGCACTCTACATGGGAATGCCAATCTTCTCTAAGCTTTACACAGTGACTCATGACCAGAAGTTACTCGACAAGCAGTATGAGTGCTTCCGTTGGACAGACTCACTCCTCTTCGATACAGAGGCACAGCTCTACTATCGTGACGGCAAGTATGTCTATCCAAAGGTTAAGACAAGCTGCGACGGAGGCAAGAGCTTCTGGGCACGCGGTGCTGGATGGGTACTCGCAGGACTTGCAAAGGTCATCCAAGACCTTCCAAAGGACAGCAAATACCGTCCTTTCTACATCGACCGCTTCAAGCAACTTGCAGCAGGTGTGGCAAGATGCCAGCAGGAAGGTGGCTACTGGAGTCGCTCAATGCTATGCGAGGGTGACGCTCCTGGCTACGAGACATCAGGAACAGCATTCTTCACATACGGAATGCTCTGGGGAGTAAACAACGGCATCCTCCCTGCCAAGACTTACAAGCCAACCATTGACAAGGCATGGAAGTACCTCACAGAAGTAGCACTCCAGCCAGACGGCAGCATCGGCTACGTACAGCCAATAGGTGAGAAACCTGACCCAACAAAGACGGTAAACGCCAAGAGTCAGGCACCTTTCGGTACAGGAGCATGGCTGCTCGCCGCAACGGAATACTACAAGTCAATTAAAAATTAAGAATTAAGGACTAAGCGAAGCGGACTCACTGACCGTAGCGAAGTAATTAATAGTTAGAATTAAGACTTAAAGCAATATTTGACTATAGCAGAGCCGTCCTTGGCTCTGCCGTAGTACCCCAAAAAGAAAAAGACCAAAATAAAACAAAAAACGAATTAAAAATGAAATCATTTCTTAAGTACGTCCTCGCAACAGTCGTAGGACTTTTCGTAACAGGAATTATCTTTTCTATCCTTTCAATCCTCTCACTTGTCGGAATGGCAAGCATGTCAAGCGTAAAGCCAGACATCGAGGACAACTCAGTACTCGTAATCAAGCTTAACGGAACAATCTCGGAGCGCAAGCAGGAAAACCCTCTTGCATTCCTCACAAATGGCTCAGCAGATAAGGGCTCTGGCCTTGACGTCATTCTAACAGCAATCAAGAATGCCAAGGACAATGAGAACGTAAAGGGAATATATATCGAGGCTGGAAGCGGTGTTTCTACAACACCAGCTGCGCTTCAGGAGATTCGCAAGCAACTCGTGGACTTCAAAAAGAGCGGCAAGTTCATCCTCACATACGGTGAGACATTCACCCTCGGCTCATACTATGTAGGTTCCGTGGCTGACTCAGTAGTCATCAACCCACAGGGCATCATCGACTGGCGAGGCATGGCAATGCAGACAATGTACTACAAGGACCTCCTCGACAAGATTGGCGTCAAGATGCAGATCGTCAAGGTAGGAACTTATAAGTCTGCAGTTGAACCTTACATCCTCAACGATATGAGCGAGGCAAACCGCGAGCAGCTCACAGTGCTCAGCAGCGAGTTGTGGGGCGAGATTACCGCCGACGTAAGCAAGTCACGTAAGATTAGCGTAGAGAAGCTCAACGAATACGCTGACTCACTCATCTCATTTGCCGACCCAACCATCTACAAGAAGTACAAGATGGTTGACAAGCTCGCCTTCTCTGACGAGGTGCCACAGATTATCGCAAACATGATGGGTGTTGACAAAGCGAAAGACTACAACACAGTATCCGTAACCGACATGGCTGCCATTACAAACAATGAGCCAAAAGACCCAAGCGGCAACATCATCGCCGTATATTACGCTACAGGAGAAATCGTACAGGAGGAATCTTCCACTTCATCATTATCACAGGAAGACCAGATTGTAGGCACAGAGGTAATCAAGGACCTCAAGGCACTTGCTGACGATGAGGATGTCAAGGCTGTCGTTCTCCGTGTCAACTCTCCTGGTGGTAGCGCATACGCATCAGAACAGATATGGCATCAGGTAATGAACATCAAGGCAGAGAAGCCAATCATCGTGTCAATGGGCGGATATGCAGCAAGTGGTGGTTACTACATCAGCTGTGCTGCCGACTGGATTGTTGCAGAGCCAAACACCATCACTGGTAGTATCGGTATCTTCGGTATGTTCCCAGAGGCTTCAGAACTCCTCAATGATAAGCTTGGCGTTCACACATCAACAGTAAAGACAAACCTTCACTCTGACTTCGGCGACCTCACTCGTCCATTATCTGAGGGAGAGCGCGGCATTCTTCAGGCTTACGTGAACCGTGGCTATGAGCTTTTCACAAAGCGTTGTGCCGACGGACGTAAGATGAAGCAGGATGACATCAAGGCTATTGGCGAGGGACGCGTATGGACAGGCGCTCACGCAAAGAAGCTTGGTCTTGTTGACCAGCTCGGCGGTATCAACGATGCCATTGCAGTAGCCAAGAAGAAGGCAAAGGTAGAGAAGTGCACAGTCATGACTTACCCAGATAAGAAGGGAATCTTCGACAACCTCCTCGACAATGCAACGAGCACAGACTCATACGCTGACGGCAAGATAAGGGAAGCTCTTGGCGATGACTACTACAATATGTTCTCTAACATCAAGAACATAAAGAACAAGTCAAAGATTCAGGCAAGCATGCCATTCTATCTCATGTTTAACCTCTAATGCTTGCCACGCTCGGTAGGCACAACCATAAATTGATAAAGTGGAAGGAGACCATATAAAGACTCACGCTTACCTTGCACCGCTCGCATGGATTTATGGGGCGGTGACAAGCGTAAGAAACTTCATGTTCGAGACAGGAATACTCAAGTCTAAGTCTTACGATATTCCTATCATAAGTATCGGAAACATAACTGTGGGGGGGACAGGCAAGACCCCCCACACAGAATACATCATACGACTCTTGCAGGACAAGAACCAAGTGGCAGTCCTAAGTCGTGGATACAAGAGAAAAAGCAAGGGCTTCGTACTCGCAGAGACGAACACGCCTATGAGCATGATAGGCGACGAGCCTTACCAGATGAAGAAGAAGTTTCCAAACATACTCATGGCGGTTGACAAGAACCGCTGTGAAGCTATAGAGAAACTGACAGCACCAGAGATGAAGCCTGAGGTGGACGTGATACTCCTCGACGACGGCTATCAGTACAGATACGTACAGCCGGGCATGAACATACTCCTGACGGACTACCACCGACTGATATGTTTCGACAAAGTGCTTCCTGCTGGTCGCCTTCGCGAACCAAAACGAGGAAAGAACAGGGCTGACGTGGTAATCGTCACTAAGTGTCCTGCCAACATCACACCGATGGAGATGCACGGAATATCAAGGTCACTCGACCTTGAGAGCTGGCAACAGATATTCTTCACCACATTCGTCTATGGCAATCCATACAGGATGGATGACAACACGCAGACCATCACACTCGACGAACTTGCCACAAAGGACATATTGCTCGTTACAGGCATAGCCTCACCAGAGCAGATGGAGTACGACCTCAAGAAGCTTGGCGTCAAGTTCGAGGCAATGCATTTCCCTGACCATCACAACTTCACGGCAGAGGAGAAGAGCAGAATCAAGGAGCGCAGTCGCGACAAGATAATCCTCATGACTGAGAAGGATGCTGCCCGAATAGAGGGAACGTTCGGTGAGGAGTCATCAAGGGTCTATGTACTGCCAGTAGAGGTGGAGTTCCTTGGCGACAAGGACGACATCGACTTCAACAAGATAATAAAGAGCTACGTGAGCAAGAACTCACGCAACAGCATACTTTCAAAAAACAGAACAAAACGATAATGGAAGGTAAACTTATCATTCTTGCCGCTCCATCAGGTAGCGGAAAATCAACAATAGTAAAGTATCTCATGGAGAACGAAGACCTCAACCTTCACTTCTCCATCTCTGCCACTTCACGTGCTCCACGCGGTACAGAGAAGAATGGTGTTGAATATTTCTTCATGACTCCTGAGGAGTTCAGAAGCCACATCGATGCTGGCGACTTCATCGAGTACGAGGAGGTCTATACCGACAAGTTCTACGGAACACTCAAGTCACAGGTTGACGCCCAGCTTGCAGCAGGCGAAAACGTCATATTCGACGTTGACGTCAAGGGTGCCATGAGCATCAAGAAGCTCTATGGCAAGCGTGCTCTCAGCATGTTCATCCAGCCACCAAGCATCGAGGAGCTTCGCACTCGTCTCGAAGGACGTGGAACAGATACACCTGAGGTCATCGAGCAGCGACTTGCCAAGGCTGAGTACGAGCTTTCATTTGCCGACAAGTTTGACGAAGTCGTTGTAAACGACAACCTTGAGATTGCAGAAGTAGAGGCAGAAGCCCTCATTGAGGACTTCTTAGAGGAATAAGTTCCCCTCCCAACCTCCCCAAAGGGAGGATAGAGGTTACCAAAGGAACAGCATAAGTTAAAGACATTCGTCTCTTTACTCCATTTTACTACTTTTAACTCCTTTTTACTTCCAACAAAGGAATATGACAGAAATAGCATCACTTGGTGAGTTCGGTCTTATCGACCACCTCACAAAAAACATAGAGTTGAAGAACAGCACATCCAAGCTGGGTGCTGGTGATGACTGCGCCATTATTGCCCCAACAGAGGGCATGGAGACACTCGTCACAACAGACATGCTCATGGAAGGCGTACACTTCGACCTCACATACATCCCAATGAAGCACCTCGGCTACAAGAGCGCACAGGTCAACTTCAGTGATATCTACGCCATGGGAGGTATGCCAAAACAGATTACCGTAAGCATCGCACTCAGCAAGCGATTCAGCGTGGAAGACCTTGAGGACTTCTACGAAGGCCTACAGGCTGCATGCGAACAGCACGGAGTAGATATCGTCGGTGGTGACACTTGTTCATCACGCACAGGACTTGCCATCAGCATCACCTGCATCGGTGAGGTAGAGGCAGGCAAAGCCATACGTCGTGACGGAGCAAAGGAGACAGACATCATCTGCGTGAGCGGTGACCTCGGTGCTGCCTACATGGGATTCCAGCTTCTCGAACGTGAGAAACAGGTTTACTACAAGCAGATAGAGAATGCCAAGACAGATGCAGAGAAAATGGCAATATCACAACCTGACTTCTCAGGCAAGGAATACCTCCTTGAGCGTCAGATGAAGCCAGAGGCACGTCGTGACATCATCCTCAAGTTACGTGAGGCTGGCATCCACCCAACTGCGATGATGGACATTAGCGATGGCCTCAGCAGCGAGCTTATGCACATCTGCAAAGACAGCAAGGTTGGTTGCCGAGTATATGAGGAACGCATCCCTATCGACTACCAGACAGCTGTCATGTCAGAGGAGATGAACATGAACCTCTCAACAGCAGCCCTCAATGGTGGCGAGGACTACGAGCTTCTCTTCACCGTACCTATTGCCGACCACGAAAAGATAGAGCAGATGGAAGGTGTCAAGGAGATTGGCTACATCACAAAGGAAAGCCTCGGCACAGCCCTCATCACACGTGACGGCAATGAATTCGAACTAAAGGCACAGGGCTGGAATCCGTTGAAATAATAAACAGACCCTCTCCCCTTCCCTCCCCCTCTATGAGGAGGGTGACTTATGCAAAGGGCATAGATAAGTCTATAAAGTGACTATATAATAACAGGTGCCCCATGTATCTTTATCGAGGATACATGGGGCACCTATTTCATTAGTTTTACATGCTTTATTGAGACTGCTTCGCTAAGCACTTACAACTATTAGCGTACAAAACACCCTGCACAACCTAGCCAACTAATTTGTTGCACGTTTGTCTCATATCAAACATATAAGCAAACTAAAAAACTAAAAAGCAGTTTGAATACCATTCAAACGATGCTCAAACACACATAAAAAATTATCGTCCCACAGAGCAACAAGCATTCTTTTTTAATGATACAACCCGTGTTCTTGAATATAGTCAAGAACCTCAGGAGCAACAAATTGTGTAGGGCGTTTCCCTTGACGTAATGCCTCACGAATCTGAGTAGATGAGATATCGTAAAGAGGAGTGTTTACGACCTTGACGGATGAAGGGAGATTAGCCTCATCAAGAGGATAACCAGGACGATTATAGACAAGAATAGTATAGTTGGCAATAATCTCGTCAGCCTTGTACCATCTATGGAAACTCTCCCAGTTGTCTGCTCCGATGACGAGGCAGAAGCTATGCTGAGGGAAGTCAGAAGCAAGGGAACGAAGCGTGTTTATCATGTATGACGGTCTTGGCAGATGATTCTCATAATCGGACACACAAATGCTCTTGCAATCCTTCGTTGCAAGTTCAGCCATCCTAAGACGGTCTGCATAATCCGCAAACTCATTCTGCGTGTCTTGTTTCAACGGATTAAGTGGAGAAACAAGAAGCCACACTTCATCCACAAGTCCCTGTTCTACCAACGACTGTGCCAATGAAGTGTGACCAATATGTATGGGGTTGTATGAACCTCCGTATAGACCGATTCTCAATTGATAATTGATAATTAATAATTGATAATTGGCAGGAAAAACCAGAAGTCAACTGATAATTAGTAAAAGGTAATTGCCCATACGCCAAATGGCATAATTATCAATTATCAATTGTCAATTATCAATTGTGGCATCATGCCACCATTACATCACATTAAGCACCTGCTCCTTGATTTGCTCAAGCTCGTCCTTCATCTTCACCACGATGTTCTGCATCTCAGCTTGGTTGGACTTTGAACCTGTAGTGTTGATTTCGCGTCCCATCTCCTGAGCGATGAAGCCAAGTTTCTTTCCCTGTCCCTTGCCATCCTTCATTGTCTCAAGGAAGTAGTTGAGGTGATTAGTGAGACGCTGCTTCTCCTCAGAGATGTCAAGCTTCTCGATGTAGTAAATCATCTCCTGCTCAAGGCGGTTCTTATCGTAGTCAGCACCTATCTGTGTCTCAAGGGCATCAAGTATGCGCTGGCGAATCTTCTCCGTGCGCTCCTTCTCGAATGGCTCGATGCTTGCGAGATAAGTACGTATGTTCTCAATCTTCTCTGTGAACTTCTTTGCAAGGGCGATACCCTCCTGCTTGCGGAACTCGACGAGTGCATTGATTGCACCCTCTACCACCTGACGGGCAACAGCCCACTCCTCGTCCGTGAGTTCCTCTACCTCGGAACGAGACATCACGTCAGGGAGACGGAGAAGAACCTTCATCCACTCGTTGGCTGACTGTACGCCGCTCATATCAAGGTCAAGAGACTTTGACACGTCCTTTATCTGCTTGTAGTATTCACCTACCAACTCCTTGTTGATATTTGATACTGAAGCCACCTCGTCCTTCTCAATCCAGAGGTTGAAGTCAACCTTACCTCTCTCAAGATTTGTTGATATAAGCTGGCGAACCTCCATTTCCTTCTCACGATAGAGAGGAGCAAGACGTGCGGATAGGTCGAGAGCCTTGCTGTTGAGTGATTTTATCTCAGCATGAATTTTCTTTCCGTTGTATTCAGCTACGCATTTGCCGTAGCCTGTCATTGACTGAATCATATTACTAAATCTTAATTTTTATGCAAAAATAGCGATTTTTGTCTTTATGCTAACTACAAAACGGTTATTTATTTGTATTTTTGCATCGTATTATGTATAAATCTATTTAAGATGGCAGTAATTTTACATATTGAGACGGCAACCGACGGATGCAGCGTAGCTGTCAGTCAGGATGGCGCAACAATATTTCAGATAGACAATTTTGATGACATAAAGAATGGTGGTGCAAAGGATACAAACCATTCAAAGAGATTAGGAGTTTTTGTAGATGAGGCAATGTCTTTCACAGACAGTCACGCCATTCCATTCGATGCAGTAGCCGTGAGCAGCGGTCCTGGTTCATACACAGGTCTCCGCATCGGCGTGTCAATGGCAAAGGGAATATGCTACGGACAGGACCTCAAGCTTATCTCCGTCCCAACACTCAAGGCTCTATGCGTGCCAGTACTCCTCAAGCACGACGACCTCCCAGAGGACGCACTCGTATGTCCTATGCTCGACGCACGAAGGATGGAGGTATATACTGCACTCTACACAAGGGCACTCAAGCCTGTCATCGACACTTGTGCCAAGGTCATCGACGCAGACTCATTCAAGGAAGAGCTTGACAAGCACCCAATATATTTCTTCGGCAACGGAGCAGAGAAATGCAAGGCTGTAATCAATCATCCTAACGCCCACTTCCTCGACGGCGTAGAGCTTCATGCCAAGAACATGGCACCACTTGCCGAGAAGAAGTTCCTCAACGAGGAATATGAGGACGTGGCTTACTTTGAGCCTTTCTATCTCAAGGAATTTGTAGCAACAAAGGCAAAGAGCCTGTTGTAAATTATGAATTTGAATATCCACCGTAGTAATTCCGTCATGACTTCGCTATGAGTCAGCCATGACTTTTTTATGAGGCCGCTATGCCTCCGCTATTATAGCGGAGAAATAGCAGAGAAATAGTAGAGAAATAGCGGAGCCATAGCGAAGACACTACGAAGGAAGGACGAAGAAACAGCGTCAAATCACTTATTACGAAACAATAACAACCATATAGATGAGAGATATCGAATCATTACATAAGGAACTTGACACAGTCAAGGATTACAACACAAGTCGTGAGCCCCTCCAGATGTCGGAGTACGGTCGCAGCATCCAGGACATGGTGAATTACTGCAAGACCATAAAGGACAGGGACGAGCGTACTGACTGTGCCTACACCATCGTGGGCATCATGTCAACAATGACTGAGCAGAGCGGTAATGCCGAGGACTTCCAGCTGAAGCTTTGGAACCACCTCGCACGCATTTCCAAATATGAGCTTGACATCGACTATCCTGTGGAGATCGAACGCTTCGACGAGGAGCAGAAGATGTACAAGGTGGCTTACCCTCAGAAGCCTATCCGCCGTCGTCACTACGGCAGGATTCTTGAGGAACTCACACAGAAGATTACTGAGGTTGAAGACCCTGAGGAGCGCGAGGTGCTTGCACAGCAGGTAGCCAACCAGATGAAGCGAAGCCTCGCATACTGGGACATCGACGTCATGAGCGACGGCAAGGTCGTTGACGACCTCGCTGACTATACCAAGGGCAAGGTGGTGCTTGACCCTATGGCTACCCCACTCGTTACAGACGGTGAACTTCGCAGCAACCTCATTTCAACATCAATCACGAAGAAGAAAAAGAAAAAGTAAGTCCCCTACCCCCATAAATGGGGGACAATATTATACATGGCTCAATTCATTATAGAAGGCGGACACAAACTCCACGGAGAAATTGTCCCACAGGGTGCCAAGAACGAGGCACTCGAAGTATTATCCGCAGTACTTCTCACGGCGGAGCCAGTCATCATGAGGAACGTCCCTGACATACTTGACGTGAACAACCTTATCAACCTGCTCAGCAAGATGGGCGTGAAGGTGATGAGGATTGGCGGCAAGGATTATCAGTTTCAGGCGGACAAACTCGACATGGAGTTTCTGAACAGCGACGAGTTCGTGCAGCGATGCAGCGCCCTCCGTGGTTCCATCCTCACACTCGGTCCTCTGCTCGGACGCTTCCACAAGGCTTGCGTGGCTAAGCCTGGTGGCGACCAGATAGGACGTCGCCGACTTGACACTCACTTCATAGGCATACAGGAGCTTGGTGCCAAGTTCACACATAACGCCGCACGTGGCGTGTATGAGATTGATGCGCAGGAACTCAAGGGCAAGTACATGCTCCTTGACGAGGCATCAGTAACAGGTACTGCCAACATCATCATGACGGCTGTACTTGCAGAAGGCACTACAACAATATACAACGCAGCTTGCGAACCATACATACAGCAGCTATGCAAGATGCTCAACCGTATGGGAGCAAAGATAAGCGGTATCGCTTCCAACCTTCTCACCATCGAGGGAGTGAAGGAGCTTCACGGATGTGAGCACACCATCCTTCCAGATATGATTGAGGTAGGTTCTTTCATTGGTATGGCTGTAATGACAGGTAGCGAGCTTACCATCAAGAACGTGTCCTACGAGAACCTCGGAATCATACCTTCCATGTTCCGTCGCTTGGGCGTTAAGATGGAACTCCGTGGCGACGACCTCTACATTCCTGAGCAGGAACACTACGAGGTAGAGTCATTCATGGACGGAAGCATCATGTCATTTGCCGATGCACCTTGGCCGGGTCTCACTCCTGACCTCTTGAGCGTTATCCTCGTCGTTGCCACTCAGGCAAAGGGAAGCGTTCTCATCCACCAGAAGATGTTTGAGAGCCGTCTCTTCTTCGTGGACAAGCTCATCGACATGGGAGCGCAGATTATCCTTTGCGACCCACACCGTGCAGTAGTCATCGGCCACGACAACCAGTTCAAGCTACGTGGCTCACGTATGTCTTCACCAGATATCCGTGCAGGTATCGCCCTCCTCATTGCAGCCATGAGCGCAAAGGGAACAAGCGTAATCAGCAACATCGAGCAGATTGACCGCGGATACGAGGACATAGAGGGACGACTGAACGCGTTGGGAGCAAAGATACAAAGAGTATAAACCCGCTTCGCGGGAGTTAAGAGTTAAGAATTAAAAGTTAAGAGTTACCCGTCCCAAACATGGAACTCGTGAACTTTAATCTTCAAAACTTAACTTTTAACTTTTAATTTTTAACTTTTAACTCCGAAGGATGGGTCGGAGGGCTTGGCTTCTTTATATGATTAGAAAGGAAGACGTTTATCAGATAGGTAAGATTACCAAGGCACATGGTCTGAATGGAGAGGTAAACTTCAATTTTACGGACGATGTGTTCGACACGGCAGATGTCGATTATCTCATTTGTGAGATTGACGGCATCCTCGTGCCGTTCTTTATTGAGGAATACAGATTCAGGAGTGACACCACGGCACTCGTCAAGTTCGAGGACCTTGACACTTCTGACTCCGTACAGTTCCTCTTGGGATGCGACGTCTATATCGAGAACAAGTACGTACAGGAACTTGGCGAGGACGAGGTGTCACTCAACTACTTCATAGGCTACAAGATGATTGATGGTGACGACAATAGCGAGATTGGTACAATCACAGCCATTGACGACAACACCGAGAACTGGCTCTTCATCGTGGAGCGCAATGACGGTAGTGAGGTCATGATTCCTGCCCATGAGGAGTTCATCAGCAACATAGACCAGGAGAACAAGGTAATGACAATGGACTTACCTCTCGGACTCTTGGATTTGTAGCCCCACAGTCCCCAACAGGGACTCATCAGGGCTTTATCATCACAGTTCCCAAAGCGTCTGCTTTGGAACTAACCACAGCTTCCCGAGTGTCAGCTTTGGGAGTTAATTATTAACCAAAGGCTACCACCCCCAAAAACGGATAGCCGCCCCGTGACTTACCTGCGGTCAGAGAGACCGTTTCGCTAAGTTTGGGGTTCGGGGACTTCTATGAAGAAAAGAATTTGTATTTTAGGCTCAACAGGCAGCATAGGAACACAGGCTCTTCAGGTCATCGAGGAGCACAGCGACCTCTACGAGGCATACGTGCTTACTGCCTACAACAACGCCGATCTTATTATAGAACAAGCCCGCAAGTTCAATCCAGAGGCTGTAGTAATTGCTAACGAGAACAACTACCAGAAGGTACAGGACGCCCTCAGCGACCTCCCTATCAAGGTGTATTCTGGAGCAAAGGCTCTGTGCGACGTGGTACAGGACCAGAACGTGGACATCGTACTCGCATCCATGGTGGGCTTTGCAGGTCTTGAACCAACAATAGCAGCAATCAAGGCAAAGAAGGTGATTGCCCTTGCCAACAAGGAGACACTCGTTGTGGCAGGTGGTCTCATCACTAAGCTTGCACACGAATATCAAGTGCCTATCCTTCCTGTTGACTCCGAGCACTCAGCAATATTCCAGTGTCTCGAACCAGGCAACAAGATTGACAAGATACTCCTCACTTGCAGTGGAGGTCCTTTCCGCAAGTTCAATGAGGAACAGTTGAAAACGGTGACAAAGGCAGATGCCCTCGCCCACCCTACATGGAACATGGGTGCTAAGATAACCATCGACTCAGCCACTCTCATGAACAAGGGCTTTGAGGTTATCGAGGCAAAGTGGCTCTTCGGAGTAAAGCCAGAGCAGATACAGGTTGTGGTACACCCACAGAGTGTCATTCACTCTGCCGTACAGTTTGAGGACGGAGCAGTAAAGGCACAACTCGGAGTACCAGACATGCGACTTCCTATCCAGTACGCATTCTCTTATCCTAAGAGACTCACACTCACAGGCGACCGTCTTGACCTCTTCAAGATGCAGAGCCTCACATTCGAGGAACCAGACACTAAGCGTTTCCCATGTCTTGCACTTGCATACGAGGCTTTGCGCCAAGGTGGCAACATGCCATGTATCGTTAATGCAGCCAACGAGATTGTGAACCGTGCATTCATCGAGGACAAGATTCCTTACACACGCATAAGCGAGATTATCGAGAAGACAATGCAGAACGTAGCGTTCAACACCGTTGACACTCTTGAGAACTATCTCGCTACCGACAAGGAAGCACGTGCCTTTGCAGCAAGTCTCCTCTAATCTACCATAGCTGTATAAGGTTATGGATGAATTATACAATAAAAGCCAAAAACTAACGTTAATATAAGAAACAAACTATAAATCCAATGGAATGGTTAATTCAGGGCGCGCAATTGATAGCAGCCCTCTCACTCTTAGTAGTACTTCACGAGGGAGGACACTTCTTCTTCGCCAAACTATTCAAGACACGCGTAGAGAAGTTCTATCTCTTCTTCGACTATAAGTTCCGCTTCTTCAGTACATACTCCGACTGGTTCCGCAAGCTCATGGGCAAGCAGCCAGTAGCCAAGAAGGAGAATGGCGAATACGAGTACGAAGGAACAGAGTACGGTATCGGATGGATTCCACTCGGCGGTTATGTCAAGATTTCTGGAATGATTGACGAGTCAATGGACAAGGAACAGATGGCTCTGCCACCAAAGCCTTGGGAGTTCCGTACTAAACCGGCATGGCAACGTCTGTTCATCATGCTCGGTGGTGTCATCATGAACTTCATCACAGCCTTTGTTATCTATTCTATGGTACTCTATGTACATGGAACAGAGTATGTCAAGAGCACAGACATGACATACGGTATGAAGTTCTCTGCTGCTGCCAAAGAAGACGGATTCAAGGATGGCGACATCATCACTCATATTGATGATAAGGAAGTCTTGTATTGGACAATAGGCAAACTTCAGGACATATCAAATGCTAAGACTGTAACCGTTCTCCGTAATGGCAAGAAGGAAGTCATCGTTCTCCCACAGGAGATGAGCCTTCTCGATATGATGGAACAAGAACCAAAATATGCAGATATGCGTTTGCCAAATAAAGTTGGCGAGGTGTTGCCTGGAAGCCCTGCCGAAAAGATTGGTCTCAAGATAGGTGACAGGATTACGTCTATCAACGGCAATGCTATTGCTGATTATAATGATGTCGTGTATCAGATCATACTACGTCAAGACGTTCTCGATAAAAAGTCAACTCATGCTGATTCACTCAAGCAGAGAAGCATTTCTCTTGTGATAAATGATAAGGATACAATCAAGGCTGTACTTGATGCAAACTTCAAAATAGGCTTTGCTCCAGAGTATCCGTATAAGCACAAGATGACAGTTAAACATTATGGTTTCTTTGAGTCATTCCCAGCTGGAATTGAGCGTGGATGGAACGTAATGAAAAGCTATGTTGACCAATTGAAATACCTCTTTACAAAGAAGGGCGCCAAAAACGTTAGTGGTTTCATTGGTATAGGAAAGATGTTCTCCACAGAATGGGATTGGATAGGCTTCTGGCAGTTTACTGCATTCCTAAGTGTTGTACTTGGAATCATGAACCTTCTCCCAATACCAGCTCTCGATGGTGGTCATGCCATCATCACCATCTTTGAGATGTGTACAGGCAAGAAGCCAAGCGACAAGTTCCTTGAGAAGATTCAGATTATTGGTATGTGGTTGCTCCTCGGTCTTATGCTTTGGGCAAACCTCAACGACATTCTCAAGTTGATGGGATTGTATTAATTTTTGAAAGAAGTAAATAGGAGTAAATTGAAGTAAAAGGGAGTAAAGAGACGTTACTTTATCGTACATATAAGATATTACACGAATAATCATTCGTCCTTTTACTCCCCTTTACTCCTTTTTACTTCCTTTAACTACACAGAAGAAGATTACAGAATCATGAAAATCTTAGCTGTAGGCATGAACTATGCCTTACATAATACAGAGTTGAATGGCAGTACGCCCCTGCCAACAGAGCCTGTGATATTCTCCAAGCAGGAGAGTTCATTACTCCGTGACCATAAACCTTTCTTCGTTCCTGACTTTGCGGAGCGTTTCGACTACGAGACAGAGATAGTCGTCAAGATTGCGCACGTGGGTAAGGACATAAGCGAGCGTTTTGCTCATCGCTACTACAACGAGGTGACTGTTGGCATCGACTTCACGGCACGCGACCTTCAGGAAAAGCTACGCAAGGCTGGACATCCTTGGGACATCTGCAAGGGCTTTGACGGTAGTGCAGCCGTAGGCGAGTTCATCAAACTGGACGAGCTTGGTGGTGACGTACAGAACCTTGAGTTCCACCTTGAGAAGAATGGCGAGATAGTACAGACGGGATTCACAAAGGACATGGTATTCTCCGTGGATAAGATTATCGCATACTGTAGCAAGTTCTTCACGCTCAAGACTGGTGACCTCATCTTCACAGGAACACCTGTAGGCGTAGGTCCTGTAAAGGAGAACGACATACTCGAAGGCTTCATTGGAGACACAAAGGTACTCCGCCAGAAGATTAAGTAAAAGGCTTACCAGTTCGGTAAGCGCATTAATATAGAAACAAAAATATGAGAAAAGCAATATTCCTCTTGTTATCCACACTGGCATCAATAACAGCAGATGCACAGATGCAATATGCAGAACACTCACTACTAGCACAAGGTAAGTGGGTTAAGATACGTGTGGACAACAGTGGAGTATATCAGTTGTCGAAGAATGACCTGAAGAAGATGGGATTCTCTGACCCTGCAAAGGTCAAGCTCTATGGCTACAACCTCCCAGTTCTTCCTGACGACGACATCGACGGTATGGATGATGACCTCACGGAGATTCCTCTCTACAGAGACACGCCATCTGGCAACTTGCTGTTCTACTCAAAGGGAACGACTCTCTGGACTAAGAGCGGCAAGAAATTCTATCATCTCAACAATCCTTACAGCTCATATATCTATTATTTCCTAACGGAAGACACAAGCGGTGCTCCTGCAACGTTCAACACACACGATGCGGAGTCAAACGCAACCATTACACAGAAGACAACATACACTCACAGCATCTACGACAAGGACGAATATTCTTTCGGTAATTTCGGTCGCAGGTTCTATGAGTCAACTGAATATTCAAGTGGTTCTGCCAAGGCGTATTCTATTAACGTCAACAAGCACACCACAAGCGACATCTACGTGGATGTACTCTTCGGAGCAAATAGTAGTAGCGCTTCAACGGTTGCTATCAAAGCAAACGGCAAGTTGGCAACACTCCAAGTTCAAAAACTCGGGGAAAACGCCGTAGCACAAAAAGAAACGAAATCCTTCACCGTGACAAGTCTCGCAACAGACAAACTGCCTGTTTCACTATCCATGACAAGTGGTACTAAAGGTCACCTTGACTATATCCGTGCATCATACGAGCGTGAACTGGACATGACAGGCGAGAACTACATAGAGTTCAGTCCTAACGAGAAAGGTACTTCCGTGTTTGAGATAAGCGGTGCAAACGAGAATGCCATTGTGTGGGACGTAACAAGCATTTCCTCAATGTGTGCCCTTAAAGGTACGTACTCCAACGGCACATATAAGGTACTATCTGAGGACATGCTGGTGAGCGATACATACGTGGTACTTGACAAGAATGCCACCTACCCTGTTCCGACAAAGGTAGGTACGGTGGAGAACCAAGACCTGCACAGCATGAAGAGCGTTGACTTGCTTGTCATCGTTCCTACAAGTGGCAAGCTAACTGCACAGGCAGAACGACTTGCTGCATTCCACAAGACACACGACAGCATTGACTATGCCATCGTATCGGCGGACAAGATATACAATGAGTTCTCATCAGGTACACCTGACGTGACTGCTTATCGCAGATTCATCAAGATGCTCTATGAGAAGGGCGAAGCTGGACAGGGACGCAAACTGAAGAACGTGCTTCTCTTTGGTGCATCAGTATGGGACAACAAGCTCATGCTGCTTGGAACTAAGAAGTATTCGGCTGACGACTATCTCCTTTGCTATGAATCTGACGACTCTGAAACTACAACATCCTCATACGTGCTTGAGGAATACATCGTTTGTCCTAACGACGGCTATAGCATTCTTCAGAACAAGCCACTGATTGGACTCGGACGCATACCTGTCACTACGGCTGACGAGGCAAAGGGTGTGGTTGACAAGACCATTGCCTATATTCTTAACACGAACGCCGGAAACTGGCGTAACTCCATCTGTGTCTTGGCTGATGACGGAACAACAAAAGAAGGTGCTTACACTCACATGAGCCATGCCGACGCAATGACAAACACGCTTGAGTCAAGCTATCCTAACTTCCGTTTCAGTCGTATATACTGGGATGCTTACCCTTGGGAACAGTCTGCCACAGGCACAAGATACCCAGGCGTGGAGAGCGACATCAACAAGACGGTTCTTGACGGTGCTCTCATCATGAACTATACGGGTCACGGTGCACCTCTCACGCTTTCACATGAGATGGCAGTGAAAATTGATGACTTCAAGAACTGGAACACATCTCGTCCGCCAGTATGGATTACTGCGGCATGTGAGACAACGCCTTTCGACATGAATACGGACAACCTTGGTGAGGCAGCCGTTCTCAACAAGGATGGTGGTGCGATAGCATTCTTCGGAACTACACGAGCTGTGTATGGAGTTGAGAACGCCAGTCTCAACAAGCTCCTGATGAATTATCTCCTTACTAATAAAGGTGGCAAACGTTATTCACTTGGCGAAGCACTTTCACAGACAAAGAGCGACCTTATAAGTCAAGGAGACAATACACTAAACAAGGCTCAGTTTGTCCTCTTGGGCGACCCTGCCATTGTGTTGCCTAACCCAGACTACAACATAGTCATCGACTCTATCAATGGTAAGAGCGTGAACGAGGGCATCTGCAAGATTAGCGCAGGTGAGAAGGTGACTGTCCGCGGTCATGTGGTGGATGGCGATAACAATGAGTTAAAGGACTTCGAGGGTATCGTGGAATCTTCCGTATTCGACAACCGTGAGACAATAACAACAAACAATAACAACGATTCTGAAGATAAAGAATTCACGTTCAGCGACTACAAGCGCAGACTGTACAATGCTGCCGACAGCATCAAGAACGGTGTGTTCACATTCACGTTCCCTGTTCCTCTCGACAACAACTACAGTAACGAGGCTGGACTTATCAACCTCTATGCAACAAACAAGAGTCACACGGTAGAGGCGTTCGGTTCATTCCGCAACTTCGCCATTGGTGGCACTAACATGGATATGGACATCGACACCATCGGTCCTAACATTGCCACATACATCAATTCCGACCATACCATCGACGGTCAGAAGGTCAACGAGACACCAACAATATACGTTCACCTGAGCGACAGCAGTGGTATCAATGCTTCGGGCAACGGCCTCGGACATGACATCGTGGCAATAATCGACGGCAAGGAAGCAACGACATATAATCTCAACAACTACTACCGTCAGACTACAGGTGACTATACTTCCGGAAAGATTGAGTTTACCTTCCCTGCACTTGAGGGAGGCAAGCACACTCTCACGGTAAGAGCATTCGACACCCTCAACAACATGAGCGAGAAGCACTACTCCTTCATTGTTTACGAGGGTCTCACCAAGGTTGTGGAATACTACGACTTTGCAGGCAGACTGGTTAGCGACGTAGAAACAAGCTCCCTTCCAAAGGGCGTATATATAAGGAAGATAAAGTATATGTCCAACGACGAGGAGATACAACATGAGACGAAGAAAGTCATTATGTAGGACAATATAAAGATGCTTCCTCCGTTATTTAATTAAACGAAAACAACAATCAAAGAAGATGAATAAGAAAAAGATACTATCATTAGCATTTGGATGCACAGCATTTGCACTGACAGCCAACGCACAGGATAAGTGGAACCAATTGAACCCTGTAAACTATGCCGTAACATCACTTGCCATTGCACCTGATGCACGTGCGGCTGGTCTTGGCGACGTTGGTGCTGCTACTGACCCAGATGTAAACTCACAATACTGGAACCCAGCAAAGTATCCATTCTGCATCAGCCGTGCTGGAGTGTCACTCAACTATACTCCTTGGCTTCGCAACATCGTGGACGGTATCGACCTTGCCAACGTCACGGGCTATATGCGTCTTGGTGAATATGATGCTATATCTGCTTCGCTTCGCTACTTCTCACTTGGTGACGTTATGGTTGGTGAAGTAAACTCAGAAGAGACAATACGCCCATACGAGATGGCTGTCGATTTTGCCTACTCACGTATGTTGAGTGAAACATTCTCTGCTGCCGTTGGTCTCCGTTTCATCCATTCAGACCTCGGACTTCACACTGATGACTATCAACCAGGTTCTGCCTTTGCTGCCGACATCGCCTTCTACCACAATGGTTATATCAACATGGGACAGAGAGAATGTCAGTTGAGCTGGGGTCTCAACGTGAGCAACATCGGTAGTAAGATTTCATTCAACGAAGGTAGCTCAAGTGAGTTCATCCCAACCAACATGCGTTTTGGTATGGCTCTCCTCGTTCCAGTGGACGACTACAACTCATTCACCATTGCGGCTGATGCAAATAAGCTTTTGATTCCAACAATGCCAACATATAAGCAATACATATATAGCGATGATGCTGAAGAAGTATTTTCTCGTGAAAATAGCAATTGGAATGAAATGTCAACAGCAGAGAAAGATGCAATCAAAGCAGAAGCACTTAACAAGGGTAATTATTCTGATTCTTATACAAATTGGCTTGCTGGCGAGGGTTACAACAGTGTATCTCCTATCTCTGGTATTTTCAAGTCTTTCAACGATGCACCAAGAGGTTTCAAGGAAGAGTTGGAGGAAGTACAGTGGAGTATAGGTGCTGAATACTCATACAACGATAGATTCTTCATCCGTGGTGGTTATCACTACGAGCATCCTAACAAGGGTAACCGTAAATACTTCACCGTGGGTGCTGGATTCAAGATGAGCACACTCTCCATCGATGCAGGTTACGTGATTTCAACTGCACAGTCAAACCCTCTTGACCAGACAGTCCGTTTCTCACTTGCTTTCGACATGGACGGAATACAGGACTTCTTGGGTAAGAGAAGGAGGTAGAGCCCCGACC
>JAFZVY010000126.1 GCA_017617575.1 Bacteroidaceae bacterium | reverse complement strand
TTTGCTTCTACGGGAGGAAAGAACGGAGAGACATTCCTCGACCTCCTCATACGTTACGGAATGAAGTTCCAACAAGACAAGAACACAGCCACTAATTCACTCTTCGGAATGGACATGGTGGAAGTGGTTCGTCCATTACCTCCAAAGGGAGTGGAGAAATGGGGTTCAATAGAACGTCTCAACAAGGAACGCGAACTGGTAGGTATCTATCTTTCTGCCCATCCTCTAGACGACTACGAGATAGTGCTCAACCACACTTGCAATACCAAGATGACCGACCTTGAGAACAAGGAGGATCTGTCAAAGCTTGACAAGGTTACCTTCGGAGGAATCGTAACAGGTGTAAGAAATGGTATTACGAAGAACAACAAGCCATTTGCCATCATCACGATGGAAGACTACTCTGGTTCGGGAGAACTACCATTGTTCGGACAAGACTACCTTGAATACGCCCACCAGTTCGTAGTAGGTACGTCACTCTACATCACGGCAAAGATTGTTCCGGGCAAGTATGATGCAACAAGGTTCAATTTCCAGTTCAACAAGATATCCCTCATGGAGGACATCAAGAACAGCATTATTGAGAATATCTGCATCAACATTCCTGTAGAGACCTTGACGGAAACGATAGTAACGGACATAGTGGCAGAGGCCGAAGACTCTCCAGGTCAGACAAAGCTATGCTTCTGTATCATATCTCCAGACAACACAAGTATAGATATGTACTCCACCAATTACTCGGTGACTGTCACAAAGCAGTTCATCAACGTACTTGAAAGAGACAATCTTACTTACACGATAAACAAATAGAAACTTTATTATTAACTTTGTTCTTGTAGTAAAGCGAATTCCTACGTGAACAATTAAAAACAAACGCAATTATGGTAATTAACGAAGAGAACTACAAGGAACTTGCAGCACAGGGCAAGCCTATGGTATTGGATTTCTGGGCAACATGGTGTGGCCCATGCAAGAAGATTGGTCCAATCATTGAGGAACTCGCAAACGAGTATGAGGGACAGGTAATCATTGGCAAGGTAGATGTAGAGGAAGCTGAGGACCTCACAGCAGAGTTCGGCATCCGCAACGTGCCAACAGTTATATTCATCAAGAACGGAGAAGTGGTTGACAAGAGCGTAGGTGCTGCAACTAAGGCCGTACTTGAAGAGAAGGTAAAGGCACTTCTTTAATTAAGAATTAAGAGTTAAGATTTAGCAAATAATATTCGACCGTCTTTGGTCGAATACCAAAATCCCCCATTTCATTAGTCCCCCATCTCCCAATAAATGGGGGAAGAGTGAATGGGGTGAGAGGGTCTTTATTTATTATATGAGCAGTATAGACAACGAGATACTTCTTGGCGCAGAAGAAGATGCTAAGGAAGTGGCTTTCATCCTGAACTACATCGGTCAGGAGAATCGTGAAAAGTTCACTGAGGAAGACATCTATTATTGCATAGACATCATCCTCGAAGAGCTTGACAAGATGGAAAGTAAAGCAGATGCAGACGGTTTCATCGACATTGACGTCGAGGAACTCGTCAAGGTTATTGAGAAGAAGGCAAAGAAGGAGGAGATGGGTCCTTACGACCACGATGCTCTCATCCTTATTGTCGAAGCAGAACTTGACTACAACGAACAGTTGGAAGGATAAGCCATCCAACTAACACCCGCACATCACCAATATCCACCACGGATGTTGGTGATGTTTTATGCCTGATTATAATTAACAAACATCATAAACTATCAATGAAGAAACAATTATTTGCCTCTGTGGTTTTGTCCACATTTGCATTGGTTTCCGCATTTGCGCAGGAAACAACCCTACCTGACTCTATTGCATTAAGCAACGAAGAACATCATTTTGCCACAACAAAAGCACCATTTACAAAAGCGCCATCAGAGTGTATTACAGATATAACAAATACATACATCGCATATCTATTCTATGGAACTAATAAAACATCTTTTGAAAAGAGCTGGATAGAGGTTTACGAAATTGCAAGCCAGAGGAAACTGTGGCAGATGAAATACCATCCAAAGGCAACACACATCGAAATGACTAACTACGGATTGGTAGAAATGCTTAACGGAAGAGGTATGCGATTATATGACTACAACACAGGAAAACGTTTATGGAAAGTAAGTGCACCAAACTGCTGTGGCGTCATTGACGATAAGGGATTCGTGTCAGAAATGGAAACCAACATCTGGGCAATATCTTTGAAAAACGGAAAAAAACTCTGGAGAACAGATTTCTGCTTTGTTAATGGTTTAAGCGCATCGTATGATATTGACGCTATACATAGTTTCCTTGCAATGGATCAACTGTATATGCTTAACTGGGAAACTGGACAGTATCTAAGTACAAACATCAAAACAAATGATGGCAATAATGGAAATGTTGCAGGAAATATTTACCTTTTCGAGTTTGGCATAGGTTATGGAGTTGCGAACCCAAGCAACTATAAGACCATACCAATTATCAGAAACCACACAACAAATAAAACAAATACCGAACTTTTATTACCACCAAATAACTTGCTAAACAGCGCTCTTACATCCAACATCGTAAGAGACAGAAACAAATTTTACTTTGCAGATAAAAATAACATCATGTGTTTTGACAAGGGCTTTAAATTTTTCTGGAAGACCAAGTACACAGAAGAAAATGCTACAAGAAGCGAATTGGTACTTGTAGGCGACAATATCTATCAGCTTAACTTTGGTTTCGGTATTTCAGACCTAAAGCCTACAAAATATGGACACGCCTACATCGCAGGATATAAAGCAAGCGACGGAACAGAAATCTTTCATAAGAGACTTTTCGACAAAATGAAGATGGCGCTCAGCGTCAATATCGATAAAGAAAAGGCTTGTATGCTTTTTGACGATGCCATGTCATCCGTCTATTTTGCAGACAACTCTGTCAACACCATCCATTGCGACACAACAAGCTATGGAGCATTTGCAGGATTCGTCAACGCAAATGAAGAACTTATTTGTAGGGATGGCTATCTCCGACTCATTAAGAACGTAACCAAGCATCCAGCAGTCTATACCACTCGCAACAGAGTCCTTGAAGTATCACCAACAACAGGTAAGCTCACAAAACTTAACGCAGAAGGTTTCTTCCGCATCATAGGCAAATGTGGCAAGATGACCATCATCCGTGGAGGAGAAGAGGACAAAGAACTCTGGTGCATCGAAGACGGCAAGGCAACAAATCTCAGCAACAACGCAGATAAAGTATGGGTAAAGAACTACCTCGTTTCCGTAATCACACATGCAGGCACTTCCATACTCATTCATCTGGACAAAACCATCTAAATTCTGACCTATAGGTCGGAAAATGGATAGTTATGGGTCAGCGGATTTACCCTGTTGGTGAAGCCTCAAGAAATCACGAATAAAGTGTTGTCAGCCTGTACATGAAGAAACGGATGTCCCCAACGCCTCTGAACTGAGCCCTGAATGCCTTTATCTTTGCATTGAA
>JAFZVY010000125.1 GCA_017617575.1 Bacteroidaceae bacterium | reverse complement strand
GTGCCTTTATTCTGTCACTCCTTCGGAGTTCTGAAAAACAGAACCGAACTTTATACAGGGGTTCCGCTACGCTCCACACCCTGTCTGTGTTCTATCAGCCCTTCGGGCTTTCTTTACAGTATGTTTTTTCTGTTCTGTTTCACGTCGCTCAAACTCTCGATAGTTTGCGAACGAACTCTTGAGAGTCTGTGGTACAAACTATCGATAGTTTGAGAAACGACATTCAAGTGTTGTCTCGATTATGCTCTTTTCTTCTTTTTTCGCGATTGAGTAACTCAGTCCCCTCCCTGTAGGGCGAATGAGGGCGCAGAAGAGAGACTAAATGTCTCTCTGTCCTGAAATGAGGGGAGAACAGTGCCCTGTTCGACGGAGGATGGGTTAGGGTGGGTCTTTAGGCTTATGGTGGGTCTTTCATTTTTGCCCCCTCTCGTGTCAATTAGCCATCTGATACTGGGAGAATGCAACTTTTTTCATCTTCATGGTGTTTTTTCCTCTCATTTGTTTTGGTATTTCCATATATATATATATATATTCGCCACCGTTTTGTGAAATGTTGAAAGGATAATAGGTGAAAATGATTCCATGAAGATATTATTTTTTCAGGTGAAATTTTTATTCTAAGAACTTTATACTAAAACTTTAAATTTTTATGAAAATGAAGCAGAAAAATTATGTTGCTCCTTCCGTTTCGGAGCGTGCGTCCCGTATTCGCACAAGTATTCTTGCTGGCAGTGGGGTTGACCCTCTCCATGGTAATGACATGGGCTTTGCCGACACACGAGTAAGAACCAATGTTGAAAGTAGGGATAGAGACAATGAGACTTTGTTAAACTTCTAAAATCGTGAAATGTATGAAGAACTATTTTTATTCTTTTTTTGCGTTGGCTGCACTTTTAGCATCATGTAGCTCCGACCGTGAGGATATTCAGGTTGATGACAAATCGGCAAGTGACGTTAAGTACTTGTTGAGTTCCAAGCCATTTGAGTTTGAGGATGACACACGTGTTACTTTCACATTGGACAACCAGAAGAATCAGTTGACTTTTGGCTGGAGCTATAATGAGGTGTTTGGCGTGTTCCCAATGAACCCATCTAACAGTCAGGCAAGTTGGAAGCTGGATTACCAGTGTGATGTGGATGAGGCAGGCCATTCAGGCAAAGACACACATTACGCCTTGTTCGACGGTGAAGGTTGGGCTTTGAGTAATGGTGTGGAATATGCAGCTTATCAGCCATGTCAGGATGTTCTTTCCAGCGTCCGCTATACGGCAGTACCTGTCACTTTGACTAATTATCAGGGTGGTACGTTGGAAGCAATCGGTTCAGGCTATGATTACCTCTATGCAACAGGCACTTATGAGGAACCTACTGAGGCTGGTCATTATTCTCATGTGATTTTTGACTTCAACCACGCAATATCAATCATTCAGGTATCCATAGCTAATGCTCCACAGGATTTCGAGTTTAATAATGCAGTCATTACTTCTGCGGGTGATAAGTTTGTTACAAGTGGTACATTAAACGTTGGAACAGGTGATGTTACTGGTACTGCAAGTGCAAGTAGTGTTTCTGTCAATGGATGCGAAAGCGACGGAAAGACATTCTATGTAGCTTTGTTCCCAACCGTAACAGGCGAATGTACAGTAAGAGTTAACGGTATCTATGAATTCACCGTTCCATCCAAGAATCTTGTGAAGGGCAAGGCATATCGCTGGACGCTTGACTTCAACAATGCGACAGAGATGGTTACTACATACACAGCTCCAACCATCCGCACAGGTAGCAGTACATACAACACAAATGCACAGAACCTTCTTGCAACGACTGGCTCTGCTGAGAACGGTACACTCTCCTACAGCTACCGCTATAAGACTATCGGCGGCTCTTATGGCAGTTGGAGCAGCTGGAGTACTACAGCTCCTACAGGAACAAATGCCGGCGTTTATGAAGTGAAGTACAAGGTGGAGCCTGCATCAGGTTATACAGGCGGTGCCGGTGAAACTTCGTTGGGCGAATTCACTATCAACAAGGCTAACGGATATGTTACACTCTCGCCTAACAGTTCTAGTGGATGGGGTGGTGTTACGAATAAAAGCGCTTCTGCCAGCATCAGTCACCATGGTGGCACTCTGTCGCTTTCCAAGAGTGGAACTTATGCACCAATGGTAAATGCCAGCATTAATGGCCAAACTTTAAGTTTGTCAAAAACGATGGCGTATGGTAGGGGCGATGGCGTCACTGTGACCGTCACCAGTGCAGCTACGACGAACTACAACGCTGCTTCTGCCACTTACTACTGTAATAATTAACCTTCCGCAGCATGAAGTATTCATTGCAAGGAAGATAAGCATTATAACAGAAATAATTCTTAATCGCAAGGCGGATAGGACAATTTGTTTTGTCTTATCCGCCTTTGTCATGTGATTATAAATGCGTCATGTACAAACTGAAGCGTTCGCAATGTCAATTGTGAACAGACAGAAAGCAAACAAAAAGGCGGAAGAGGGACGTAAATTTCACATTCTTCGTCAAAAAGAATGCGAAATATTTTGAAGCATAGAAAAATAATCGTACCTTTGCACCCGATTTATGCCGAAGGGGCTCAAACAAGTAAGTCACATAATGGCTTCGCCTCCCGGTCAAAACCGTTTAATAAATAATTAAAATGTACGCAATCGTAGAAATTAACGGTCAGCAGTTCAAGGCAGAGGAAGGCAAGAAGCTTTTCGTTCACCACATGAAGGATGTTGAAGCTGGTGCAACTGCTGAATTTGAGAAGGTATTGTTGGTTGACAACAACGGCACAGTAACTGTAGGTACACCTGTAGTTGAAGGCGCTAAGGTTGTTTGCGAAGTAGTTAGTCCACTCGTAAAGGGCGACAAGGTTCTTGTATTCCACAAGCGTCGTCGTAAGGGTTACCGCAAGCTTAATGGTCACCGTGAGCAGTTCACAGAGTTGACAATCAAGTCAGTTATTGCTTAATTACTAACAAAATTAAAATCGTAAACAGACATGGCACATAAAAAAGGTGTTGGTAGTTCTAAGAACGGCCGCGAGTCACACTCAAAAAGACTCGGTCTCAAGCTCTTCGGAGGTGAATTTGCTAAGGCTGGTAACATCATCGTTCGCCAGCGTGGTACAAAGCACTACCCAGGTAAGAATGTAGGTATCGGTAAGGATGACACTCTTTACGCTCTTGCAGACGGTATCGTAACATTCAAGCGTGGACGTCTCAACCGCAGCACAGTATCTGTAGAACCAGTATCTGCTGAATAAGCAAAGATTCAAGATACAATCTCAAAAAAGGAGGAAATGAACTTTCATTTCCTCCTTATTTTTTTTGTGCTAAACATAAAATATTTCAAACTGTACGGTTGTAGTTTTGCACTAAGGTGCATATTAGAAAAACAGTCAAGAACTCTCTCACTGACCAACGGGAAGTAAACAGAACAAAAACAAGAAAAAACATGTTTTCCAATGTTTTCTTTTGTTTTCTTTTGTTTTTCTAACTGGCCGCTTGGCGGCAAAAAAAAAAGCAATATTGTTCAAACCGTACAGTTCGAAAATTCCATGTTATTTTACTCGATGACCTTCACTCCGCCCGTGGCTGTGTCGAATGTCACCTTTGTAGTCACTTCCTTGCCAAAGAGCGTAGGACCGAGAACATCAACAGTACCGAACTGGGCAAAAGGCATCTCTGCAGAGAAATATGTGGCAGAGCCTGAAGCCACATGGACATCGGCGATGCTTGGCACGTTATACACAAGTCCAGTGAGCTTGCGCTTGGCTGCCTCCTTCTCTGTTGGCAAGGTAACAGTATGCTTATCCGTAATGCTCACATACACAGGTTCGCCCGAAAGGTCATCGGCATCCACATAGCCAAGCTTCTTGGAGAAACGAAGAAGCACTTCCTTATCTATATCCTTGTCAGGAGTTATGGTATAAACCCTCTCGCAAAACAAAGTGTCAGTATATCCGACAAAAGCCTGCATGAGCGCTTCCTCCTGAAGGTTGAGGGCATCAAGGCATATCTGGAATGACGCTCCGTCCTTTGGCATGGCATCCACCTGACCACGTGTAATCTGGTTCTTGCTGTCACGTATGTCGAGAATCTCCTGTGCAATAAGTTCGGCAAGCTTTGAAGAGGATGTAGCCGAAAGCATCTCCTCATTGAAATACTGGCGATAGTCAAGACGATTGTTCGTAGTATGGCCTGCCTCCACATTCTTAGTGTCAGACTCCTCGTCCACATTGGTATTGATAGCCATCATCAAGCCTGAACGTGTAAGCTGCACCTTTGGCAAGAGGTTCTTGTCCTTCACCTTGACCGTATATCTCTTCAGGGTGTCTGGCTGTCCTACTGTCGTTGCCGTAACCGAAGTGATACGCCAAGTTGTCTCTGCATCCGAACGGGCATCGGACAATCGGAGATAACGCTCCGCATAACGTGCATACTCACCAGGAGTATAGACAGTCTTGATAGCAGTAACCTTAACCTGCAACTCAGTCTTTGGAAGAATATAGTTTACACCATCCGCAGTCACCGCAGGGTTGAACACAGCCACCTGTGCATTTGCACCCAAGAAAGCGAGTGACGCCAATAACATTATACCTTGTCTTTTCATTTCTTTTTATCTTTTCTTAGTCTTAGGAACGCCTCTGGCAATGATTCCACGATGTCGCTTGCGATAAGTCCTTCGTAGCCACGCGTCTCAGATGCCACGTCGCCAGCAAGTCCGTGGAGATAGACTCCAAGCTTGACGGCACTATCGGCATCATATCCCTGTGCAAGCAAGGCAAGTATCACGCCGGTAAGCACATCGCCGCTACCAGCCGTAGCCATTCCTTGATTGCCAGTAGGATTGAAGCACACGGAGCCATCAGGACACACGACGGCAGAGAACGCTCCCTTAATCACTATGTATATCTGCTGGCGAGAGCACAGCTCACGCGTCTTGCAGAGTTGGTCATACGTATTCACAGATGTTCCAATGAGTCCGAACAACTCTTTCTTGTGAGGGGTTAGGATGCACTCCTTAGGGAGTTGCAATATCCACCCACGATGCTCGCCAAGGATATTGATGGCATCGGCATCAAGGACTACAGGCACGTTGGCAGCCAACTTTACCTGCTCTATCATCGCCTGTGCCGTGGATGGTTCCTTGCCTATCCCCGGTCCTATGGCTATGGCATCAAAGCCTTGCATAGGGAATGAGTGAGAGAAGCACGCCTCGTCGCTCTCTATGCTGAGCACAGCCTCCGGAACGGCAATCTGCAAAGGCAGGACGTTACACTCCTGAGTACGGACAGTCACCTTCCCTACTCCAGAGCGAAGGCAAGCCCTTGACGCAAGGATTCCTGCACCTACCATTCCCTTCTTGCCTGCCACGAGAACTGCATTTCCTGCCGTACCCTTATGGGCAAAGCGGGAACGCTTGCGAAGCATAGGAACGGCTATCGCCTCCTCCGTGACGCTATATGGAGTAGCAAACTCCTCCGTCTGAGGATCCATAAGCTTAATGTCAAGCACACTCCACTTGCCCACGAACTGTTCGTTCTCGGGGAAAAAGAAAGCAAGCTTTGGATATTGGAACGTGAATGTATAGTCAGCCTTCACGATATGGTCTGCCACGTTATGCTCATTGTCCTCGCACATAAGGCCGGAAGGCACGTCTATTGACACGATGGTTGCGTCGGATGAGTTAATGTACTTGACCACCCCAGCGAAGCCACCGCTAAGAGGACGGTTGACACCAGTGCCAAAGAGTCCGTCGATGACGACATCCTCGCTCTTGAGCACAGGAGGAGCAAAGGAAGAAGTGACTTCCACGAAATTGACGTTACGGCTTTCCCTGAGCCTTATCTTGTTCGTCTGGCAATCGGGAGAGAGGTTTCCCTTGGTATTAAAGAGATAGACAGAGACACGACATCCAGACTTGGCAAGTAAGCGCGACACGGCAAGTGCGTCACCACCATTGTTTCCCGGGCCAGCAAAAACCTTGTACGACACGGAATCGCCCCATCGCTCAAATATTTCCTTGGCGACGGCAATGGATGCACGTTCCATGAGATTAATGGAACTGATAGGCTCGTGTTCTATCGTATATGCATCAATTTCTCTTATCTGTGCTGCTGTATATACTTTCACACTGCAAAGATAACGAATGGTAAACCAAAAATTGCAATTTCGTACCTAAAAAAGCCATTACCCCCCGATTTTTCCACTATTTGCAGCGGTTTCATCACTTTTATAGACAAATAGCATCAAAAATCGAGTATTTTTGCGTAAGTTTGCAAAAGATTCCGCGTGGAATCGTCATTTAATCAGGTGTTTTATCAAGAAAAATGATAAGAATAAAAGACAAAGACTTTGAAATTTCAATCAGACGCGATGAGATAGAAGAGCGTATCGCTGCCATCGCCGAGAGAATGAACAAAGACTACGAGGACAAATGTCCACTACTCGTAGCAATATTGAACGGTGCGTTCATATTTGCTGCAGACCTCGTAAGACATCTCACTTTCGAACACGAGATTCAGTTTGCAAAGTTCTCAAGCTACGAGGGTATGTCATCCACAGGCAAGGTGAAGGAGTTGATAGGACTCAACATCGACATTGCCGACAGGGACATCATCATCGTTGAAGACATCGTTGACACTGGCGTGACAATGTCCAACCTCATCCCTAAGTTCAGGGAAAAGGGAGCGCGCTCAATAGAGATTGCCGCACTCCTCGTAAAGCCAGAAAAATTAACTGTGGATCTTGACATCAAGTACTGCGCAATGGAGATTCCAAACGACTTCATCGTAGGCTATGGTCTCGATTATGATGGATTAGGACGCAACTACCCTGACATCTACACAGTAACGAACAAATAAGGCAGACAAAAAATAAACACATAAAAAAATAACAAATTTAAGGTAAAAGATGAAGAATATCATTATTTTCGGAGCCCCAGGTTCAGGAAAAGGTACTTACAGTGACAAGATTGTAGAAAAGTATGGATACGGACACATCTCAACAGGTGATGTACTCCGTGGAGAAATCAAGAACGGCACAGAGCTCGGTAACATCGCAAAGGGTTACATTGACAACGGTCAGCTTATCCCAGACGAGCTTATGATTGACATCCTCGCTAAGACTTACGATACATTCCCAGCAGGCAAGGGAGTTATCTTCGACGGATTCCCACGCACAATCGCACAGGCAGAGGCACTCAAGAAGATGCTTGCAGAGCGTGGTCACAACATGGGCATCATGATTGAGCTCGTAGTTGAAGAGGACGTACTTATGGCTCGTCTCCTCAACCGTGCTAAGGAGCAGGGTCGTGCAGACGACAACGAGGTAACAATCAAGAAGCGTTTCGAGGTTTACCGCACTCAGACAGCCCCACTCGCAGAGTGGTTCGAGAAGGAAGGCATGCGTAACACATTCAGCTGGAGCGAGAACCCATCTATGGATGCTATGCTCAACGCTATCTACAGTGTTATCGATGCTGCTAACAAATAATCTACGTTAGGAGTCAAGATATGAGGAATTGCTACTCCACAAGAGTGGCAGTTCCTTTTTTGTTTCTTTTAAGTTTGTAAGTTCGTGAGTTCTTAAGTCCTCGCGGAATGAGCATCAAACGGAAATTAAAAACGTCTCTCTACACAAGGTAAGAATAAAGAAAAATTCTAAAACACAGAGGTCTCAAAGGTCTCAGAGAAAAAGAAACCCTGCGTGCCCTATGTTCTCTGTGTTTCAGAACTTTCCTTGATTCAACCATGTTAATTGTTAATTATTAATTGCTAATTAAATTGTTCCTATGGCACAAGAATCAAACTTCATTGACTATGTAAAAATCTACTGTCGTTCAGGACGAGGCGGACGTGGCTCATGCCACATGCACAGAGCCAAGTACATGCCTAAGGGCGGACCTGACGGAGGAAACGGAGGCCGTGGAGGACACATCATCCTCAGGGGCAACCGCAACTACTGGACACTCTTGCACCTCAGATACGACCGCCACATCCATGCAGAACACGGAGGCAACGGCTCCAAATGCAAGAGCTCCGGAGCACAGGGAGCAGACAAGTACATCGAAGTTCCTTGTGGCACCGTGGTCTATAATGCAGAGACTGGCGAATACATCTGCGACGTTACGGAACACGGACAGGAAGTGATACTCCTCAAGGGAGGACGAGGCGGACTGGGCAACTTCAACTTCGCCACTCCAACCAATCAGGCTCCACGCTATGCACAGCCGGGAGAGCCTATGCAGGAACTTAGCGTGATACTTGAGCTTAAGCTTCTTGCCGACGTAGGACTCGTAGGATTCCCTAACGCAGGTAAGTCAACGCTCGTCAACGCACTCAGTTCTGCAAAGCCAAAGATAGGAAACTACCCATTCACAACGCTCGAGCCTTCACTCGGCATCGTGCCTTACCGTGACGGACGCTCATTTGTCATCGCCGACATCCCGGGTATCATCGAGGGAGCAAGCGAAGGTAAGGGACTCGGATTACGTTTCCTCCGACACATCGAACGCAACTCCCTACTCCTCTTCATGATTCCTGCCGACACCGAGGACATCAAGAAGGAATACGAGATACTGCTCAACGAGCTTGCCACATTCAACCCAGAACTCCTTGAAAAAGGACGAGTGCTCGCCATCACCAAGTGCGACCTTCTCGGACAGGACGAGGAACTCGTGGACATGCTCGAAGAAGACCTTCCAAAGGACGTTCCTGTGGTCTTCATCAGTGCCGTGGCACAGCAAGGCTTGCAACAACTCAAGGACCTCCTCTGGCAGGAGATGAACAGCGAGAGCAACAAGATAGCAGCCATCAACACTCAGGACACCGTGGTTCACAAGAACAAGGACTTCGCCTACCTCTCCGACTTTGACGACGAGGTTGACGAGGGCTGGGGCGACGAGGACAAGTTTGTCGAGAACGACATCGAGTTCCTTGACGAGGACGAACTTGAAGACCTCGAGGACTTTGAATATGAAGACGAGAATATATAATAAAAAAGAAAGAAGAAACGCTTCACAGAAGTGTTTCTTCTTTCTTTTTATTGGCTCTACAATGTGGTTATGAAATCCCCCACATACAAATTCCAACTGAACCCCAAAAAACTTAATGGGAGGAGGCTTTAAAATTAAAAAACACCGAAACCAACGAAGGTTCCAGTGTAGCAACATCTAAATCTATGAATCAAAATCCTGATTGAGCGGAAAACGAGACTCGAACTCGCGACCCCAACCTTGGCAAGGTTGTGCTCTACCAACTGAGCTATTTCCGCATAACACATATCCTGAAAGTGAAGAGGATGAGACTCGAACTCACACGGGCTTAGCCCACTACCCCCTCAAAGTAGCGCGTCTACCATTCCGCCACCTCTCCATAACTGGGTATGTTATGTATTTCTTTGTGCCCACGACAAGACTCGAACTTGCACGTCTTTCAACACTCGCACCTGAAACGAGCGCGTCTACCATTCCGCCACATGGGCCTTGCGTGATTCACACTTCTTAAAGAAGATTGAGCGGAAAACGAGACTCGAACTCGCGAC
>JAFZVY010000124.1 GCA_017617575.1 Bacteroidaceae bacterium | reverse complement strand
GCTTTTTGATGACGATTATACATAAAAATCTGCAAGTTTATTACCACAAAGGTACAAAAACTTGCAGATTTATCAAAGTATTTTATAATGTATTTTGTTATATAACAAACGATTGTAGTCTTCTTAAGGGACGACTAATTAATGTTTTAGAAAGAGAGGAGGCGTAGCGTGAAGCGCGCCTCCTGTTTTTGTTTTGGTGCATGTTTAACGCCCATTTAACAAGTGTTTGATGCTTGTTAGATGGGCGTTAAATGTGTAATGTTGTTTATTCCTACTTCTTTTGTAGCATTATTCCGTTGAGTATTCTTCCGCTCTTGATGCCAAGGCGGCGGGCAGAGAAGAAGTCGGAGTGCTGGGTGTAGGTACAGATACCAGAGAGGGTGATGTGGTCTTCACGGAGTCCTGCGTGGAAGAGCTGAAGCTTATTGCATAGTGGGAGGTCTATGTGCCACTTGCTACTCTCTTTATCTGTGGAAGTGGTGGATGGATTGTTATTGTTGCTTGCTGGATAGCGTTTGGCTATGAGGTTCATGTCAAAGCCTTCGGTGTGGAATTCGTCATATACTTCGTCACCAACCTCGAAGGCGGCAAGGGAGATGCCCGGACCTATGACGGCATGGCAATCGGATGGATTGGTGCCGTAGTTGTCGGACATTACCTTTATATTTTGCTCCACTATGCGCTTTACGGTTCCTCGCCAACCTGCATGAATGGCAGATACGACTTTGTGCGCCTCGTCATATATAAGGATGGGGATGCAGTCGGCTGTAGATACGCATACGCAAGTGTCGGGAAGGTTGGTACACACCGCATCTATGCCTTCGAGACGCTCTGCCCTTACGGATGGCGAAAGGGCGAAAAAGTCGTCGTCTATGATGAGTGTGCGTGTGTCGTGTGTCTGGTGAGGCACTATGAGGTGGTCGTTGCTGATGCCGAGCTCACGGCAGAGGATTGAACGGTTTGCCTCCACGTTCTTTGGATCGTCACCACAGTAGTGGTTGGCGTTGAAACTGGCGTATGCGCCTACCGACACGCCTCCGTGACGAGTGGTGGAGAAGGCTGTTGCGCCTTCGCGTAAAGAATATTTGTATGTACAATTTTCCATTTGCTATTTGTCGTTAGTGAGTCAAGTCAACAATGTTAATATGCGCCCAAATATGAACATGAGACGTATGTTGTAAATTATTGATTTGAGATTTTGCCAATTATGTGCGCAAAGTTACAACATTTATCAATTTTTTGTTTTATCTTTGCCAAACAAAACAAATCAATATTATTAACTAAACCTACTAATAAAAAATTTATGAAGAAAATTGGCTCATTACTTGCTGCGATGGCTATCGCAACTGGTATGTCAGCACAGAGTCATACCTTTGACATCAATGCTTCAAAGATTGGCGGTGCAATTCCTTCTACTATGTACGGTATCTTCTTTGAGGATATCAACTATGCCGCTGATGGTGGACTCTATGGTGAGTTGCTCATCAACCGCTCGTTTGAGTTCCCAAACAACTATGCTGGATGGACAATCTCTGGCAAGGTGTCGCTCAAGGATGACGGTCCTTTCAACAAGAACCCACACTACGTGCGTCTTGCACCATCTGGCCACAACGACAAGCATACAATGATTGAGAACCACGGATTCTTCGGAATCGGTGTTAAGGCTAATGCAGAATACCGCTTCTCAGTATGGGCACGCTGTCCACAGGGTGGCAAGAGCAAGATATGGATTGACCTTGTTGACAATGCAACAATGTCTGACGACCAGAAGCTCGGTAATGCCGGCATCGACATCGAGGGTAAGGAGTGGAAGAAATATACAGTCACTCTCAAGTCAAAGAAGACTTTCGCCAAGGCTCATCTCCGTGTATGGGGTGACGGCAAGGTAACAACTGACCTTGAGCACGTTTCTCTCTTCCCAGTTGACACATACAAGGGACATGAGAACGGTATGCGTAAGGACCTTGCAGAGGCTCTTGAGCAGTTGAAGCCAGGTGTGTTCCGTTTCCCTGGAGGTTGTATCGTTGAGGGTACTGACCTTGCTACACGTTACCAGTGGAAGAACTCAGTAGGTCCTGTAGAGAACCGTCCTCTCAATGAGAACCGTTGGCACTACACATTCACTTACCGTTACTTCCCTGACTACTATCAGTCATACGGACTTGGTTTCTACGAGTACTTCCAGCTCTCTGAGGAGATTGGTGCAGAGCCACTTCCTGTACTCAACGTAGGTATGAGCTGCCAGTATCAGAACGGTATCGAGCATGAGGATGAGGTACACGTACCACTCGACCAGCTTCAGCCATACATCGACGACTGTATCGACCTCATTGAGTTTGCTAACGGCGACCCAGCAAAGAACAAGTGGGCAAAGCTTCGTGCAGACATGGGTCACCCAGCACCATTCAACCTCAAGTACCTCGCTATCGGTAACGAGCAGTGGGACTACAAGGATAACCCTGCATTCACTAAGCGTCTCAAGCTCTTCGTTGATGCTGTGCGCAAGGTTCACCCAGAGATTAAGCTTATTGGTACTACTGGTCCTAACTCTGAGGGCTATGAGTTCGATATACTTCAGCCACGCATGAAGGAGCTTGGCGCAGATCTCTACGACGAGCACTTCTACCGCAACGAGGAGTGGTTCCTCGGTAAGGCTAAGGACAAGAAGGGCAACCGTCTCAACTGTGGTGCCAACCGTTATGACAACTACGACCGTAGCAAGAAGGCTCCAAAGGTATTTGCTGGTGAGTACGCTTGCCACGGAAGAGGCAAGAAGTGGAACCACTTCAACGCAGCTCTTATGGAGGCAGCATTCATGACAGGTCTTGAGCGCAACGCCGACGTTGTGGAGATGGCTACATACGCACCTCTCTTTGCACACGTTGAGGGATGGCAGTGGCGTCCAGATGCTATCTGGTACGATAACCTCCGCAGCTTCAACTCTTGCTCATACTACGTTCAGCAGCTCTATTCCCTCAACAAGGGTACTAACATGATTAAGCTCACAATGAACGGCAAGCCAGTGGCTGGCAACGATGATCAGGATGGTCTCTTCGCTTCAGCCGTTTATGACAAGAACACATCTGAGTACATCGTCAAGGTTATCAACGTGGGCGACAAGGCACAGGATGTCACTTTCAACTTCAAGGGCTTGAAGAAGGGTGAGTACAGCGCACAGCTTATCTCATTCCACTCTGACGACCTTGACGCCGAGAACACTCTCGATGCTCCAACAAAGATTGTTCCTGTGACAACAAGCATCAAGGTGGCTGTTCCAACAAACAGCATCAGCGTTCCTGCACGTACATTCCAAGTGTACAAGATTAAGAAGTAAACAACAATAATCCTATATCAGCTCCCTGCCTGTTTGCGGGCAGGGAGTTTTACCATAAAAAACAAAAACTATTTATCCTTATGAAACGAATCCTCTTTTTATTGTCTCTGGTTCTAATACCATTGTTGAGTTATGCACAATCTTCAGATTACGACATCCCCCGTTTGTGGAATTATAATGCAAGCTTCAATAATGCACCGTTTATATGTCATCATCAAGTGGGAGTGTATGTAAGTGGTGGTAATGCCGTTACCGAAATGTATTGGCAAGACAAAATAGATGAGCTTTACAAAGTTGGAATGTATGATGAAGATAGTTCTTGTGGTCTCCCTCTTCATTTTGTTGGTTGGGGTGTAGAGTATTACTTCAACAGAGATTCCCGATGGAAATTTGGTGTCAGCGGTGGTAGGGAGTTTGCTTTTCAAGAGATGACTGGGGGCTATGTGGTTTCTGAAACCAATAAGTTGTATCACAAATACTATGTGGATGCTGAATTGTGGTATGTCATACCTACCGTTAGATATGATTGGCTGAAACGTAGTCACTTGAAATTTTACTCTTCGGCATCTGTTGGCTTGGCTCGTATTAGATATGAGCATAAGAATAAAGTCTTTGGCACATTGGCGAGTTATCTTTTTGATGAACTTATCATTGGCGACCAAATTGGTGAAACGGAAAAATGGACTGACCATAGTACCGTTTGTGCCTATCAAGCCGTACCTTTTGGCTGTGAACTCGGAAACAGATGGTTCAACTATTTCATCGAGTTTGGTTACGGCTACAAGGGTAAGATTATTACCGGCATTAGATATTCATTCTGATTAGCATTCCTTAAGAAATTATTAACTCTAAATATATAATAATATGAAACATTCAATTTTATTTTTATCTATGGTGCTTGCACCATTGTTCATCCATGCGCAGGATTTCCGCAGACATCAGATTAGTGCGTATGTTAATTTGGGAAATGCCGATACGCACGATTTTGAAAAAGAGTTGGATGACTTCTCTCAAGGAGGTGAAACCGACTTTGATTGTGGCTTGCCAGTACAACATGCAGGTTATGGTATTAGCTATTCCTACAATGTCAATGGCAAACTTAAATTAGGCGTTTGTGGTGGTATGTCTTTTGCGAGCGATAATAGGGTTTCACCTTGCTACGAAGAGGCTCTTCGCAACCACGAATGGCATAATAATTACATCTTGGATTCAAAATTATGGTACGTTATGCCTACTGCTGAGTATGTATGGTTCAACAAGCGCATTGTGAGAATGTATTCTTCGGCTTCATTGGGTGTTGTTCATATCAGTAAAGAGAAGACGTTGGATGGAATTTTGTATGCCGAAGTAGATAAGGAAATTATAGAGAAATTCCCAAATCATTGGATGTATGGTGAAAGGACTGTGGAGGCAAAGTCTTCAGAAGAGTTTTCAAGCAGCGATACTAAGTTCGCATATCAGGTGAATCCTTTCGGAATTGAACTTGGCTCAAGTAAATTTTGTTTCTTCCAGGAATTTGGATATGGCTATAAGGGTGTATTAACGTTAGGTGTTAGGTTCAGCTTCTGATTCGTATTCCTTGCGTTTCGTTTGAGTGAATCAAACCTTTGGCATGTCAAATGTAAGCGTAATGTTTTGTATAATAAAAACGGTTGTACCAAATATGGTGCAACCGTTTATTATTGTTATTGCATTAGTATTTCTTGCATTAGTCACCCTCCCAATAGAGGGGGAGGGCAGGGGAGATGGTCTATTTATCTCACTATCTCCCTGCATATTCTGTCTTGGAAATCACGTGCGTTCCACACTGGAGTGTCCTTGTGGATGATGGCGAAGGCGTACCAGTGGCCGTTGCGTCCGTGGGCGTAGCCTGCGAGTGATGAAGAGCCAGTCGATACGAGCGTGCCTGTCTTGCAGTATATGCGTCCACGACAGAAACTTGTTGCCATGCGTGTCTTGAGCGAGCCTTTGCGACCAGGAACACCAGGAACGGCAAGTGCTTCGCGGATGAAGATGTCGCGTATCTGCTGGTTGTTGTATGACCAGAGGAGCAACTGTACGAGGAAGTTTGCGTTGAGGCGGTTCATTGGTGAAAGTCCGCTGCCGTCGTTGATAACGAATCCTTGTGCCTTGGCGTCTATTCCCATCTTCTCCTTTAGGAACTTCTCCACTTCGTGCGTCTTCTTGCCGTACTGGCTGTGACGCTCCCACATTCCTGAGTATATGTTGTCGAGGTGGTAGAAGATGCTCTCTGCCTTCATGTTGCTGCTGTATATGAGCATAGGGTTGATGACCGAGAGTATTGGGTTGGCTGTGGTTGCGATACACTCCGCACCGCTTGATGCGTTTTCGAGTGCTATCTTGCGCAGCATACCGTCGAGGTCGAAGTCGTTGCCCTCGTTGTTTTCCTTCACTGATGTCCAGTATTCGTTGAGGTTAGGGTCGTTAGGAAGGAAAGGCTCCTCCTTTATCCTTATGCCTCGTGATGCGAGCGTGCTTTTGAATATGCTCTTGATGTACTTCTCGCCCTTGAGCATGAG
>JAFZVY010000123.1 GCA_017617575.1 Bacteroidaceae bacterium | reverse complement strand
TGTTTTAGCCTCGTTTTAAGTGGCTCTTTATGTTGAAGCGGTTTTGCATGTGCGAGGATAGAATTTTATTTTTCTGGTCAGCAAAAATTTTTTTCCTAACCAGGAAAAAAATTTTGCCTCGTGAGGCAGTTTTCATGTCTTAGGTTCTGATGCCTTTCTACGTTTTATGTTTGAGTAGGACAAAACGAAACAATTATGTTTTAAAAGCTTGTTTCAATTTGGTGCAAAGTGGTATTTAATCGTAACTTAATCGTCATTTTCTTTGCCGTAACGAATTATTGGTGTATATTTGTATCGTTTTATGGTGAAATAACTCTTGAAAAATAAGATATTATGATAAAACTAAAGCAATATTTCTTGTTGACGCTCTTGTTCGTCGTGACTTCCTTGTCGTACGCACAGGATGATGTAGCTTGTCCTTGTAAGGGATGGAAGGGACTTGTTGAGTTGTCTGGTGGCAAGGGCTTGGGATTTGAAGGTACTGGTCGTGTCATGCTCTCAGGGGTAGGTGGCTATCAGTTTAATCCTGTATGGTTCGCCGGAGCAGGTTTTGGCTATGACTTCCATAATAAGTTGAAGTTCTTGTTTGCCGATTTGCGTGCCACGGCTAACAAGAAGGTTGCTCCTTATGCTGATATAAAGGCAGGTGCCAACCTTGATGACTCACATTTCTATATCTCTCCTTCACTTGGATGTAGGTATGGGCTGGATAATGGTCATGCCCTCTACTTTGGTCTGGGCTTGGACTTTACGAAGACCACGCATTATGATGCCGTGCCTAATGTACATTTGAACAACTCTGTGAACGTGAATACATCGGACGTCTCGTCTGTTGCAGACAACTATGCGTTGTGCTTGAAGGTCAGCTACGAATTCTAAACGCTACAATTTTTTTGGAAACGAAAATTTGGAAAATTAAAGAAAATTAATTTTGTGGAACCCGTCGCCAGAGGCGACTAAATTACCAACTATTCTCTCTTCCCAGCGGTCAGAGAGAATTGTTGGTAATTTAGCCCCGTAAGGGGCGGGTTCTTTTAAAAAATATCTCTTTCGTGTCTCTCTATTTTTTCGTTCATTAAATATGGGAAAGTGGAAATGCATGTCAAAATTACGTATGATAATATTGTGGAATTATACAATAGTGTGGTAATGATGCTATTGTGTGGTTGTGGTTAAATTATATATCTATCCGACACCTATTTTTAATGAATTTTTTCTTTGTGGATTTCTTGCACATATTGAAATTCTTTCATATTTTTGCATCAGAAATTAAGTTTTTTAGAATTGGGGAATAAAGTATATCAAATTCCAGATGTTTAGTTTCCACTACTTTGGTTGGTGGTAATGTAAATACCCGAAGAGATAATATATTTAATTTGTTATTTTTGCATTATATGTCAATATTGTTTAGGATGGTGTGACGTGTTCATATTATATGATATGTTGCTGTCTTAACTTATTGCTGTCGTGAAGAATAACTTTTTGTTCATCCAATTTCAGAAACACATCGATTGAATTGCTCTTTGATAGCATAAGGCGCGAGCTTGCGGACTTTTTGGGAACGAAAAGTTTTTGCGTTCCAGAACGGTCGCTTCACTCTTATATGAAAGGAAAGATTATAGAGTTAATAAGGAAATAATTTTCTTTAATTTTATAAATTTTCGTTTTATATAGAGAATGTGTCATGGCAAAAGCATAACTTAATAAATAGAATAAAAATTTCAAAACCTCATACCAAATGATTCAGACAGTTATAAAGCGTGATGGCCGTATAGTAGGCTATAACGAGGAAAAGATTAAGGCAGCTATCCGCAAGGCTATGCTGCAAACTGAGAAAGGCGAGGATGAAACTCTCATCCAGCGTATTGCTGACCGTATCGGTACTACCGGTAAGGAGCAGATGACTGTGGAGTCTATTCAGGACTCTGTAGAGATGGAGCTTATGAAGAGCCCTCGTAAGGAAGTTGCCAAGAAGTATATCGCTTATCGTCATGAGCGTGATATTGCGCGTAAGGCTAAGACTCATAATCTTTTCCAGTCAATCATCGAGGCTAAGAGCAACGATGTGACTCGTGAGAACGCTAATATGAATGCGGAGTCGCCTGCTGGTATGATGATGAAGTTTGCCAGCGAGAGCACAAAGCCATACGTTGACGACATCCTCCTCTCTGAGCAGAGCCGTGATGCCGTGAAGCATAATCTCTTGCACATCCACGACAAGGACTATTATCCAACTAAGTCGCTCACTTGTATCCAGCATCCGTTGGATCACATCCTCCAGTTCGGCTTCATGGCTGGACATGGCGAGAGCCGTCCTGCCAAGCGTATCGAGACTGCCAGCGTGATTGCTTGTATCTCACTTGAGACTGCTCAGAACGAGATGCACGGAGGTCAGGCTATTCCAGCCTTCGACTTCTACATGGCTCCATACGTTCGTTCATCATATCAAGAAGAGGTACAGTATGTGGAGCAGATGACAGGCGAGGACCTTACAGAGCTTTATGATGCAGAGATTGAGGATTACCTCAAGAAGGACCTCGACGGACTCACAGGTAAGGAGCGTGCAAAGCAGCATGCCATCAACCGTACCGTGGGACGTGTGCATCAGGCTATGGAGGCTTTCATACATAATATGAACACTATCCACTCAAGAGGTGGTAATCAGGTTGTGTTCAGTTCCATCAACTATGGTACTGACACAAGTGCGGAGGGACGTTGCGTCATCCGTGAGCTTCTTGAGTCAACATACGAAGGTGTAGGTAATGGCGCCACAGCTATCTTCCCAATCCAGATTTGGAAGAAGAAGAAGGGTATCAGCTACCTCCCAACAGACCGCAACTATGACCTCTACAAGTTGGCTTGTAAGGTTACTGCACGTCGTTTCTTCCCTAACTTCGTCAACCTTGACGCTCCATACAACTTCAACGAGAAGTGGAGAGAGGACGACCCAGAGCGTTACAAGTGGGAAGTTGCAACAATGGGTTGCCGTACACGTGTGTTTGAGAACCGCTTTGGCGAGAAGACAAGTATCGGTCGTGGTAACCTCTCATTCTCTACCATCAACATCGTGGGTCTTGCCCTTGAGTGTATGCAGATTGAGAACAAGGAGACACGTATCAATGCGTTCTTTGCAAAGCTTGACGAGCTTCTTGACGTTACTGCCCAGCAGTTGCACGAGCGTTTCATGTTCCAGAAGACTGCCCTTGCTAAGCAGTTCCAGCTTGTCATGTCAAAGCTTTGGGTAGGTTCTGAGAACCTCAAGGAGAACGACACTATCGAGACTGTCATCAACCAGGGTACACTTGGTATTGGCTTCATCGGTCTTGCCGAGTGTCTTATCGCACTTGTAGGCAAGCATCATGGTGAGAGTGCCGAGGCACAGGAGCTTGGTCTCAGAATCGTGACATACATGCGTGACCGTGCCAACGAGTTCAGCGAGAAGTATCAGCACAACTACTCTATCCTTGCCACTCCAGCCGAAGGACTTTCTGGTCGCTTCACACGTGGAGATAAGAAGAAGTACGGTATTGTTCCAGGCGTAACAGATAAGGATTACTATACAAACTCTAACCACGTGCCAGTATATTACCATTGTAGCCCACGTCACAAGGCAGAGATAGAGGCTCCATATCATGACCTCACTCGTGGTGGACATATTTTCTACGTAGAGATTGATGGTGATGCTACGCACAACCCAGAGGCAATCATGAACATCGTTGACCTCATGGATGAATACAACATTGGTTATGGTTCTGTAAACCACAACCGCAACCGTTGTATGACTTGTGGTTACGAGGATGCTTCCGAGGGCTTGAAGGTATGTCCAAAGTGTGGTGGAACACACATCGACACGCTCCAGCGTATCACAGGTTACCTCGTGGGAACAACAGACCGTTGGAACTCTGGTAAGCTTGCTGAGCTTCGTGACCGTGTGGTACATAAGTAATCCACCCATTTGGTGAGAATATAAGGTTAAAAGTTAAAAGGGTAGGACTGCTGTCCCCCTTTTAACTTTTATCTTTTTGTTTCCTTTCCACTCCGCGTGCCTGCATGTTAATTTATTAATTGTTAATTGTTAATTGTTAATTGTTAATTTGTTAATTGCTAATTTTTTGAAGAATGTTACATGTAATAAATATCGTCGAAGGAACCAGCGTTGATGGTCCTGGACTTCGTACTTCCATATACTTCTCTGGCTGTACCCACAAGTGTGAGGGTTGCCATAATCCTCAGTCATGGGACATAGAGGCAGGAAAGGAGACATCAATAGAAGAGTTGATGCAGGTGATAAAGTATAACGGTTTCCCTGTAACATTCTCTGGTGGCGACCCATTCTTTCAGGCAGAGGATGTGACAGAGCTTGCCCGTGAGATAAAGCGTGAGCTTGGCAAGAACATCTGGTGCTATACTGGATATAAGTGGGAGAATATCGTTGACAATCCTCGTTTCCATCCTTTGCTTGAGACTATCGACGTACTTGTGGATAGTCCTTTCATCCTTGCACAGCGTGACACCTCCCTCCGTTTCCGTGGAAGCGGCAACCAACGAATAATAGACGTGCAAGCTTCTCTTGCAAAAGGTGAGATAGTCATCATGGATTATTAATTAACAATTAATAACTAAGCGAAGCGGCCTCACTGACCAATGGGAAGTAATTAACATGCAAGCTCGCTGCTTATTTGCCGTTTCTGCGAATTTGCTCAGTGTACTCCAGGAGCATTGTGACCTTAGTGAACTTCGTGATAATCAGCGAGCAGAGCTAAAAACTCTTATTCTTCGTGGCTCGTGGGAGAATTAAAAAACAATGGACTAAGTTAATTGGATAACCATGAAAAATAAATCTATCGTTATCCTTAATTTGTGTAATCTATATGATTAGGTGTATAAAACAATATTTATAGAAAAGTAAAAGTATATGTTTATTACTTGTCTTTAGTGAAGATAGCTGATACGTACTGTGGTACTTTCCACGCCATCTTGAGTAGCTTCAAGAGAACTGGGTGCTTGAAACCATACTGGCGGTAAAGAAGAACGTCTTCAGCCCATACATGGCTGATGTGCGCCCATGTGGTGGATAGTCCTCCCATGCACATGCGGATGACGGTCTCTGGAAGGTATGTTACCTTGATGTCTTGGAGACATAGGTATTTGATAAGGAACTTGGTGTCGGCAGATATCTCGTAACGCTCATCATAAAGTCCGTACTTCATGATGATGTCCTTACGCATATATACGGTTGTGTGGAGAGGTAACCATCCCCATCCCAGTTTCTTGCGTGAGAACTTACCGCCTTTCCAAACACGCTTTACCTTACTGAGATTGTTGCGGTCAACGTATATTCCATCAGCATACAGAAGGTCGGCGTTTGTCTCCTTGAGACGTTGTGCAATATGGCTTATGGTGTGAGGTGAAATCAGCATGTCGTCAGAATGTACAAGTCCGATATACTCGCCAGTTGCCATGCGAATACCCTTGTTTATGGCCTCATACATGCCTCTGTCCATTTCAGAGACAATATGCGTCACCTTGTCCTTGTATTCATTCACAATATTCATCGTGCCATCCTTGGACGCACCATCTATGATGATATACTCGATATCATCATAATCTTGAGCAATAACACTCTCTATGGCGTCGCGGATAGTGTCTTGTCTATTGTAGCAAACTGTGATTATTGTTATCTTCACCTGTTCTTAATAATTTTTTTGTTTTGCTTTGGGAAGTAGGATGTTATCCAAATCAGCGCAAAGGTATAACTATTATTTGTTTCGACGAAGCAAAATAAAGATTTTTATCATCCAGTAAGGTGTCCAAAGTATCTCGCAAGGATAAAACGGCAAGAAACGAAGCATATTCGTTTGCCTTTTTATGAATCGTCTTATGTGGTTCTCCTTTGATTTTCCTTTGGCGAGGCAACCTCTGTCCTGTTCTGGCTTGAATAGCTCACGCATCAGGGCGAGTCCTTGTCGCTTGTCTGGCTCGCATAGTAGGTATTCGTCGTCCAGTCCGAGGATGTCGTGAAGTATATACATCACGCCAGCTGCAAAGCCGTCTATGCCGAACTGCCTGAGTGTGCACATGTGCCCACGCTTGTCTGCATCCGAGAGATGGGTGCTCCTTAGTACGAAGAAGTAGTCTATGACGGGCTTTAGCTCAAGCTCCTCGTCTATCACGTGGCGAAACAGGTGCGTGAGTAGGTACGGAATGTCGAACCTTGCATCCGTCTGGTTGAATCCATCCTCTATGTTGTCGCAATTAGAGAACAGCCTGTTTCCGTTCTCCTTTGCCCATTTCTGAAATCTCATGTTGGCGAAAGGATTGGCAAAGAATGATGGAGTGAAGTGTACCTCTATGCTCGTACCCTTTACGACGTTGAAGTCACAATGGTGATAGAGTATCGTGTCAGGCTTCCTTACCGAACTGATGTATGCAATGATGTCCTCTTTTTTGCCTTCGAGCCATACGTCTATGTCGCTACTGTGACGTAGCTCTGGTTGTGGAAAATACTGTGAAAGAGACTGTCCCTTGAGTATGACAGAGCGGAAACCATGCTTCTTGAATATGCGTGTGACGTGCTTCACCTGTTCCGCCCTTCGGTTGTTGTCCTCCTTCATCTTGTTGGCAAGCGTGAACCAGTCTGCCGAAATCTCAGACGGAGGCATCTGGCTTTTAGGTATGGACATGAGGGCAACGAAGAGTATGCCCCCTATGCCGTGTCTGTTGGCAAGGGCATACAGCTCTGTCCACTCCTCGGCAGAAGGTGGGGTGCAGAACTCCTTCTGAGTGCCTAATGCTATGCGTATAAGTTCCAAGAATCTGTCCATACCTATGTGTGCTTGTCACCTTAGTGAAATCTTTCTTTCCTTTACTTTCTTAGCAGGATTGCCTTGGTAGATACCGTCTGCATCCAGGTCGCCCACGGCAATGCTTCCAGCCGTGAGTATGGCGTTGGTATGTGCCTTTACGTTAGGACAAACCACGGTCTTAGCTCCTATCCACACTCCGTCCTCTATCTCTATTGGGGCGTTGCGGTATGGGAATGACGCACGAGTGTAGTCGTGATTGCCAGTCAGCAATATGGCACCTTGGCTGATGCACACGTTATTTCCAATGATAACCTTGTCGAGGTTGTCTATCCAGCAATATTCGCCCAGCCACACGTTGTCGCCAAGTGTGAGGTTCCAAGGTGACTTGATGATGACGTTGTTCTTTATCACAAGTCCCTTGCCAATCTTTGCCCCGAACATACGGAGCAACATTATCTTCATGCCCATGAACGGGTTCCAGCTTGCACGTACGAGCAAGGCGTTAACCACGAACCAAAGGGCAATCTTTATCTTGCCAGCTCCCTTGTCAAAGTCTCCCGTAGTGAAACTTCCAAGGTCAACCTTTACCTTCTTATTGTCTATTTCCATCTCTTCAAGTCGTTATATATTCTTATTAGCTCGTCAGCCACGGTAACTGTTGAGTAGTGGCTTTCCATCAAGGCACGTCCGTTGTCGCTCATTTGTCTCAGGCTTTCCTCTGAGTTGCCGAGGAACTCCCTTATGGCTTCTGCCAATGGAGCAGTTCCTGTCTCAATCCACCAACCGCACTTGCCATTAGTCTTGCCAGTCGCTGGGTCTGTCTTTCCGTTTATCTCCTTCCAAGGTGTTCCTTTGGTAGTGATAACAGGTGTTCCGCTTGCAAGGGACTCTGCCACTACGATGCCGAAACTCTCGGCAAATGATGGCAGGATGAATAGTGACGCTTTTCGGAACATCTCCAGTTTTTCCTCCTCATAAACAGGACCGTGGAACTTGATGATGGCATTCACTCCCAACTGGCTTGCCATGTCCTTTAGCTTATTGACATACGAGTCTTCGCCCATTCCCACGATGCTTACTGAATAGCCGTGGGCTTTGAGTAGAGCCTTAGTCTCTGCTATTGCTTCGATAAGGTATGACAGTCCTTTCTGCGGATGTATTCGTCCAAGATAGAGAATGGTCTTTTCTGCTTCTCCCTCCTCCTTTTTCCTTATCCTTTTGAGGTCAACGCCATTAGGGATGATGTGTATGTTCTTGTTCCAGCCTATGTGGAACAGAACCTTTCGCTCATGCTCCGAGGTGGAATGTATGAGGTCAGCCTTGCTTACAGCCTTGCGTTGGTACGAGAGGATGGCAGGCATCTTGCGTGTCCAGTAGTTGTGCTTGATGATGAGTGTGTCAAGCATACCATGTGGAGTGAGTACCACTTTGTATCCCATCTCCTTTGCCCACATTACCGTATATGCGCTAAGAGGCATCCAGCAGGTGTTGACGTGAACCACGTCGGGGCGTATCTTGTCGAGGATGCGACTGAACTCATTCTTCGTGATGAACGTAGGCCACATGGAACTGAGGTAGCTTACCGTACAGTTCTCCAGTTTGAGGTTCTCGCTATCCTTATGCGTAAGCACGTGAAGTCTGCATCTTGAACCAATTTCGCGTGACATGAGTTGCATGAAAGCTCCCAATCCTCCAGAGCTACGGTCTATCCTTGGGATGTAATGGAGTACCGTCAACTCATGGTTTGTGACACGATTGTACAGTTGAAGAAATTGTTGTGCAATACTCTCGCACGAGTATTTCTCCTCCACGAGTCGCCTGCCGTTGAGTCCCATCTCCTCAAGTTCCTGTTCTGACTTGTGCAGGAATTGCTTCAGGCTTTCGACCAAAGGCTTCGTGCCTATCTCCGTACACCATCCGCAGTTTTTCTCGTTTAGCTCCGTCCACGGAGTGCCCACCGTTGTGATGACTGGCGTTCCGCAAGCAAGAGCTTCTGCCACTACAATACCGAAGTTCTCGGAGTGGGTAGGGAGAAGGAAGAGGTCTGCCTCCTTGTATAGCTCAAACTTCTTGTCTCCAAAGACAGAACCCTCGAATGACACGATATCGCTCACGTTGTGGCTCTTTGCCATTGATATGAGTTGCTTCATGTACTTGGCATCACCAGGACCAACGATAGACACCTTGTAGCCGTCAAGCTCGTTCTTCAGTTGTGCCACAGCCTCTATGATGAAGTTGATACCTTTCTTCTCATGTACACGTGAAAGGAAAAGTATCTTCTTGCTCTTCTTCCACGATGTCTTTGGTTTTATATTTGTTACATCCACGCAGTTCGGGATGATGTGTATGTTCTTGTTCCAACCGAGTTTCCTAAGATTGCGCATCTCCGATTCTGCCGTTGAGTGGATGATGTCTGCACATTTCAGAGCCTTGCGCTGGTATATTATCGTTGCAGGCATTTTCCTTGTCCAGTAATTGTGAGAGATAATCCACGGTTCAAGCATACCATGTGGAGTATATACCAAAGGAATGTGAATGCACCTTTCCCGACAAAACTCCTTTGCCCAGATGGTAAAATATGCGCTTAGTGGAGTCCAACAGCAGTTGATGTGAATGATGTCAGGCTTTATCTCGTCTATCAAGGCAAAGACTTCGTCCTTTACGCAACTGCTAATGTTGATGCCTGTTCCGCTTATATAATGCTTGGCACAGTTCTCCAGTGGCAGCTCATCATCCGTATGATGAGTTGCTACGTGCAAATCGACCAGCTTTCCCAGTTCAGGAGTGGTTATCTGCATGTAGGAACCAAGGCCGCCAGAATAGGCGTCAATGGACGGAATGTAATGGAGAACTGTTAGCACTTCGATAATTTGGAATTTTTTAATGAGGAATTAGGAATGAGGAATTCTTTAATTATGAATTATGCATTATGAATTGTGAATTATATTATGTACCCTTGCGTCCTATGGAATCGTTTGGCTTCCTTAGGAATATCCTTGATAGGACGGGCAGGAACGCCTCCGTACATCTTCCATTCCTCCTCATAGTGCTTGCCGAGGTAAGCACCTGCACAAAGGACGGAATATGCTGGAAGTTGTGCGCCTCCTGTTATGATTGACCTTGTTGCCACAAGGCTGTACTTGCCGATGATTATAGGATGGCTGTCTTGACGGCATTCCATCATGTCAACGGAGTGGGTGAGTATCTGTGTGTCATATCCTCCGATGGCAGCAAACTCACCGAGGATGACGCTATTGGTACAGTCGATGTGATGCTTCTTGGTTATGGACGACTCATCACCCATAATCAACTCAGATCTGCGTTCCTTGTCGTGGGCAAAGTGGAGAGAGTCCGTTCCTGTTGGGTAGCCAGTAATCCAGTTGCTACGACTGATGATGCAGTTCCTTCCCATGATGATGCAGTCAAGATTGATGGCAACGTTGAGGTGTCCTATCGTTGCTCCTTCGCCCATGGTCAGATGCCTTGGGTAGATGAATGACAAACCAATATGTGCCGTAGGTGCTATATTGTAGAGGAAGTATTTGTTAAGGACGTATCTCCTTATCTTCCACGGAAGCAATACCGTAATGGCTTGTGCCACCTTGTTTGTTACTGGTTTGCGTCTGTAGCCCTTGCATCCTAATGTTCTCTTGATGTATGTAGGAATGTTTGTGAGTCGGAATGCTATGCTACTGAAAATGCTTGACGAACCGCCTACTTCGTTTAGGAGTCTTGCGTGTTCCTCCTTCTGTAGCTTATGGTCAGAAGAAAGCTGTCCTTCCTGAATCCTGTATGTGGCGCATTCCTCGTTGATGTATCTGTACTTAATATTGTCCTTGGATAGTATTGCCCATAGCTTGGTGTCTGCCACGAGCTTATATGACTCATCAAAGCCGCCAGCTTTGAAGAACAATTCGCTCTTCATTATCACGGCTTGTTGTGTGAGCAATATAATGCCAGAATGGAGTAGGGGAATAAACTTGTCAAACTGTCCAGAACAAGCTTGACTACCAATCTTCACCCCGTATTTGTTTACGAATCGTGTCTTTCCGTATGCGAGGTCGAGCGACTCGTCTTTAGTTATGGTTTCGATGAGTTGCTTGTATTCAGGAAGCCAAGTGTCATCATCATTTATGAATGTCAGGTATCTGTAGTCCTTGCCGTATGTGTTGAACCCATAGTTAAGTACGGAGTATATTCCTTTTGTGTCCTTTGGCTCAGCAATACATTCCGCCTCAGGGTATTGACTGGCAATATCCTGAAGTGAAGACTCTGGGGCAATGATGATGTGCCTCACCCTGTCCGAACCAATCTCACGTACCGAGCGAATGGTCTCTCCCAGCGTCTTTCTCCTGCCCTGTGTGGCGGTTATAACTAAGATGTCCTTTTCCATAGATGTTGCTTTTTAGGTGATGATGAAACAACAACTTGTACCAAGCTATTTCCTTGTCATCACTTAGATTAACTTCCTGTGCCTTTTGCGGAACTCGGCAGCATAGTCTCTCTTCTTTGTCTCGACTATCTCTTCTGCCTCTTCTGTTACTGTCTCTTCGTTGGCGTTAGCCGCCTCCTCTTCAGCCTGTTGCTGTCTTGCCTCTTCTCGCCTGATGGCTTCGAGAACCTTGTATTTCCTTACCTTTGCCTCATGGAACTCCTTGCTCTTGTACACGAAGATAGTGTAGAAGAATGCCATGTAGAGTGGCAGGGTGAGACGGAAATTGGATTGTGGCGAGAACAACGAGTGCCAAGCAAAGATGATGAGGAAGTATGTGGAGATGATGATGTACCGCCTTGTTACGAATATGTTGTGCATACCCATGTAGAAGAATGCAAGCAAGAGTATGCCTCCTGCTGTGAATGCGAAGATGCCGTTGTAGCATCCGAAACCTACCGCAATGGAATGGCAAGGTACGAGGTCCACGTCATCCACATATACCACTTCGCTCAGTTTCTGGTAGTGGCTCTTCATCTTCGTGTATTTGAATCCGTAGTCGGAATCCTTCTTCCATGCTCCATGTCCCCATAAAGGTGCATCGAGGAAAGCAATTGCTCCGATGAAAGTCTCCGTACGACCTACCTTCAAGAGGTTGATAGGGTTGTATGGATTATCTGCACGCAGAATCTGACCGCTGTTACCTCCCGAAATCTTACCAGATAGCACTCGGTCCACATATACCGTGTATGAGTTGTATGCAAAGATTGATGCAGCAAACATCATCACGATTATGTACTTGAATTTTATCTTCTTGAATGCCGTGATGATTATTGATGCAATACCTGAGATGAACGCAATACCACCCCATGACCTTGCTCCGAGGAGAAGGAAGAACAGGCCTACGAACACGAGTAGGGTACTTGTCTTGATGTTGTCGTTGAAGAAACTGAACAGCATCACAAGGTTGATAATCAAAGGTGCAATAACGAACTTGAGGTAAACGACATCCATACCGTTAAGCGCATCCAGCGTGTTTCCTTCAAAGTCAGTACCGAGAAGGACTGGGCGAATGAGCATTCCCACGAAAGCCCAAGGCAACATGTTTCTCGAACCCTTGAATGCGTTTATGAGGAAGTATAGGTGGCAGAATGAGAAAACCGTAATGGCTAAACCCTTGAGCGAGTTTGAGAACGAGGAACCTACATTTGCCTCGGATGCACATTGTGCGGAGAAAAGTAAAAAATAGATGAGGACAAGTCGCCTGAACGATTTCTCCTCAAACATAGGTTCCCTAAAGAGGAAAAGCAAGGTGTAGCAAAATACGAATATTTCGCTAATGGACAGACTACCCCCAAGCTCAAACTTTAAGCCGAAGCATAACTCAAACAAGATGAGCAGTAATCCTTTTATCGGAATTTGATAATTCAGTCTATCCTTCATTATTTCTTCTTTGAACCTATCTGGTTGTATTTTTTCTGTGGAAAGTTATAAGGACTCTAAAAAGTTTTTCTTTTAACCTTCTACCGTGTGAAATCTTTGTTTTTAGTTTCTGACAATCTTTAGCCTTTTTTCTTCTGGATAAAGCTTCTTCTCATGCTCGATTATCTCTTCTGGAGTGAAGATGTATCGGATGAACCTTGCAGGATTGCCTGCTACTATGGAGTAAGGCTCGACATCCTTGGTCACTACGCTTCCTGCACCTATCCGGCTTCCGCGTCCTATCGTTACGCCCGGGAGCAATGTGACGTGTGCCCCAATCCTCACGTCCTCTTCCACCGTGATGGTTGTCTCCGTGTCGTCAAGCCTGTCCATCGTTACCTCCTTGTTCCATTTCCCTACCAGATGCCCATGCTTGCCTGTGATTACCGTCAGGTACTGGGAACATCCAGAGTGGTCCTTCATTATGAACTTACCACCAGAACCAATGAGGAACAAGCCATGCTCGTAGATGTTCACGTCGTTGCCTATGAACATGTTCTTGTTAAGCTTGTTTGGATATAGTATGACGACGTTCTTTCCGCAAGCGCCAAGTTGTTTCTTTTCCAAGAACATCCATAGCGTGTGCAGAATGTATGCTATTTTCCTGAGAATCTTGTATGTTAGTGTATACAGTTTCATTAGGCCTTGCTTTGCGTTTAACTGCGTTGAGACTAAATGTCTTATGTTAATCGCTTAACAATTATTAAAATTATGCAAAATTAAACATTTTCCACCTAATGGCAAAAAATCATTAGCCATTTTTAAGTTAAGGGTTGCACTATTGTTGCGCAAAACAGTCTTCTATGGCTTTTTGCCACTCTTTGAGTGCTGCGCCATAGCTGTATTTTTTGATGAATCTGTCCCTTGCCTTTAGGGCAAAATCTATTCGTTCTTCTCTTGTCAAGAGTAACACATTTTCTATGCTCCTTGTGACTGATTGCGTGTCAATATTGGTCAATATGCCACACTTACCGTAGTCGAGTATCTCCCTTTGTGGCTCATAGTTGCGTGCTATTGTCACAAGGCCGTTTGCCATGGCTTCGGTATATGTCAGTCCAAAGCTTTCTTCCCTTGACGGCATTATGTACGCATGACATTTCCTGAATAGTTCCTGCGTCTCGTCAAATGGTAGTCCTCCGTGGAATATTATATCATCTCGTTGTGGAATACCCACATTGCCGTCGCTAAGTGCTGATACGATATGTAACTCGCTCTTGCACTCGTGCGCTTCCTTTGCCTTGATGAATGATTCGATGACTACGGGCAGACCTTTCCTGTTTGCCTGTGCACCACAAAACAGGAAGCGTGTTGTGTCGTCATTTGTGTGTTTCTCAATTATTTCGTCTGTGCTTGCAGCCTTTATGTTTGGACGCAGGAATGGTAGGTTCCTAAACTTCCAAGCGTTATCAGGACATAGTTCTTCCACCATCCTTATTGCATAGTCGCTTCTTAGGTTGAAGATGCCCTTTGTCCTTGCAAGTTCCTTAATATGCTTGGATAGAATATCGAAGTTTACCTGTGCTTTCTCGCTAAATGTAGGATTAACATCCTCTGGGCGCATATAGAACAAATCCAATAGGATAGGCTTGCCATGCAGATTGGTTGGCAATATGCCTTGAGCGTATATCACGTCACAGCTTGCAAACCATATTTCAGGCTCGTTGTATAGTGCCTTGCGCCTTAGTACCCATCCGTCCTTTGTGTCGAGAGTGACAGTACCAAGCACCTTTCTTTTGATAAAGCCGCAAACCTTGTCTATGTTGTATGGCAAGGAAAGAATCCAGCTTTTGGGAAAGTACAAGCTTACATTCTCGAGGTCTTTCTCCAAGCACACCATCTCCCTCTGTAGGCGTATGTCAGTGTTTGTGCCTACGTTCCACGATGGAGTGTTCATGTATATCTTGATTCTTTCCATTTGGATTCCTCCGTTAATAGTTCTTTTACTCCCTTATGCCATTGATGGCTCTGTAAGCGGCTTCAAGACCAGCCTTGTCACCAGCATATATCTCAGAAAGCGAGCCTTTTATGTTACTCTTTGAAAGATTCCATACCTGCCAGCAAGCGTAGTTGAAATCTTCCTTGAAATAGTCGTTCTGGAATGTCACGAAGTCTCCGTTAGGCTTCTTGATGTACAACGTGTCGCCATCAATCCACGCACTCACTTCGTAAGTCTTGTCTTCTTCCAGTTGCGGATTGATGCGCTTGTCTCCTTCGAGCAGTATGCAGTCCTCCACGAAGCCCTCTCCATGCTTTGTGTTTATCTGTATCTTGTCTTGGTAGAACAAGATGTGGATGATGTAAGCCCATGGGTCTTTGTTCTGTCCAAGAAGTAGGACGCAAGGTGGATACTCGTTTGCCTCCTTGCCAGTAAGCGAACCTTCTTTAGTGTAGGAATACTTCATACCTATGTATTTCATAGGATTGTTCAGCTTTCCAAACATTCGGAAGTTCTTCTCATTGTGCATCTTTCCATTATTGATGCAGACTGTCTTGTTTCCATCCCCGTTGAATGAAAGAATCTGTCCACATTGAGTCTTCACCTTCTGGATGCCAACTGTGTCCTTAAACAAGTTGAAGTCGCAGTATATGAAGTTCTTGTACGTCTGTGCATCCTTCAGGAGAGTGAAACAATCCTCGTATGCTTTTTTCGTGATGTCAACCGTCTTGGTTGCGGTAGCATCATCAAACGTAATGGAATCAATATCATTTGTGTAAAACGAATGTACGTCATTGCCTATGTGTACATTCGTAATCTCTTGTCCCTGCACTCCGTTAGTACAAAAGGAAAGTAATAAAAGTATGATTGATTTTATTCCTCTAATATTATTCATGTTCCAAGCTTATATTTCTTGCAAATGTATATCTTTTTTCGTTTATATCAAAATGGAACAGGGAAAAAGTGATGATTGCCTTTCTTAATACTTAACGGGAATAATGACAGTTTGTTTTTTATCTTTGTTTGTGTTTGTAGAAAAAGAAACTCCAGAGGCACAAACGTCTCTGGAGTTTCTATGAATGCTTAATCCATGCCTACCGAATAGAGGTGTTGCCTAAATGGTGAGGCGTGGATTATGGATTTGAAAAGTGATGTTCCTTACAATCCGAGCTTCTTCTTTGCTGCCTCGGCTGCTTCGTTTACAGCCTTTGTTGTTGCCTCGTTAGCCTTCTGTACAGCCTTGTCTGCCTCTTCGTTTGCTTTTGCCTTTGCTGCTGTCTTTACTTCCTGCTTTACTGTCTTTGCGTCAGAAGTAGCTGCGTCCTTAGCCTCGTTGGCTACTGACTTTGTAGCGTTTGGAATGTTCTTGATTCCTTCGATGAGGTCTGCAACTGTTACTTCGCCTGTTGCAAGTCCGTCAAGGTCGTCCTTGTGGTTTGCAGCAAACTCCTGAAGCTTGTAGGCGTACTTCTTTGCCTCGGCTGTATCACCTGCTTCTGCAAGTTCCTTAACCTTGTCAAACTCAGCCTTGATGGCATCAATGTCGCCATTCTGGAGAGCCTCTTCGAGTACGTCGTCGTCTGAAGAATCGGCTGCAACCTCTACTGTGTCCTTTTCTGTTGACTCGTTAGTTGAATTTCCACATGAAGTGAAAGTAAATGCTGCAACGGCAGCAATTGCAATAAAAATCTTTTTCATAACTCAATGATTTTGTTTTCTTACATGGATGGTGCAAATATAGTGAGTTTTTTATTATCTTTGCATCGTTTTAGATTTTTTTTCAAAAATGAGTAACTTTTATGGTTTGTAGGTTCGTGTTTTGCCTCTGGTCATGAGTGTCTTATGCTTACGTAATAAACGTTTGATCCATAACCGCCCAACCGTAAAAAACGTATGACCTCATAACCGTAAAGCCGCACAACTATACGAAAGATGAAACTATTAGATAACATAAAGATTGCACTTGCTTCCATTCTCCTTCTCTTGTCTTGTAAAGGCGAGGACAGGACGCATGAATATTTGGCTCTCACTCAGCATAACAACTGGGTGTATGAGGTGATGACGGAGAACTATCTGTGGGCAGACACTCTCCAAATGCCTGATGAGAGAAAGTTCTTCGGTGACCCTTCAACGTTCCTCAAGAACCTCACATCTAAGGTAAAGGAAGATAAGTGGTCATATCTTACGGTCGATACCATCGTGTCCGACCCTTTTGAACGTGGCAACTTCAATCATAACGAGTCATACGGCATGGACTTCATGCTTGTTACCGACCCTACGGGCCAGACAACCAAGCAGTATGCACGTGTGGTGTCTGTCTTTATAGGCTCAGCAGCAAAGACGGCAGGACTGAAGCGTGGCGACTACATCGTTTCGTTCAATGGCTATAAGTTGTCTTCTTCCAACGTGACAAAGTTGAAGAATGGTGGGGAACTGCAACTGAAGGTGTGCCATCTTGCGGAGGACGTGGAAAATAACACGTTCTACTGGAGCGATACCGTTGACCATGTACTTCCTGCATCTGTCAAGAAGGTATATGACATGGTGCCAAACAATATCTCTTACGTCAAGATGGATGACACGGTGGTTGGCTACTATTGCATCACGAACATGAGTGGTGATGGTGTCAGCTCTTTCTCTGATATTTGCCCTATCAGTCAGTATGCACGCCAAATGAAGAATGCTGGTGCAAAGGAGCTTGTCCTTGACCTCCGTCTCTGTAACCAGGGTGACATGGAAACTGCCCAGTGGCTTGCATCTACCATCGTGAAGCCAGAACTTCGCAACGGCATCTTTGCAAAGACGATAAGGAACAAAGCCAAGTCTTCGCTCAATGCGGATTACAGTTTCCTCACGGACGTTGAGAGTCTCGGTCTCGACCGTGTGTTCATCCTCACATCTGGTTATACTCAGGGTGCTGCAGAGTGGCTTATCCATTCTCTTCAGGCGGTGATGGGTACGGACAATGTTATTACAATAGGTACAAAGACCGCAGGTCAGAATGTGATGACCGATACCTTCCGTCAGGACAACTACTTCATCACTTTCCATCCAATCGTTGCATACGTAGCAGATGCCAATGGTGACTACGATTACGCATCAGGCATAGAACCTACATACGCCATCAACGAATTTGAATATCTCTACCTTGGAGAGTATGGCGAACCAAGTGAGATTCTGTTCCATACTGCATTGGAGGTAATGCAAGCCCAGTAGGCAGAAAACAACGAGTCGTGTAAGACGAATATGTGATATGAAAAGATTTATATTAACATTGGCTGCACTTCTGACTATAAGTCTGAGTGTATGTTCGCAGAGTAAAAGAAAGGAGAATAAGACTATGGAGAAAGTATTGGTAGCGTATTTCTCGGCTTCTGGTGTAACCAAGGGCGTAGCAGAACAACTGGCAGAGGTTACTGGAGGCAGTTTGCATGAGATTAAGCCTGCACAGCCTTATACGGATGCAGACCTTGACTGGAAGGACAAGCAGAGTCGCTCTTCGTTGGAGATGAAGGACAAGGCCTCACGTCCAGAGATTACTGGTAAGTTGACGAACATGAAGGACTACGATGTGATATATGTCGGTTTCCCTATCTGGTGGTACACTTGTCCTACTATCATCAACACCTTTATGGAGTCTTATGATTTCAAGGGTAAGACCGTTATTCCTTTCGCCACATCGGGTGGCAGCACAATCAAGAAGGCTTGTGAGGACTTAAAAGCCACTTATCCAGAAGTGAACTGGAAGGAAGGCAAACTGTTGAACCGTCCAAACAAAAAGGACTTAGAAACTTGGGTAAAGGGACTATAATAAAGAACGTCCATGTCATGAAAGAATGGCATGGACGTTTTTTGTTTTGGTAACATAATTATTACATGAGCTTACGCTTTACGTGGAGTGCTGGTATCTGTTCAAGAAACCAAGACTCACCCTAACTCTCCCTATATGGATGGAACGGAGTTACTCTGTCCGCTAATTTTCAAACTGTACGGTTGCAGAATATCATACGCAATATTTTGATAGCCTGAAACGTAAACGATATTCCTATCGTTTAATTGAAAGTATGCCCAATGATGTATTATTTTCTTTTTTTTGCATACCATACTGGAAAAGACTTTCAAATTCGATTACTAATCGATGTGGTAATTCGTTCCCGATCGATTTTGCACATCGTACCTCGTTTGATTTAACCAAATTTTTTCGAACTGTACGGTTGAATTTTATACCACAACGGAGGAAGCAGAGTTTTTTTAGAACCCGTCGCCAAGGGCGACTAAATTACCAATCTTACCAATCTTTGAACCAATCTTTACAACTATTCTCTCTGACCGTCGGGAAGAAATCTTAAGTTTTTATGTTCTCGCAGAATGTTATGCGCACGTTACACAAGAAAAAACAATGGTAAGATTGGCTCAAAGATTGGTAAGATTGGTAATTTAGCCTTCGCCAGAAGGCGGGTTCTAAAAAACTCTGTGTTGTGAGCATGCTTTTTGTCCAACGCCCATTGGAGTGACGTATGTATGATTCAACGGTGTTTCCCTTACCTTCCCCTTAGGTGTGCCTTAGGTGTCTCTTTGGTATGTAAGGGGATTGTAAGGGAAACATAAGGTGAACCTAAGGTGCACCGAACAGGAATTACTCAACCATAACTACTCTATAATTCCTGACAAGTAAAGCGTAAGCGATACTTGCTAAAGCGGAATCTCTTATAAGTCTCTTATCGGTTCGCTGAAAATCTGCTACTTGTCTGCAAAATAGCAGAGGAACAACGGACTTATATCGGAGTCACATAAGAGTCATAGCCTTGGATGGACGGAACGATAGACTAGTCAGCTGTCCACTCATCTCTTTCATCCACAGTTTTTGCCACTTTTGCCAGTTTTGCCATTTTTGCCATTTTGCCAGCTTGACATCATGGCAAAAAACAGTATTCATATTCTATATATTATTTATATTAATAGATATATTTGTGTTATTATCAATATATTATATGCTATTTTTGCTCGTTTGCCCATTTCCCCGCAGTTGGACTATTTGCCACTTGGCAAAATGGCAAAAATGGCAAAAATGGCGAAATAGAATCAACAGGTATAGACCCACCCAACCTCTCTGTAGGGAGGATTAGGGTGGGTCTTGGTTTCTTGAACAGATACCAGCTCTGCAATCTTGTCACCTTCTTGTGCCAAAATGGCGTGAATATCAGCGTATAAACTCTGGTATTATGTCGTTTTGGCACAAGTCTTATATATGGCACACCCTTTGATGTTGGAGTTTTTAGAAAATGATTACAAACGAAAAGAAAGGAGATTACTTATGAACTTCAACAACTTTACAATTAAAGCGCAAGAAGCTGTGCAGGAGGCTGTGAACCTCGTACAGCAGAATGGTCAGCAGATGATAGAGCCTGTACATCTTATGGGCGGTATCATGAAAGTTGGTGAAAACGTAACCAACTTTATATTCCAGAAGATGGGTGTCAACGCTCAGACATTCCAGAATCTTATTATGAGCGAGGCCATGTCACGTCCAAAAGTAAGTGGAGGTGAGCCTTACCTTGACCGCACTACTAATGAGGTGATGCAGAAGGCTGTGGGTCTCTCCAAGGATATGGGCGATGAGTTCGTGAGTCTTGAACCAATGATTCTTGCACTCTTGCTCGTGGATTCAAGCGTGAGCAAGATGATGAAGGACATGGGCTTCACGGAGAAGGCTCTGCGCATGGCTATACAGGAACTTCGCAACGGTCAGAAGGTGAACAGCCAGTCAAGTGAGGATACTTATCAGGCTCTTGAGAAGTATGCTACCAACCTCATTGAGCAGGCTCGCTCCGGTAAGCTCGACCCTGTTATCGGTCGTGACGAGGAGATACGACGCATACTTCAGATTCTTTCCCGTCGTACCAAGAACAACCCAATCCTTATAGGTGAGCCTGGTACGGGTAAGACTGCCATCGTGGAAGGTCTTGCACACAGAATACTACGTGGTGACGTGCCAGACAACCTCAAGGACAAGCAACTCTATTCACTTGACATGGGTGCTCTCGTGGCTGGTGCTAAGTACAAGGGTGAGTTTGAGGAACGACTCAAGAGCGTCATCAACGAGGTGACTAAGAGTGATGGAAACATCATCCTCTTCATAGATGAGATTCACACCCTCGTAGGTGCTGGTAAGGGTGAGGGTGCTATGGATGCAGCCAATATCCTCAAGCCTGCGCTTGCCCGTGGCGAACTTCGTAGCATTGGTGCCACTACGCTTGACGAGTACCAGAAGTACTTTGAGAAGGATAAGGCACTTGAACGTCGATTCCAGACAGTCATGGTAAGCGAGCCTGACGTGCTCTCTACCATCTCCATCCTTCGTGGACTCAAGGAGAGGTATGAGAATCACCATAAGGTACGTATCAAGGATGAGGCTATCATAGCAGCCGTGGAGCTTTCTAACCGTTACATCACGGAGCGTTTCCTCCCAGATAAGGCCATCGACCTTATGGATGAGGCAGCTGCCAAGCTTCGTATGGAACGTGACTCCCTTCCAGAGGAGCTTGACGAGATAACACGTCGATTGAAGCAGTTGGAGATTGAACGTGAGGCTATCAAGCGTGAGGGTGACGAGCAGAAGCTTGCCGAGCTTAACAAGGAGATTGCCGACCTCAAGGAGGAGGAGCAGTCATACAATGGTAAGTGGCAGGCAGAGCGTAACCTCGTGAACAAGATACAGCAGAACAAGCAGCAGATTGAGCAACTCAAGTATGAGGCTGAACGTGCTGAGCGTGAAGGCAACTATGCACGTGTGGCTGAGATACGTTACGGTAAGCTCAAGGCTCTTGAGGAGGAGATACAGAAGGTACAGGCTGAGCTCAACACCACTCAGGGGGGCGATGCCATGATTAAGGAGGAGGTGACGAGCGACGACATTGCCGATGTGGTAAGCCGTTGGACTGGTATTCCTGTAAGTAAGATGCAACAGAGCGAACGTGCCAAGTTGCTCAGTCTTGAGGACGAGCTTCACAAGCGTGTCATAGGTCAGGACGAGGCAATACAGGCTGTTGCCGATGCCGTACGTCGTAGTCGTGCAGGACTTCAGGACCCTAAGCGTCCTATCGGCAGCTTCATCTTCCTCGGAACGACAGGTGTAGGTAAGACCGAGCTTGCAAAGGCTCTGGCAGACTACCTCTTCGACGATGAGACGATGATGACCCGTATCGACATGAGCGAGTATCAGGAGAAGCATAGCGTGAGCCGACTCATCGGTGCGCCTCCAGGATACGTGGGCTATGATGAAGGTGGACAGTTGACGGAGGCTGTACGTCGTAAGCCATATTCCGTAGTCTTGTTTGA
>JAFZVY010000122.1 GCA_017617575.1 Bacteroidaceae bacterium | reverse complement strand
GCTTTTTGATGACGATTATACATAAAAATCTGCAAGTTTATTACCACAAAGGTACAAAAACTTGCAGATTTATCAAAGTATTTTATAATGTATTTTGTTATATAACAAACGATTGTAGTCTTCTTAAGGGACGACTAATTAGTTTCTTTGGAGTGATATAACAGCTTGTCCATTCGTCCCAAAATGAAATGTCACTTACATCCGATTTGCATAGGCAAAAGGCAATAACAGATGCTTCCCAATTATAATTGGCTCCTTTTACACGATACCTCAAGCCTCTTGGATATTTGTTTTTTATATAATCATATATCTGTACCGCTTTTCCTAAGTCATAGTTATTTATTGTATATATTTCCCTTCCATTACTTGTGATCCATTTGTGACACATATCAAGTTCTATGGCAATAGGCAGAAATTCAATGTCCACAATTCTTTTATAGTCGATTGTGTTAAGAATTAACTCTGCAATTGCTCTCAATTCCTTTGTCTCTGACAGACTCTTATTGCCTCTCTCGAGTCTTGCTATTTGTGCCTCTATGCATTCACCTGTAGTACGCAAGATGTTTTCACCTTCAAGAACAGAATCAATGGATGCAATACATTTACTATTGCATCCCGTTCCTAACTCTATCCATTGCCTCTTGACGTCTTTGTCTCTGCTAACAACGATAAAACTATCACAGACTTCAAACAAAGTCTTCTTTGTATCATCTAGCAATCCTCCAATATCTACAAGCACTATATCTTTCTTGGAATTGGCGATGCGATTTCTCCATTTAACAAATGCCTCAGGAGTGTTTCTGTCGGTATAACTTTTATACTCTTTTCTTGCTTTGTCTATTTCATTTTGGTTGTCGTTATTTGTCCAATATCCTTCGCCATCTCCATTTGCCATAATAACTTGTAGTGCGTCAGAAGGTAACAATGAGCGAAGATTATTGACAAAAACGCTTTTACCAGAATGTGGTGGTCCACAAATTATGATTTTCATAATGTTTTCTATTTGTTTTTATTTGGCAAATATAGATAAAAGTTTTATAGCAAACGAAACAATTTGTTTTTTTCATTTGATTATTGTATAAAAATATTTGTAAACATAAATAAATGCTTTTTAAATCATTCTGTTCTTACATTTTTCTTTTGGGTCATTCGACAAAAAGTATTTCCTGTTTTTGTAATATGAAAACAAGTAGGGTTGCCATTCCAAGAACGATACTTGGATGGCAACCCTAAATTATTTAGTTATGTCAAATTTCGTTTATCGGATGAATAGAAGCTCACGGTACTTTGGAAGTGGCCATGCCTCGTCGTCAACGATTGTTTCAAGCTTGTCAACGTGGTAGCGGATTTCCTCGATGAGAGGAGCCACTGTGTCGTGGTATGCGATTGCCTTCTCACGCTCGCTCTCAATCCTGTTGGCAGCCTTGCGTGCCTCAATCATCTTCTCTACGTTCTCGATGATGAATGACTCGTGCTCTGAGATGCGCTCTATGATTACGAGGTTCGTCTTTGATATCTCTGTTGCCTTCTTCTTGTCGAAGATGCTCATTACCTTGCTCACGTTGTCGATGAGCATTGACTGATACTTTGTGACAACAGGGATGATATGGTTGAGGCAGAGGTCGCCGAAGATGCGGCTCTCAATCTGAATCTTCTTAGTGTAAGTCTCCCACTTGATTTCGTTACGCGCTTGAAGCTCGAACTTCGTCATAACGTTCATTGACTCAAACATCTTGACAGATGACTCCTTGAGGTAGTTGTCGAAGACGATAGGTGCGCTTGTCTCGCAGTCAAGACCACGGCGCTTTGCCTCTTCCTTCCACTCGTCACCATAGCCATTACCATTGAAGATGATTGGCTTGATGTACTTGATGTCCTCGCGAACGACCTTAAGAATGGCTGTTTCCTTTGCCTCACCCTTCTCAATCAACTCGTCAACGCGCTTGCGGAAAGTGGTAAGTGCCTCGGCTACAGCTGTATTGAGCGTAAGCATTGCACTTGCACAGTTTGCCTCAGAACCTACGGCGCGGAACTCGAAGCGGTTACCTGTGAACGCAAATGGCGAAGTGCGGTTGCGGTCGGTATTGTCGATGAGAAGTTCTGGCAATGATGGCAAGTGGAGCTGGAATGCTGTCTTGCCGACTACTGAAAGCATGTCGTCATCAGCCGTTTCCACGTGCTCTATAAGGTCTGTCACCATCTTTCCGAGGAAAGAAGATATGATTGCAGGAGGTGCCTCATGTGCGCCAAGTCGATGAGCATTTGTTGCGCTCATGATGGATGCCTTGAGGAGTCCATTATGGTCATATACGCCCTTGAGTGTCTCAACTACGAAAGTCACGAAGCGAAGGTTCTCCATTGGTGTTTTGCCTGGAGCGTGAAGCAGGATGCCAGTGTCTGTTGCAAGTGACCAGTTGTTATGCTTACCGCTACCGTTGACTCCCTTGAATGGCTTCTCGTGAAGAAGACAACGGAAGCCGTGCTTACGTGCTACGCGCTTCATGATGGACATCATGAGCATGTTGTGGTCAACGGCGAGGTTTGTTTCCTCAAAGATAGGTGCAAGCTCAAACTGGTTTGGCGCAACCTCATTGTGACGAGTCTTGCAAGGAATGCCAAGTTCGAGTGCTTGAATCTCAATGTCACGCATGTAGTTCTCCACACGTGCAGGGATGCTACCGAAGTAATGGTCGTCCATCTGCTGGTTCTTTGCAGAATCGTGTCCCATAAGTGTGCGGCCAGTCATCACAAGGTCTGGACGTGCAGCGTAAAGGTCTTCATCCACAAGGAAATACTCCTGCTCCCAACCGAGGTTACAAGTAACCTTCGTAACATCTGGATTGAAGAGTTGTGCCACGGCTGTAGCTGCCTTGTCAACGGCAAAGAGAGCCTTCTTCAAAGGCACTTTGTAGTCAAGAGCCTCACCTGTATAAGAGATGAAAATGGTAGGTATCATGAGCGTGTCACCAATGATGAACACAGGTGATGTTGGGTCCCATGCAGAATATCCGCGTGCCTCGAATGTAGAGCGGATACCTCCGTTAGGGAAAGAGCTTGCATCTGGCTCCTGCTGAACGAGAAGCTTACCCTCGAACTCCTCAACCATTCCGCCCTTGAAGTCATGCTCGACGAAACCGTCGTGCTTCTCGGCAGTTCCCTCTGTAAGAGGCTGGAACCAGTGAGTGTAGTGAGTCACGCCATGCTCCATTGCCCATGTCTTGATACCTTCTGCCACGGCATCAGCAATGGAACGGTCGAATGGTGCGCCATTGTCAATGACGTCACACATCTTTGCATATACTTTAGCAGGAAGATACTTGTACATCTTCTGCTTGTTGAATACATACTTACCAAAGTATTCCGAAGGGCGTTCTGCTGGTACTGCAACCTCAACAGGCTTACGCTTGAACGCCTCCTTAACTACCTGAAATCTTAATTTTTCAGCCATATTATTATTGTTGATTATTCTTGTTATTAAAGGCTCTTTTGTTATATATCCGAACCTACCTATTAAGCAAAAGACGGAAGTTGCGATGTTAATATCACAACTTCCGTCCGTTATATTATTATGTTCAAACAATCTTTGTCATTGATATACGTGCTTTATTTTCTCAACACATTAATCACGATATTTGTGAGGGTCATGAGAATACCCAATGAGGACATCCATAATGTAGTCTCTTGTCCAATACCAGAATTCCTTGCTTTCGCCTTGTTTGGTGTTACATAGACAATATCGTTCTGCTGCAACTGATAGTAAGGCGAATTGATGATGTTAGCATCGTTAAGGTTGAGTTCTACAATCTTTTTCTCGCCTGTGCTAAATTCGCGAATAATCTTAACGTTATCACGCTGTCCCCATACTGTAAGATCTTTTGCTAGGGCAACAGCCTCAAAGATGTTTACTTTTCCATTTGAGACAGTATATTGTCCAGGAGCTGCTACCTCACCAAGTACAGAAATCTTGAAGCTTGAGATTGTAACAAGCACAATAGGCTTCTCAATTACGTATGTAGGATAAATCTTTTCAATGATATAATCCTGAAGTTCAAGACGCGTCTTACCTGCAACAGGAATACGGCCAATGATTGGGAAGTCAATAGTTCCGTCATTCTCCACGAGGTATGACTGGAGAGCTGTAGAGGAAGAGCTTATGCTTGTAGTTCCAGTTACGGCGTTTGTAGTAGCTGCTCCGCTGATGGACATATTGAACATCCTTGTTGCCTCAGGATCCTTTGGAAGGTTCACTGTGATAGTGAGGTAGTCCTTAGGCATAATCTTTGCGTCATAAAGGTTTGCGGCAGATGAGAGGTCAACATCTCTACTATTTTGGATGTATGGTACCTTCTTGTATGACATACAACCTGTAAGACAGAGTGTAAGTACAAGAAGCACCAATGATAAATATTTTTTCATATTTTGATTGTTGTTTTTAAGTTGTCTGATAGAGATTATCCATCAGACAACTTTTAACATATAACTTTTAACATATAACTTTTATCTTATAACTTTAATTTCAACGGGTTATTCCCACTCGATAGTTGCAGGTGGTTTTGAAGATACGTCATAGCATACGCGGTTAACGCCGCGGACGTTACGTATAATCTGGTTGCTTACCTCTGCAAGGAACTCGTATGGGAGCTTTGCCCAGTCGGCAGTCATGGCGTCTGCACTTGTTACGGCGCGGAGTGCAACAGGGTTCTCGTATGTACGTTCATCGCCCATTACGCCTACGCTCTTGACGTCAGAGAGGAGGATTGCTCCTGCTTGCCATATCTGGTCGTAGAGGCTAACCTCAATCTCACCATCCTTCATGTATGCAGGAACACCTGCGGCAAGTACCTTGCGTGCATCTTCACCAGAGAGCTTAACCTTCCAGTTGCGGAGTCCCTTGATGAAGATATCATCTGCATCCTGAAGTACGCGCACCTTCTCAGGAGTGATGTCTCCAAGGATACGTACTGCAAGACCTGGTCCTGGGAACGGATGACGTGTGATAAGATGCTCTGGCATCTGAAGCTGACGACCTACGCGACGAACCTCGTCCTTGAACAACCACTTGAGTGGTTCGCAAAGCTTAAGTCCCATCTTCTCTGGAAGACCGCCCACGTTGTGGTGTGACTTAATCACCTTGCCTGTTATGTTGAGCGACTCGATACGGTCAGGGTAGATAGTACCCTGAGCAAGCCACTTAGCACCTTCTATTTTCTTTGCCTCTGCCTCAAACACATCGATGAATCCTGCACCGATAATCTTACGCTTACGCTCAGGCTCACACACACCTGCAAGTTCTGAATAGAACTTCTGGCTTGCATCCACACCTACAACGTTCAATCCGAGGCACTCATAGTCGCGGAGCACATCTTCAAACTCGTTCTTGCGGAGGAGTCCGTTGTTTACGAAGATACATGTGAGGTTCTTGCCAATGGCACGATTGAGGAGAACGGCTGCAACAGAAGAGTCAACACCGCCAGAGAGACCAAGGATAACCTTGTCATCACCGACTTGCTGCTTTATCTCCTTGACTGTTTGCTCTACAAACTGAGCTGGTGACCAGTCCTGCTTTCCTCCACAGATATCGACAACGAAGTTCTTCAAGAGCTGTGTTCCGTCGATTGAGTGGAACACCTCTGGGTGATACTGCACACCCCATATCTTCTCGTTGTCAGCTGCGTAAGCTGCATACTTTACCGTAGAAGTGGAAGCAATGACGTGGAATCCTTCTGGAAGACGTGTGATTGTGTCACCATGGCTCATCCACACCTGACTGTTAGGAGCAAAATCCTTGAGGAGTGGGTTGCCCTCTTCCATAAACTCGAGATTTGCACGTCCGTACTCACGAGTACCCTCTGGTTCTACGTTTCCACCAAATGTGTATGCCATCAACTGGGCACCATAACAGATACCGAGGATTGGATATTTGCCGCGAATCTCGTCAAAGTTGATTTTGAAGGCATCATCCGCATATACACTTAATGGAGAACCTGAAAGAATGACGCCTATGATACCCTCGTCATCCTTTGGGAACTTGTTGTACGGTACAATTTCACAGAACGTATTCAACTCACGAACTCGACGTCCGATGAGCTGAGTGGTCTGAGAACCGAAGTCTAAAATAATAATTTTCTGTTGCACTGTATATAGAATAAATATTTATTTCGTTGCAAAGATAATGATTTTAGTGTTAATACACACGAGCAAATGTCAAAAATATGTTTTACTTCTTCAAAAACTCTTCTGCTTTTGCTATTGTATCAAGCTTTCCGACGTCAAGAAGTTGCAAATTCCTATCTACCTTGCACCTTATTTCCACCTTGTCGCATACGGAGAGGTAGAAGTCAATAATCGAGAACTTTCCTTCCCAGCTGTCCATGTATGGGAGCAACTCCTGATTGAACACCTGTATTCCAGAGTATGCGTATTTGTGGCATTTGTCCACGTCAAGGTCTTTGTAAGGACTCTTCACCTCGCCTGTGGCTATGTTCGTCCAACCCACGAGGCGGTTACCATCATCAAACAATAGATAGCGTTGTGTCTGACGTTCAGACACAAGCAGCGTGGTATGCTCTGCCTCTCCATACAACGACAACAGGTCGGCATTGCTTAGAATATCCACGTTATGTACAAGGACTGGTAACTTGTCGTCAAAGTATTGCGACGCTTTCTTCAGACCTCCACCCGTTTCGAGAAGCATGTCTGTCTCGTCTGAGAAACGTATGTCTATGCCGAAAGAGTCGTTGTCGTTCACGAAGTCGATGATTTGCTGTGCAAAGTGATGCACGTTTATCACCACGTTCTTGACGCCAACTGCCTTTAGCTTTTCTATGAGAATCTGTAGGAGGGGCTTACCGTTCACCGGAACCATAGCCTTTGGCATCGTGTCCGTCAATGGCTTTAGGCGTGTGCCTAACCCTGCAGCAAATATTAATGCGTTCATAAGAAATTCAAATTAAGAGTTATGAATTAAGATTTAAGAATTAAAATTTTGAAATTAAACAGATAATGCCTTTGTTAAAAACTTATTGCTTTACGTTTCAAAATCTTAATTCTTAAATCTCAACTTTTAACTGTAGTTAATTGTATATTCTCTCGTGCACGCTCTTGTCTTCCATGAAACAAGGGTGTACAGGACCGAATCCATGACCGAACTCGTACTCGGCTCCGAGGGCAATGGCACGTCCGATGAACTCCTCGCCCTTGGCTACAGCATCGTTCAGAGAGTAGCCCTTTGCTATGTATGTTGCTATGGCAGAGCTGAATGAGTCACCCGTACCGTTCACGTTGTTTGTGTCAATCCTTGGCTTCTTGAATTCCAGCACCTCACCAGTCTGGGCGTTGTAGAGGAAGTCGGAAAGCGTACCCTCACCCTCTATTGACTTTATGATTACGGAGTTACCCCATTTGCCCAGTTCCTTGATGTCCTCGCGTATGTCCTCAATCTTACGACCGAGCAACACCTCCGCCTCACGCCTGTTAGGTGTGATGAGGGTGGAAAGAGGGAACATATAGTCCTTGTAGGCATTTATAGCATCATCGCTCACGAGCTTTTCGCCCACGGAATTGACCACCACAGGGTCGCATACGAGAGGAATGCTTGGGTAACGCTTTATCACCCCAGCCACACCCTTGATTATTGCCTCGCTTGGGAGCACACCAGTCTTGATGCACCCAGCACCTATGTCGCCAAGGAACGACTCTGCCTGCGAAGCTATGAGGTCAACAGGCAAATGGAAGATACTCTTCACCCTTGTCGTATCCTCATCCACAATGGCAGTAAGGGCACAAGCCGCATATCCGCCACAAGCCGTAATAGCCTTTATGTCCGCCTGCATACCTGCACTTCCGAGCGGCTCGCTTCCTGCTATCAGGAACACTACGTTAAGTTGTTTCTTCACTATTATAAGTTTGTGAGTTTTAAAGTTCTTAAGTTTTTAAGTTTTTGCGGAGGGCTAGATTAGTTAGAGAGTCTAGAACATCTAGAAATTCTAGAATGCCTAGAACTTTCAGCGAACAGAGAAAAAGGCATTTTTGACTCCGTCAAGCTTAATGTCCGCTTTTCTCTACTCCTTCGTTGGGCAGAACTTCCTTATCTCCTCCAGCATCTCGTTGGCTTTCTTGCGACCCATCTCGTAGCAACGGCGCATCTTGTCGGCATCTCCCTCCACTCGTCCTATGTTCAGTGGCTCGTCTGGGATGATGAGCAACACGTTGCCCTTCTCAGCCTCGCCATACACGTACTCCAGTTGCTTGTTGTACATCTCGTGGCGCACAGCCATCTTCTCTGCCACCTTTGGATATTTACTCATGAACATGCGGAAAAGCCATGTCGCCTTGAAAGGCTTCTTCTGATAGCCCCTCGGCTGCGTCAGAACCACAATGTTCCTTTCCAGTCCCACGCTTTGCGCATACCCAAGAGGGATACTGTTCACTATTCCTCCGTCAAGCATTGTGTGGCCTTCAAGCGTCACCGGCTTCGACATGAGCGGCATCGAACCAGAGGCGCGCATCCAATCCATGAGCGTTTCGTCTGCCTTTACAAACTTCTTATATACAGGCTCGCCGCTATTGATGTCCGTACACGTGACATGAAACTCCATGTCATTGGCGTTGAACGCCTCAAAGTCAAACTTGTCGAGCTTGAGTGGCATCTCACCATAGGCAAACTTCTCGTTCACGTAGTTGCCCGTGGTGAGCAGCGACCGCACGCTCATGTACCGTGGATCTTTGGCATACTTCGTGTTGTAGCGCAAACCCCTGCCTATCTGTCCCGACTTGTAGTTACAGCCAAACAATACTCCTGCTGACACACCCACGAGGGCATCCAGCCTAATCCCGTTCTCCAGAAGCACGTCAAATACGCCTTCGGAGAACAGTCCTCTCATTCCGCCGCCTTCAAGTACAAGTCCCTGTTTCATTTTGTATATGAAAATAATTTAATAAGGTGGACGTTGTTTCCACCCCTAAAATCCAAAGTGATGCAAAGGTACGAAAAACTAACATTATTTATGTCCGTTTTCCACGAATTTGTTCGATAATCCATCAAAATAGTTACACTTCCTCTATTCATGAGTTAATACACATCATTGTGTAATAAAAATGCAAATGATACGAATATGTGGATGTACCATAAACAAATAATACCCGATGGCAACAATGACTGCATTGAATGTTTAGAGTTATACCAAATATGACTTGAAAAAGAGGAAATAGAGGCTATCAACGGATAAACTGATAAAACCATCATAAAATAATTGCTTGTATCTTGGCTATGATGGTGTCCTATTTCAGTCTGGCATATCACGTTTTCGCTCCGGACGAGCGCAAAAGTACAAAGCCGGAAAAATTAAAACAAGTAATAGAATTATCATATCACTTCATCATTAAGCAGTTCAAAAAAAGCAAGCACGTAACTAAACAGTTCATGCTTGCCTAAATCTTAATTCTTAACTCTTAATTGGCTTACGCCGAGCTCTAAGAGGTTTTTAATTTCACTTGTCAATCTCCTTCACAAGATAAATCTGTGTTGGGAAATGGTCGGAATAACCATTCTGCCAGATGCCGCTGAGAGTGGTACGGAATGGACCGCCTGCGTTCTTACCTGACTTTGAAGTGATATAGTCAGGCTTGAATATCTCGTTCTTGAACATAGTGAAGGTGCTGCGATCCTTGCCTACGAGGTTCTTTGACACGATAATCTGGTCAAAGAGGTTCCACATACCGTCCCAAAGGAGGGTGCCAGAACCTTTCTTGCGAAGCGTGTCGTACCATGGGTTGTAGAGATCATTTGCCTCCTTGAGCTTCTTCACGTCGTTCTTTGCCTTGAGAGCTTCGACGATGCACTTGTCGTCTGGGTCGTCGTTTAGGTCGCCCATGATGACAATCTTTGTATTTGGCTTCACGGCTACGAGTGAGTCGGTGATGGCGCGCACCTTGCGACCCATGAACTCGCGGCTCTCACTTCCTGCACCACGTGATGGCCAGTGGTTGACCATAAATGCGAAGTCCTCGCCAAGGAGGCTTCCCTCAATGAGGAGCACGCCACGTGTGATGTGTCCGTTGCTGAATGCCTTGTATTCTTCTGTTACTGAAATAAGTTTGCTTGACTTTGGACGGAACATCTTTGGGTTATAGAGTGCTGCCACATCTACACCACGACGATCGTCGCCTTCAAAGTGAATATACTTGAAGCCTTTCTCCTTCAATGCCGGCTGCGCTACGAGGTCTTCGAGTACACGTGCATTCTCTACTTCGGAAAGTCCGATGAAAGCTGCACCACCCTTCACACGGTCTGTACACAACTCGCTAAGCACACGCGACATGTTAGCAAGCTTGTTGGTATATTTGTGACTGTTCCAATGATAGCTGCCATCAGGAAGGAAGTCATAGTCGTTCTTTCCCTCATCGTGGATGGTGTCGAAGAGATTCTCCTGATTGTAGAATGCAACACCTGCATAGATTGTACGTTTCTCGTTTGTTTCTTTTCCCTCTGGTCTTGCCGAGGTGAATGCTACTGCTGCCAGAAGAGCAGCAAATGAGTATATAATCTTTCGCATATTCAGCTGTCAATTATGAATTATGAATCATGAATTGTGAATTAATTTCCGTTTGTCGAGAGCAAATATCACATTTTTTTTTCGTTATACAAATAACTTTTATCAAAAAAAGGGAAATATTGTATAAACACGCTATTATTCGAGCTATTTTAAGTATTTTTGTACCCGAAATTAGGTTTACGAAATTAATTAAGTAGAAAAATAAAATCATTAAAAAACAACTATGAGAAAAGGTGTAACACTTATGGCTGCGGCTTTGTGCCTCTCCACAGGAGCGTTTGCCCAGGTTGTCAAGACTGACACCATCAGTGCCGAGAACGAGGATTTCGACTTCTCGCTCACTGAAGGTCAGATTGACGAGGATGCAGAAGCTGCCAGCACTATTACCACCATATCAAGTTCAAAGGACCCTTACCTGAGCGAGATTGGCTTCCAATGGTCGGCTATGCGCTTCAAGTATCGTGCCCTTGACAACGCTTATGTGGGTAATTACATCAACGGCATCAAGTTCAACAATGCTGAGAGCGGTCGCTTCAGCTTCTCTGGTATCACCGGAGGACTTAACGACGCTACACGTAACAAGACTGGTGTGGGTAACTATGAGCAGAACAAGTTCTCTTACTCACCACTTGGCGGTGTTACGGACATCGACATCCGTGCAAGCCACTATGCTGCAGGCAACAAGATAGGACTTGCAGGAACAAACCGTAACTATGTCCTTCGTGCCAACTACACTTACGCTACAGGACTTATGGAAAACGGCTGGGCATTCATGGGTAGCGTGGCTTATCGCTGGGCTCACCAGGGTGTCATCGAGGGTACATTCTACAACTCATTCTCTTTCATGCTCGGTGCTGAGAAGCAGTTCAACGACAAGCACTCCCTCTCATTCAACGTGTGGGGCGCACCAACTGAGCGCGGTCAGCAGGTAGCTGCCACAGAGGAGGCTTACGCACTCGCTGGCAGCCACTACTACAATGCTGCATGGGGTTACCAGAACGGCAAGAAGCGCAACAGCCGCGTGGTTACAGAGTTCTCTCCTTCATTCCTCACTACATGGGATTGGAAGATTAACGAGGACACTAAGCTCGCCACTTCGGCAGCAGTAACATTCATGAACTACGCTTCCACTCGTCTCGCATACAACAATGCGTACAACCCAATGCCTACTTACTACAAGAACCTTCCATCATCCATCTTCAACGTATATGATGAGAACTTCAATAACGCGGATTGGCTTGGCGACAACCCTGGCGTACTCTCACAGTGGCAGAACCTCTATGGCTACTGGACAGGCGACAAGGCACACCGTCAGATTCAGTGGGATCAGCTCTATGCTGTGAACGAGGCTAACAATGCCACAGGTGGCGATGCCCGCTACTATGTGGAGAAGCGTCACAACAACCAGACTGTGTTCAACCTCAGTTCCATCCTCAACGGAAAGATTAACAAGCGTAGCACTTACACTCTCGGTGTGAATGTGAACTCTACAAAGGGTATGCACTACAACACGATGGACGACCTCCTCGGTGCAACTACATTCCATGACTACGACAACTACTCACTCAACAAGTACGGTTCAACAAGTTCATACATCCAGAATGACATGGACAACCCTAACCGCCTCATCAAGGAAGGCGACAAGTTCGGATATGACTACAACATATACGTGAACAAGGTTAAGGGCTTCGGTCAGAACCAGTGGCAGTTTGGTGATTTCACCATCAACTACAGCGCAGACATCGAAGGCACATGGATGGAGCGCGAAGGACTTATGCGCAACGGCCGTTGCATGAACTACTCTAAGGGTAAGAGCGGTGTTGCAAGCTTCCTCGGTGGTGGCGGCAAGCTCATGCTTGAGCAGAAGATTGCCACTTCACGTCTCTACGTGGCAGGAAGCATCGAAAGTCAGGCACCACTTGCCTACAACTCATTCGTTGCCCCACGTATTCAGAACAACTATGTCAACGACCTCAAGAACGAGTGGTTCTGGAATGTTGAGGCTGGTTACCAGTGGTACTTCGGCCCTGTAAGCGGTAAGGTTAGCGGTTACTACACTAAGTTCAACGATGTAACTCAGCAGACAACCTTCTACAACGATGACTTCTCTTACCTCACATACCTCACAATGACAGGCATTAAGCAGGAGTACAAGGGTCTTGAGGCAGCCATCAGCGTCAAGCTTGCACGTAACCTCAAGCTCAACCTTCTCGGAACAATTTCCGACGCTAAATATACAAACAATCCTAACGCACAGCTCTCTTACGAAGGTTCTGACCCAGAACTCGTAAACATGATCAATGCGTTCACTCCTATCAAGGACGGTACAAACCAGCCACTTCTCGTGTTCATGAAGAACGTGAAGATGGATTCAACTCCTCTCACGGCTGCATCCGTAGGTCTCTCTTACAACATCAACGGTTGGTACTTCGATGCTAACCTCAACTACTACGACCGTGTTTATATCAGTGCTTCACGTTACCTCCGCCTCAGCAACTCTACTGAAGGTGGTGTACAGGGATTTGCAAACAACATCCTCGAATACAACGTAAACACTGGTACTACAACCAACGCATGGGCAAAGGCTAAGGCAAGTGCTGCCGAAGGTCACGCTGCTTACGTCTATGACAGCGAGACTGGCGAGGTGCTTGATGGCTACTCACCTGAGTCAGAGAAGTGCAAGGGCGGCTTCATGCTCGACGCATCAATCGGTAAGAGCATCAACCTCCGTGACGGCAAGCGTCTCAGCATCAACCTTCAGGTTCAGAACATCACCAACAACACAGACATGCGTACTGGTGGATATGAGCAGAACCGCAAGGACCGTACTTACGACTATAAGTTCTCTAAGAACTCTTATTACTACTATGCAAATGCAATCAACGCATTCCTCAATGTTTCACTCAAATTCTAAGCAGATATGAAGAAAGTATTTTTAGCATTATTTGCAGGAACACTCACTCTTGCATCCTGCATGAACGACTGGGACACAGAGATGGTCGATAATGACCTTTACTCTGCTGAGAATATTGGTGAACCAACAACCACTCTCTCAAAGCTTCGCAAGGACTATGCAAGCGTCATTGAGGGACAGTCATACACCCTTGTCAACAAGGACGAGATTGTGGAAGGTATCGTAGTTGCAAACGACATATCTGGCAACATTTACCAGAGCATCTTCATTCAGGGAGTTGCCGAGGACGGAACACTCGACACAAGCGAGGGCGGTTTCGGCGTAAGCATCAAGGGCATTGGCTGTCTTTATGCCATCTATCCTGTGGGACAGAAGGTGCGCATCAACCTCAAGGACCTCTACGTAGGAAGCTACGGCAAGTCACCACGTATCGGAATGCCATACATCAACACCAACGGTGCTATGCGTCTTGGCCCTATGACATTCCCAATGATGCAGTCACACATCCAGAAGATTGGCAAGCCAAACGTAAACATGGTACAGGCTCGTGAGATAACAGCTGACGACCTCAGTGCAAACAACATTGACAAGATTACTCCTATGCTCGTAGTGATGAAGAACGTCACTATCTCTGACGCAGGATGGCCATACGCCCACTGGGAGGCAGGTGGCGATGTGTACTCAGAGTACCACGACATCACCATTGGCGGAGTGAAGAAGTCACAGCTTCTCTACACAAGTACAAGTTCAACGTTTGCGGGTGACACAATCAAGCCTGGCAAGAAGACAATCTACGGCCTCTTGAACCGTTACTCTTCAAGCTATCAGCTTTCACTTCGTTCAATCGACGATATCATTGAGTTGGGGGAATAATTAAGATTTATCTTTGGAGTTAAACAAGAAGCTAAAAAGAAGATAAAATGAAGTTAAAGAGACGATACTCATTCGTCATTTTAACTCCCATATAACTCCTCTTTATCTTCACTATAACTACAATCACACAAATTAGAAAAGATTTATGAAAAAGATATTTTCATTTTTGCTCACAGTAGCAACAACATTGGCTATCACAACATCATGTGCTGATATCCCAATGCCATACGACATATTCGCTAACGGAGATGTTTCTTTCGGAAAGAAACTTCCATATAAGAATGCTTCATTATCTGCATTCAGCACTTTCGACAAGAAGGAAGGTCTTCCTGCTTGGAGCATCGGTGCAAACTATACTCAGGCAACAGGTTACCAGAAGTGGGACGGTGCTGCCGACAAGTCAAACAAGGAAGTAGAGTCTTACCTCATCTCTCCAGCACTCAACACAACTTGTGCAAGCGGTAAGGTACGTGTTTCATTCGACCAGACAATCCGTTACGAGAACAAGGTAACTGGATGGCAGAACTACCACAAGGTGTTCATCTCAAAGGATTACACTGGCAATACAGCCGACTTTGACAAGGCAACTTGGACACCACTTGCCTACACTCCAAAGGCATCAACTACTAACGACTGGACACTCTACACATCTGGACAGATTCCAGTACCAGAGGACTTCGTAAATCATGACTCTGTATATGTAGCATTCTATTTCTATGCTCCAGCAGCCAACTCAACAACATGGGAACTTATGAACTTCCTTATCGAGGAAGGCGAGGCTGTAGCTGACACAACTGCAACTCCAACAGCAGGTCAGAAGCTTGAAGAGGCTCTTACTGTAAGTGAGGCAAGAGCACTTATTGCAGCAGGAAGTGGTCTTGATGCAAAATATTATGTTAAGGGTAAGGTTAATTACATCAAGGAAATTGACACTTCTAATTATGGTAATGCTACATATAGTATCTCTGATGAAACAGACACTTTGATTGTTTACCGTGGATTTGGACTTGGTGCTGCAAAGTTTACAACTGAGACTGCTATCAAGGTAGGTGACGAAGTAATTGTTTACGGTCAATTAACAAACTATATGGGCAACACCCCAGAGTTTACACAAGGTTCACAGCTTGTAAGCCATAACGGAACGATTAAAGATGTTGAGAAAGAAAAGGAAGACCCTAATGCAGAAGTAAAGGGAACAGGTACATTGGAAGACCCATTCAACATCGCTGGTATTATTGCAGAAGCAAAGAAGCTTGATAAGGGTGCAACATCTGCAACAGATGTTTACTTCAAGGGCAAGGTCGTTTCTCTCAAGGACGTTTCTGCATCCTTTGGAAATGCGACATTCTACGTTTCTGATGATGGTACTACAACAAACCAGTTCTATGTTTACCGTGCGCTCGGTCTTGGAAACAAGAATGTAACAGATGAGAAGTTCATCAAAGTTGGTGACGAAGTTGTTATCTGCGGTAAGATTACTAATTATAACGGAACTCTTGAGACAGCTCAAAAGAGTGCTTACGTTTATTCTGTAAATGGTTCAACTGAAGGTGGCAACACAACGGGTGGTGATGACAGCGGAAACACAGGAACAGAAAGCGAAATCACTCTTGCTAATGCAAACTTCGAGGCTTGGACAGACGATGCCACACCAGAAGGTTGGAAATCAACAAACACTGCAAGCAATGCAACTCTTGCTAAGAGTACAGATGCACATGGAGGAAGCTTCTCTGTTTCTGTAACTGCTGTTGAAGATAAGAATATGCGTCTTGCTTCTAAGGAAATTGCACTTAAAGCAGGCACGTACACATTCAGCTACTATGCAAAGGGAACAAAGGCAGACAAGACTCAAACAAGAGGAGGCCACGCTTACCCAGATGGTACTAGTGTAAAATATACATATAATTCTTCTTTCACAGACCTCAACAACGAGACTTGGACATTGGTTTCTTACGAGTTCACACTTTCTGAAAATACAACAATCAACCTTGTTGTTATGAACCCAAAGAAGTCAAGTTATGTCACTTCACAGGACATCCTTGTAGATGATGCAAAACTCACTACAAAAAATGGAGGTCTTGCAGAATAATAAAGAATGAAAATTATGATTAAGAAACTTCAATATCTGCTGATGGCTTTGTCCATCAGCAGTACATTCGCACTCACATCTTGTAGCGAGGACGAGGAAGACCATGTTGTTGTTTGTCCTAACAACGGTATGGCTACTACTCTCGGTACAGTTGGCGATACTATCAGCGGTTCTGTAATTCTCTACGGAAGCACAAGTCTTGGCTCTGCCAACCTCTACTCTGTAGGATTTGAATACAGCACTGACAAGAACATGAAGGAAGGCGTGATTGCACTCACTTCACAGGACTTCGACGGAAAGGACTTCACAGTCGTTATCGCCAACCCACAGGCAAACACAGCTTACTACTATCGTGCTCGTGTTCGCATGAATGCACTTGAGGAGTTCGTGGGTAAGACACGCGTGCTCTACACAGACAGCGTTTGCCGCTTGGATTCTGTTAAGACAGCTGCTGCTAATGCTGACTTGAAGGTAAAGAACACAGATGGCACTCACGTTTATTTGGACGGTGGAGATGGTGCAAACGAGAACATGAACGTGGAGACAAACGAATCAGGCTCTACAGTTACACGTCTTGAGATGCCTCGTATCGACACTCGCTATGACTACATCTGCCACACACTTTCAAATGGTGATGTAAACTACACTGTTCTCTACGACAAGGAGAAGATGCATGCCGTATGGTCAGCATACACATACGACTCTAAGAACTCACAGAAGAACTGGAGCAGTCGTACAGACGCATGGAGAGGTGAACCTTTCTATGATAATGACAGAGACCACCAGCTCGGTACATCAGGATTCGGTAGTGGTTACGACCGTGGCCATATCGTGGGAAGCGCAGAGCGTTACTTCTCAAAGGAGGCAAATGAGCAGACATTCTATATGTCAAACATGTCTCCAATGATTTCTGCTTTCAACCAGAAGTATTGGGGCGTAGTTGAGGACCGTGCTCGTGACGAATGGGGACGTGGCACAGTTACTAAGAACGGTGGTGTTCTCTACATAGTCAAGGGTGGTACTATCAACGAAGGCAACATCCTCGGTTACCGTACTCTCTACACAACTAACGGAAAGGTTGTGAGCGTAGCCATTCCTAAATACTACTGGATGGCTTGTCTCTATATCGACAAGAGTGGCAACGCTCGTTCCATTGGTTTCTGGATGGAGCACAAGGATTACAAGGACACTTCTGACAGTTTCCTCAACAGCCTTGCAAAGAACTCTGCATGCTCTATCGACGAACTTGAGGAGCGCACAGGCCTCGACTTCTTCTGTAACCTCCGTGATGATGACGAAGACATCATCGAATCATCATTATCTCCAAGTTCATGGGGATTGTAAAATAATGCATGATTCATAATTCGCAATTAGTACTGGTGCAATAAATTCGCACTGCTTTATAAGTTATCAAACAAAGTACGCTCTTTGACATTTTGATTGAGATTGACAGAAGCACGTGAAATCGTAATCAGGTCTCTAAGCGAGGTTTTCTCCAAAGCTGCTATC
>JAFZVY010000121.1 GCA_017617575.1 Bacteroidaceae bacterium | reverse complement strand
TTCTGTTCAATACGTTCATATTCCCATTCAATATATATAATTCAAATATAAGGTTCACATTTCCCGTTTAATGTCCGTAGGTAGATATGGTGTCATCATCATTCCCGACTATGATTTCACCCGAAATACAGACTTTGCAAATATATGAAGTTTTTGTTTTACGTCAAAAAAAATGCAATAAAAAAAACAAAAAAATACGATTACCCCTAAAATTAAGGATTTGAGGATAGTCAATACGCAGAAAAGGCAAGTGGAGCTTGCACTACACCTGCCTTTCCATTTTATTTGAAGAGTCGCCAAAGACGGCGACTAAGACTTATTCTTCATTCATCATTCATCATTCTTCATTTTTCTTGAGTCCTGCCTTGAGTGAGCGGATTACGGCTGAGTTGAATCCTGCATGGTCAAGCTCGTTGAGTCCCTTGATGGTTACGCCACCAGGAGTGGTGACCTTGTCGATTGCTTCTTCTGGATGCCAACCAGTTTCCTTGAGGAGGCTCACTGCACCTTGCATTGTCTGGAGTGCAATCTGTTTTGCCTGCTGTGGGTAGAAGCCCATCTCGCATCCACCTTCCATCTGTGCACGGATGTAACGCATGACGTAGGCAATACCGCATGATGCCATCATCATACCTGGTCCTACGAGGTTCTCTGCAACAACGAGTGTGTCGCCACATATATCATAGAGTGACTTTACACAGTCAAGGCTTTCCTGACTTGCATTCTTGCCCTTGGCGATGAAGCTCATGCTTGCACCAAACTCTGCTGCTATGTTAGGAATGACATAGAAGAAGTTGGCAGCATCTGTTCCGAGTGCCTCGGCAAGCTTGTCTGTCGTGAAGTTGGCAGCATCACTTACCACAACCTGTTTAGTGAGGTCGAGGACAGGCTTTATCTCATCGAGGACGAGAGACATGAGCCAAGGCTTTACGACGATGACCACAACATCTGCACCCTTTACGGCAGCCACGTTGTCAGTAGTCGTAACGATTGATGGATATTTCTCCTTAAAACTTGCAAGAAGAGCCTCGTTCTTGTCAGATATTGTGATACTCTCAATCTTGCCACTCTTTGCCCATCCGTGGATGAGCGCGCCACCCATATTGCCAGCGCCAATAACTGTCAGTTTCATTTATGTTCTGTATATGTTTAGTATATGTTGTCTTCGGAAGTTAAGAAGTGAGAAGTTTTTGAGGTTAAAACGTTACTTCGTTTGTCCTCAATGAGTCCTCAATTCCTCCTCATCGTTTTTAAGGAAAAGCTTGCCTTCTTTTGTGTCTCAGATTCCAATTCTAAGCCACTAAGTTCAAAATCTTAATCCTTATTTCTTAATTATGGATTTTAATTCTTAACTTTGCGCAAAGTTACGGTAAAGAGTCTATCTATCAAAATAAATCCGTGCTTTTCTCGTTTAAAATAACGATGAACAACTATATACAACTACATAATCGCATACTGAAGGGCGCATTGCTGTGCCTCGTGTCTATGTCGTCACTACTCGTTTCGGCACAGACGAGGAAAGTCATGTTCCGTCCCTACATAGACCAGAGGCGATTTCATTATGGTTTCCTCATAGGTACGCACATGCAGGACCTTGAGATTAAACAGAACGGATACAAGGACGAGAACGGCAACCAATGGTTTGTGGAGGTTCCAAACTATGAGCCTGGATTTAGCGTGGGCATCCTTGGCGAGATGTACCTCACCAAGCACCTTTCCCTACGACTCATACCTACGATGCACTTCGGAACGAAGAACCTGACGTTCAGGAACGAGTTGAACGCAAAGAAGCAATATATGTCGATGAAGTCAACATACATCTCGCTTCCTCTCGACCTGAAGTTCAGTGCAGAGCGTTTCAACAATTACCGTCCATACATGATGGCAGGTGTGAACCCAACGCTCGACCTCACGATAAAGAGGCAGAAGGAGTTGCTGCTGAAGAGCTTCGACTGCTACCTTGAAGCTGGTTTGGGATGCGACTTCTACGCTCCGTGGTTCAAGTTCATTCCAGAGATAAAGTTCTGCTACGGACTTCGCAACATAATTGACAAGGACCGTACAGACATAACCGACAAGGACATGCTCATATTTACGGAGTCAGTCAATTCGGGACGCAGCAAGATGATTGTGTTGACGCTGTACTTTGAATGAAGCCCCCTCCCGACCTCCCCGAGGGGAGGAGAGCCATCCGGGACGCTTATGCTGCTACCAGAGATTCAAAGGAAAAGCAAGTGGCAAGAACTTAAGAACTCAAAAACTTAAAAACTCAAGAACTTACAAGTGTATTCAATAATAATTCCAGTATATAATCGTCCTGACGAGGTGGACGAGTTGCTCGAGAGCCTTCTCACTCAGACGGTGAAGGACTTCGAGGTCATCATCGTTGAGGACGGTTCGCAGAAGCCTTGCAAGGAAGTGTGCGACAGGTATGCCGACAAGCTCGACATCCACTACTTCCTAAAGGAGAACGGAGGCCCAGGACCTGCACGCAACTATGGCGTGGAAAAGGCACAGGGTGACTATGTTCTCATACTTGACTCCGACTGCGTGATTCCATCTGGCTACCTTGAGGCTATCCAGAAGGAACTCACAAGCAATCCTTGCGATGCCTTCGGAGGACCTGATGCTGCACACGAGTCATTCACGGACATACAGAAGGCGATAAGCTATTCGATGACATCATTCTTCACAACTGGTGGCATCCGTGGAGGAAAGAAGAAACTGGACAAGTTCTACCCTCGCTCATTCAACATGGGTATGAAGCGTTCTGTATATAATGCGCTCAACGGATTCTCAAAGATGCGCTTTGGCGAGGACATCGACTTCAGCTACCGCATATTCGAGAATGGCTACACCTGCCGCCTATTCCCAGAAGCTTGGGTATGGCACAAGAGACGAACGGACATGAGGAAGTTCTTCAAACAGGTGTTCAACTCAGGCATAGCGCGCATTAACCTTGAGAAGCGTCACCCGGGAACGATGAAACTGGTACACATGCTTCCGATGGTGTTCACGCTTGGAGTGATATTCCTCGTTGCATCATCCATTGTCATGGCATTTGTCTATCCTGCATTATGGTGGGTTCCACTCTGTCCTTTGTTGCTCTATATGCTACTCATACTTGTAGATTCGAGCATCATGAACAAGAGCGTGAAGATAGGTGCACAAAGCATCATGGCAGCATACGTGCAACTCATGGGATATGGATTCGGATTCATCAAGGCTTGGTGGCTACGATGCGTACTCGGCAAGAGCGAGTTTGCTGCATTCGAGAAGAACTTTTATAATTAACACCCTTGACGGGGAGTTAACGGTTAACAAATAACAGTTAAAAGTGAAAGGTTAGGGTTTTGACTAAATCTTAATTTTTAACTCTTAATTATAAATTTAATCGTCATGAGTCACATCACAATAAAAGACCTGTCGGCAGAAGACCGTCCAAGAGAGAAGCTACTCGACAAGGGAGTAGATGCCTTGACAGTAGCAGAGCTGCTGGCAATACTCATTGGTGGCGGAACGAAGGAAAAGACTGCCGTGGAACTTATGCAAGACGTGATGAACGCATGCGATGGCAAGCTGACACGCCTTTCGATGATGACCGTGGACGAGCTAAAGGATTTCAAAGGAATAGGTGACGCAAAGGCTCTGACCATCTTGGCAGCAGCAGAGATAGGACGTCGCCGACTACTGGAGGATGCCGAGAAGATAAAACAGTTCAGCACAGGTCAAGAAGTGTTTGAATACATGCAACCAAGAGTACGAGACCTTGACCACGAAGAGAGTTGGGCAATACTTCTCAACAACAATGCTTCTCTCATCAAGCTGGTGCACCTGAGTCAGGGAGGCAGAACAGAGACTGCCGTTGACCATAGGATATTGATGCGCCACGCCATACTTGCCAAGGCTACGTGCTTTATCCTTGTACACAACCATCCAAGTGGAAGGCTTATTCCAAGCAATGCCGACAACGAGTTGACTCGCAAGATAAAGCAAGTGGGCGACACGATGAACATACGAATGCTTGACCATATAATAGTGTCAAATAACGACTACTTCTCTTATGCAGAGAACGGAAAGATATAACTACCAGCTACCGCTGGTGGAGTTAAAAGTTAAAAAATAACAGCAAAATATGATTTCAAAAAGCGAAATAGAAGACAAGACAATTGAGATGCTCAAGACAGTATTCGACCCTGAGATACCAGTGAACGTGTACGACTTGGGCATGATATACAAGATTGAAGTTGTGGATTCAACTGAGCCAGAAGGCGAGGACGTCTATGACCTCAATATCGACATGACTTTCACGGCACCGAACTGTCCAGCAGCCGACTTCATCCTTGAGGACATCAACCAGAAGCTCACAAGCATCCACGGCGTGAAAAACGCAAACGTGGAGGTAGTCTTTGAGCCAGAATGGACAAAGGACATGATGAGCGAAGAGGCTAAACTGGACCTTGGTTTTATGTAAGGCCCCCCAGCCCCCAAAGGGGGCGGCCTCCGGGACAATACAATAAAGAATAACTAGATAAACTAGAACAACTATAACAACTAGAGCTTCTAGCCCCTATAGAAAACCATATAATTATGAAGAATATCTACTTCTTGAGTGACGCACACCTTGGTTGTCGTGCAATAACTCACAAACGAACACATGAGAGACGCCTCGTCAACTTTCTCGACAAGATAAAGGACAAGGCGGAAGCCATCTATATGCTTGGCGATATGTTCGACTTCTGGTTTGAATACAATCAGGTAGTGCCAAAGGGATACACACGTTTCCTTGGCAAGTTGTCGGAACTCACGGACATGGGAGTGGAAATACACTACTTCACGGGTAACCATGACCAATGGATGAACGACTACCTTGAGAAGGAGTGTGGCGTTATCCTGCATAAGGAAGAGTGCGTATGCGAGATAAGGGGTAAGATATTCTTCCTCGCACATGGTGACGGTCTTGACTATCGTGACCACAACTGGAAGACTCAGGTTCTGTTCAGCATCTTCAAGAGCAACACCCTGCGCAAGCTCACACGTTGCTTCGTGCATCCTGACCCATTCTTCAACTTTGCCCTCAACTGGGCTAAGCACAGCCGTATTAAGCGCAAGGGCGGTAACATGGACGAGCGCCAGGACTTTGACAACGTGACGAAGATTGTGGGTTACGAGAGCGATGCTGGCAACGGCGAAGAGCCTTACAAGGGAGAAGACAAAGAAGGACTCGTGCTCTTTGCAAAGGACTATCTCAAGACGCATCCGGACATCAACTACTTCATCTTCGGTCATCGTCACATCGAACTTGACCTCATCTTTGGTGAGAACTCACGCCTCATCCTTCTTGGCGAATGGATGACTCTCTTCACATACGCCGTGTTCAATGGCGAGACCATGATTGTGGATAACTTCATTGAGGGAGAAAGCCAAATATAGTCCCCCTGAGGGGGAGTTAAAAGTTAAGAGTTAACAGTTAAAAGTTGAGTTGGGTAGTTATAAAGTTATAAGTTCAGACTCAACCATTCCAACATTCATTATAAATACGATTTATTTCAGGAAAAATCAATAGCATAATTATGAAACAGAAATCAATTTTCTTTAGAGGAATAATCTTTACCCTCCTTTTGGTAGTCGTCAGTTCGTGCAAGGACAAGGATGACTCTCCTGGTCTTACTGCCGACCTGTTCGGTGAGAATATTCTTGTGACAACAAGGATAAACATGGACGCAGATACACGTGTCGGTATTCAGAATGCAGATGACAACGTGAGACTCATGTGGCAGAATGGTGACTCCATCACACTCTACACGAAGAATGCAAAATACAGCTACTTTGCATCTATTCAGCACGACGGCACTACAGTTGTCTTCACAGCTTACGCAAACTCCCAAAAGTTGACAGGAGTTGAGGGTGAGCAGGTGTATGCCGTGCTTAACAACGGAGCTACGAACATAGAAGTAAAGAATAACCACCTTGTTGCTGATTCTATCGGTTACAACGTGCTTGAAAATACAAGTTCAAGCGCACGTGACATCATGATGTACAGCGTGGGTACTATCCACGATGGCAAGCTTGAACTTAATTTCAAGCACATGTTTGCATACCTTAAGATTATGGTGAACAAGGATAAGCTGAAGAACGAATATCTTGGCTTGGTATCACACACAACAACCATCTTCCCTACATCATTTGAATACGACATGGATAATGACAAGTTCACGGACGAGACACTTGACAAAGGTGTTCAGTTAGTGTGCGTGGAAAAGGATAAGATGGAGCGTGAAGGCAACTACTACGTGACATACGTGCCAGTATTCCCTACCGAGGGTGACGTGACATATTTCCTGTATGATGCAAAAGCAATAGAGACAGAAGACGGAGAAAAGGTCGAGGGCAATGCTTTCCTCCTTGTAGATGACCCAGAGGACGGTCTCAAGGCTGGTCAGACATTCAAGATACACAGTGAGGAGTCAATCGTGAAGTCAAAGGACAAGTCATTGGATAAACACATTGTCATGCTTGAGCAGGCAACAGAAGGTCCTGGCATCAAGCTTGTATTCGTTGGACAAGGCTTTACTGACCAAGACATCATGAGCGGAAAGTACAACCAAGCCATGACACGCGAGATGGAACGCTTCTTCTCCGTAGAGCCATACAAGAGTTTCCGCAATCGCTTCACAAGCTATTGTGTGTACAGGGTTTCGGATAGCAACGACCTCACATACATTGCCAACATGCCTACCGACAGCATATATTCAGAAAGCGATAAAGCACGTAAATATACGCCAGTCTTTAATGAAAATGACACAATATTCCGTACAATAGTTGTCTATAACGCTCACTTCGTTTATCGTAGTGTCACTAACATTACTGAAAATGGTAGTTTTGTTTCACACATCATGATGAACGACCCATACGTAGTGTGCCATGAGGCAGGAGGTCACGGAATTGCACTCCTTGCTGACGAGTACGTAGAGTTTGAAGGTGGCCCAACAGATGATGACAAGGCATACATTGACGCATATCACAAGCAAGGCATTTACGTAAATGTCGATTACAACAAGGAGCACCCAATATGGGAGAAGTTCATTCACAACGAGGATTACGCGAGCGAGGGCATAGGCGCATACGAAGGTGCTAACTGCTACTCCACTGGCTACTACCGTCCAACACGCAACAGTATCATGCGTGACCACTACTTAAGCCATACGTTCAATGCACCAAGCCGTGAAGCAATATACAAGGCGATAATGAAGTTCAGCGGTGGCACATACAAGGAAGCTGACTTCTACAAGTATGACCGCATCAATATTGCTTCGTCAGCAAGCGAGACAAGGCAAGGCATCTCTACTGCTAACAAACATGGCAAGATTCACGTCAAAGGTCTCCCTCCAATGATAATGAAAAAGTAAAAATCGGAATTAAATATTAAAAGAAAGCGTTTGAACATCGACGTTCAAACGCTTTTTTCATGCCTTGCCATTCCTGCAACTGATCTGTTACGAAGTAAACCTTTATATATTAGGAAGGTGCAATCTCTATGCTACCTCGTGATTATTATCAAAATGGATGAGTTTGTTAATGGCATAGTAATATGGCACGTACTGGCAATGCTATCGGAGAGTATCAATAAAGCAATTGGAGCGCATCAGTCATAATGCTGATGCGCTCCAATGAAAAGAGACATATTATTCATTCAGCCACGAGGGCTGAGAAGATACGTGTGAATTACACCGTGATGATGAAAATACATTATCACTTGGCAACCTTGAATGAAGTGCGTTTGCCATCCTCGTTCACTACGTTGAGGACATATACGCCCTTGAGGTTACGCTTTGCAAATGATTCCTTAACACTACCCATTGGGCATGAGTACTGGTCAACAACCATACCTGACATATTTGTTACATCAACATTGACGATTTCGTCAGATGCGATGCCTTCGATGGCATTGTATATCTCTTCGTTGCAACGTACGTAGAGAATACCATTGCTAATCTCTGATGTGTCCCAGTAGTTCCATGCAGGAAGCTCAGGAAGCTCGAAGTTGATCGTACCTACGTTGGCAGTCTTAACCTCTGTCCAGAGAACGAATTTGTCTGGTGTTGCAGCGTCAGTTGTTGGAACGTATCCGCTGTAAAGTACAGGAGCGATAGTTGCACCTGCTGTGAACTTGAGCGTTGAGATAGCAGTGAGGTACGTGTTGTTTGGTGAAGTACCAGCTGACTTACGAAGTGCAGGAATGTATCTTGCTGTAGAGCCGAAAGTGACTGCCTTGTTGTTGAAGTTTGCAAATCCTGTGACAGCAGTTGTGTTTGCACCTACCTGAACAGTTCCGTTGAATGAGTACGAGCTGTTAGTCATTGGTGTTCCTGCCTTTGACACGAGGAGTATGCTACCGTTCTTACTTACTGTGAGAGCACCTGTACCAAGTGTTGAACCTGACTTAACCTGCAATGTACCGGCATCGACAGATACAGCACCTGTTGTTGTCCAAACGCCTGATGTAGTCATCTTGCCAGTTCCCATCTTAGTGAACTTATCGTTTGAAACAACCTTACCATCGAATGCGAAGTTAGCATCGTTACCTACCTGCCATGTATTTGCACCTACGGAAGCACCGTTAGAGAATGCACATGAACCACCAAGTTCACCAGTACCTGTTACGTTTCCGATGCGGAGTGTCTTACCGGAGTTCTGAACGTAACGGCTTGCAGGGATGTTGAGCGTCCACTTTTCGCCACCGTTTGATGTATCGAATGTGAAGCGTCCGTCAGCTGCGTATGTTGCATCTGCTACAAGAGTTCCCTCGAAGTTCTTGAGGTTAAGCTGTATTGGAGTACGTGTAGCATAGTAGTTGCTACCCTTCTCCGTTGCACAGTAGATAGTGACCTGACCTGTACCTGTGAGTGCAAGATTTGTTGTGGCACGGTTCATTGTTGTGAGCTTAGCCTTAGCCTTGTCAACAACCTCGATAGGAGTGTTGAGGAATCCTGTACCAGTAAGTGATGCTGTTCCCTGAAGTTCAATTTTGTTTGCGACCTTGTTGCCAGCATCGACAGTACCTGCAGCAGCGGCGAGTGTACTGAGTGAAGAAGTTGAGTTGATAATGAGCCATCCGCTTCCCTTCTTTGTAAGCTTAGTTCCGCTGAATGCAGCATCCATCTTGAACTCACCGTTGTTCTCAATCACACCACCATCTTCGCCGACCATCTTCATTGGTGAACCCTGTTCTACAGCTGATGAGTTGCGAAGCACTGCACCGTTCTCCATTGTGAAGAGGTTAGCGTTAGTAGTGACACCACCAAGGTTACCAACCTCGCTGTATGCGTTAGAGAGGAGACTTACCACGGTCACACCGCCCTTGAGGTTGTTACCGCCTGTGTAAGTGTTCTTGCCTGCCATTGTAACAGTACCCGTTCCGCTGTTGATGAATTTAGTTGAACCAACGATTGCGCCTGAACCAGAAACTGTATAGTTTGTAGTACCGTTGAACTCCATTGTGGCTGGTGAAACGTTGCCTGCCACTGTCACTGTCTTTGTCTTGGCATCGTCAGTAAAGAGAACATCGTCGTTTGATACGAATGTTGTAGCCTCACCTTCTACGGTGAAGTTCTCTGTCTCTGCAAGGTCCCATGTAGAGTTGGTAGCACCTGTCCATACGACAGAAGCAGCATCACGTACACCCTGAACTTCAAGGATGAGGTTGCCTTCCTCTACATATACTAACTTCTTGGTTGTTGCAAGACCTTCAAGAACGATGTTTGATACAGAACCAGAGATAACTTTCTCTACCTTACCGAGGATATACTTGCCTGCTGCAATCTTTTCCTCTCCTTCTGCAAGGTGTGGCACAAGTACAATGACTGGTGCAAGGAACTTAGGACCACCCTGTGTCCATGCAGTACCTGTCTTGCGCTCTATGCTGAGATACTTGGCGTTTATCTTGTCGCCAACCTTGCCGTCAGAATATACATCAAGTACGAGACGTGAACCGAAGCCGAGTACGAGTGAATCGGTACTGATTTCGCCTATTGAGTTCTCGCCACCAGGACATACGGAAGCACCATAGTTGGTAGTGATTGAACGGAACTGACCACCGTTTGAGTTGAGAGTAGTGTGACGGTTGAGCCAGAGTGAAGAGTTCTTGAGAGTACCGTCGAAGTCGAGCGTACCTGCCCAGACCTCTGTTGCACCTGTGTGCTTAAAGTCAGCCTTTGGAAGCTTGAGCACACCGTCACCCTGCTTTATGAGACGTGCCTTACCGTCAAGGTAACCACCAGTAACCTCACAAGTGTAGTAGTTGTACTTTATTGTTGGATTAGAAGCCGTAGAGTTTGAAGCTGCCGTACCCTGTACCCATGAAGGTACGTTGATTGTAAGGATGTAAGGCTTAGCTCCATCTGCAAGGCTCACCTTAGTGTCGTTTGTCTCGCACACGATAGCGTGCTTGTCGTTGTATGAAGCATCGATGACACCACCGTTGGCAATCTCTGAGCGTCCGTTCATTGTGAGTGGTGGAGGTGCCATTGTGATACCTTCGAGCTTACCGAGGAAGTAGCTGAGGTGAGGTGGCTGGTTGTAGCCACACATCTGCCATACCATAGCATTGCGGTACTGGTGGTCTGACCAGAGAGTAGGAATGCGGTACGTAGTGGCAGTAGGAGTTGAGTAGATGCGTATGTTGTTATCAGCAGTACGCATGATGATTTCCTCACGCCAGTCGCCAAGGATATCGCCCTGATAGCAAGGAGTACCCTTAGTGTCGTTGTTAGTCATTGAACCCTCGCAAGTGTAAATAGGGCTCCAGCTACCGTACTTTGCAACGCAACCCTCAGTGTTCTTGCCATTGAGGTAGTTGAATGTCTCGCTACAAAGGTCACCGTCCCAGTAGATGCGGAAGTTATCGTTGATACCTGTGTTAGAGATTCCGCTTATGTTAGCGTTCTTTACGCTGCTTATTGGGTCTCCCCATGCCACACCGATGCAGCCTGGGTAGCTGTCAGTGAAGTTAGCCATCATTGAGCGTCCAACGTCCTTTCCTACGTGAAGCTCACACTTGTATATCTTGCTTGTAGTTGCATCGCGATAGTTGTATCCCTCTGCGTCCTCGTTGCAGGCAAACATCTCAAGTCCCTTGACGTAAGGATTCATGTCGGAAACGTGCTGTGCGTCACCATGTCCCAAGCCTGTAGTTGAAAGACCCTTACCGTTGTCGTCGATGACCATTGAACCGAACACTATCTCGTCACGTCCGTCCTCATCAACGTCGGCAACGATGTAGTTGTGATAGCCCTGTCCCTTCCAAGGTCCGTTGGCGTTGCAGTTCCATGCCCAACGCTGCACGAGCTTGTGAGTGGCAGCATCAACGTCGAATGCCACCATCTTGTGTCTTGTATAGATACCTCTTGCAAGGAAGATGCTTGGTTTGCGTCCGTCAAGGTAAGGAGCACCGAAGAAGTGCTTTGAGCTACGGTGAGCCCATCCCTTGTTGTCCCAAGCTACCGCTGGGTCTGTCTCGCCGCTCTCAAGGAAGCGCAAAGGATATTCCATGCACTGGTATGGCTTACCAGTGAGTCCGTCAACATACACGAGATACTCCTTGCTTCCGTTTGTACCAGCAACGATGAACCAGTTTACGCCGCCACCATAGTCGCCACGTATGTTCATGTTTGCATTACCCACGGTATATGTAGTACCGTCAGCCATGTGGATTACGGAACCGTCGGCAAGACGCATGACTGCTTCAGCCCTTCCGTCGCCATCCCAGTCGTAAGCCACGATGTTCTGCTCGTTGTTCTGGAAGTCAGCCATGTTAGGACCGCAGTTGACCCACCAGAGACGAGTACCATCCTGCTTGAGACACTCGAAGATTGAATACTCCTTTGTGTTCACTCCGCCAATATTAGGCCCGTACTTTGGATAGTTCTGCTCCATCTCGCTAAGGTTGTCGAACTTCATGAGGATGTCAATCTCGCCGTCGCCGTCCACGTCGGCGCAACAAGCATCGTTAGGCACGAGCGTACTCTTGATGCCCTCGTGAGTGAGCTTTACCTCCTTATAGCTCTTAGCCCAAACAGAGGCAGGAGAACACTGAGCCTGCTCCACGCCACGTACAACGGCAGCCACCGTGTACTTGCTATCCACAGTACCCGCTGCATCAGTATAGTTAGACACCTTGAGAGGAGTGTCATTCAGTTTCACGCCATCGCGATAGACGTTGTATTCAACGTCATAGTATTCCTCAGCGTTGATACGCCAATTGACATACACGCCCTTGGTTGCCTTCATGGCAATCAAACCACGGTCGAGCTTGTCAGTAATTCTCTGTGCCGAAATTTGGTTTGCGAAAAATGCAGAACAAAGTGCGACTGTCATCATTGCCAGTCCTCTGTTCACCTTTTGTTGAAATTTGCCCATTAAGTAAAATTTTGTTAGTAAGTTTAGTATAACGCCACAAAGATAGTTATTTTTTAGGCAAAAACCGAACAATAGCCGTGCTTTTCGTCCCCAACATATATAATAATGTTACATAACTGCGTGATTGATGCAAAAAGGTTACATAAGTTGCAAGTGCAACACATTCTCTTGTTTTTAAATTTGGGTTGCTCGATTCTTCGTTAATTATAAAGTGTTTACCATTATAGTATGCGCCAAAGGCGCCAATTGGAAAAACAAAAGAACTTTTCTCACTGACCAAAGGGAAGTAAAACAATATAATTAAACACAGAGAGCACAGAGAACTCAGAAATATAAAACTCTGCTGTCCTCTGCTCTCTGTGTTTAAAGCCAAAACGTACTGTTGCCTTGCGATGCGGTAGAGGCATTTGTTCCTGCCTTTGTGTGTAGGTCGGGCATTTTCCTGTTTGATATATCATGCCATTGTGGTATGATATTTTAATGTTTGTTTTTGTTATTTTTATTGATAACGGTCTATTTCTGCACTTTTGACG
>JAFZVY010000120.1 GCA_017617575.1 Bacteroidaceae bacterium | reverse complement strand
GTCGTCATGGGAGTTAAAAATTAAAAATTAAAAGTTAAAAATGCTTTGCACAGAAATTATTATCCTTCTTTAGAACCCGCCTTCTGGCGAAGGCTAAATTACCAACTTCTCTCTCTGACTGTAAGGAGGAAATCTTTAATCCAATCTTACCATTTAATTCTAAAACACAGAGAACACAAAGGACACAGAGGGTAAAAATTTGTTTTTTCTTGTTTTTGTTCTGTTTCTTGCCTGTTTTTCCAATTGGCGCCTTAGCGCATAAAAATGTAAAGATTGGATTAAAGATTGCGCAGATTGGTAATTTAGTCGCCTCTGGCGACGGGTTCTAAAAATAAAAAATATGTCATGTTTGCACTGCAAATATAAGTATTTCTTACTGAATATCAAATTCTTTTGGATGCAAAATTTAAGTTGTGCAGTGTTGTGCAGTTGAAATATAGAAATCCTTTGGCGGTATCATCCTTTTGCCGTATCTTTGCAATGTGATTCAGAGGCGATGACGACACGAACTCCTCACGAAGGGTTTACGAAGGGTTGCCGAAGAATCGGGGGTAGAAAAGTGTGTAGCAGAACTTGCGAAACACAAAAAAACAATTAAACCTTTTTGGCACAAAAAGGTCTAAATGGACAGTGAATTAACTAACTTTTTTAACATTTGAAAATGACTAAAACAAACGTATTCTCCTTACTTCTGTGCTCCGTGCTTGCCATAGCACCTATGAATGCACAGGTAAAGAACAAAGCCGTGACACTTGACTCATACAAATGGGGATTCGGCGATATTAACGCAGAGGATGGCACAATAAGCCATACCTTCACGATGAAGAACAATTCAAAGCAAGAAATACGTATCAGCAAGGCTGTGCCAAGTTGCGACTGCATACGTGCCTTCTACCCTACCGAGGCTATCAAGCCGGGAGAGGAGGCTAAGGTGATGGTGTCCTTCTCACCTACCAAGGGCGAGGGCAAGACATTCCGCTCTGTGGAGTTGCTCGACCAGAACGGCAAGACTCTCGGTGCTATCACTGCATTCGGTAACGTGAAGAAGGGTGCTGCTTACGATGCCAACCATAAGTATCCATATCAGGACACGAACCTCACGTATCAGGAGCGTGTGGAGAACCTCATCTCATTGCTCACTCCAAAGGAGAAGGTGGGACTGATGATGAACAAATCGGTCAGCATCGACCGCCTCGGCATTCCTTCGTACAACTGGTGGAACGAGGCTTGCCACGGTGTACGACAGGGTGGCTACACGGTCTATCCTCAGCCTATCGGTATGGCTGCTGCCTTCAACTCAAAGCTGGTGTATGACGTGTTTTCAACTGTTTCGGACGAGGCTCGTGCCAACTGGAACCGTTCTGACCATAACATATTCAACGTGCCAATGGGTGTGACATACTACCCTGGCAACCCAGAACTTACATACTGGTGTCCTAACGTGAACATCTTCCGTGACCCACGTTGGGGACGCGGTCAGGAGACTTGCGGTGAGGACCCTTATCTCAATGCCGTACTGGGTGTACAGACGGTACTCGGTATGCAGGGCAACGATGACAGATACTTCAAGACTCATGCGTGTGCAAAGCACTATGCGGTACACAGCGGCCCTGAGCCTCTCCGTCATAGCTACAACGCCACAGTGTCCATGCGTGACCTCTGGGAGACTTACCTCCCTGCATTCAAGGCTCTCGTAAAGAAGGGCAACGTGCGCGAGGTGATGTGCGCCTACAACAGATACGAGGGTAAGCCTTGCTGTACAAGTGACCGTCTCCTCGTGGACATCCTCCGCAGGAAATGGGGATATGATGCCATTGTGCTTACTGACTGTGATGCCATCAACAACTTCTACAACAAGGGACAGCACGAGACTCACAAGGACCCGCTGTCGGCTTCTGTGGATGCCGTGCTCAACGGTACTGACCTCGAGTGCGGTAAGGTGTTCATGGTACTCACGGAGGCTCTTGACAAGGGTCTCATCAACGAGTCAACACTTGACGAGCACCTCCGCAAGACTCTCTACGGACGCTTCGAGCTTGGTATGTTCGACCCTGAGGACATGATTCCTTGGAAAGACCTCAAGCCTGAGGTCATCAGTAGCGAGTCAAACAACGACCTCGCCGTACAGGCAGCACGCGAGTCAATGGTATTGCTCAAGAACAACGGTGTGCTCCCTCTCTCAAAGAGCATAAAGACCATTGCCGTGGTAGGTCCTAACGCTGACGACGTTGAACTGCTCAACGGTAACTATGGCGGTACGCCTACAGACAACCACAAGCACTCTCTGCTCGAAGGCATACGCAATGCCGTTCCGGGTGCGAAGGTCATATACAGCAAGGCATGTGAGCTTACTGACGAATACAACACTGTTCACCACCTTGGCGAGTTCAACGACGGCAAGGGTGTGTTCGTGGAGTTCTACAACAACCGTAACCTTGCTGGCAAGCCAGACGTGACTGGCTACTACGACAAGCTTGAGTTCTCAACATTCGGTGCATGGGGATTTGCCCAGGGCATCAACAACGACAGTCTCTCAGTTCGCGTGAGTGGTAAGTATAAGGCCACATTCACAGGCGAGATGAAATATACGCTCAACACGGACAACGGCTACCTCCTCAAGATTAACGGCGAGGTGGTGGAAGATGCCAAGCCTGAGATGCGCCGTGGCTTCGGTTTCCGTCGTGAGGCAAACTACAAGTCATTCAACGTAAAGGAGGGTGAGACATACGACGTAGTGATAGAGTACAAGCACGGCAACGGTAACTTTGCCATGCTCCGTGGCGACATCTGCGAGCGTCGCCTCGTTGACTACACAGAGCTCCAGAAGGAGGTGAAGGATGCTGATGCCATCATCGTCATTGGCGGTATCTCTGCCCGACTCGAGGGTGAAGGTGGCGACAAGGCTGACATTGAGCTTCCAAAGGTACAGCAGCGACTCGTAAGGGCTATGCACGCAACAGGCAAGCCTGTGGTCATGGTCAACTGCTCTGGTTCTGCCATCGCATTCGGCAGCATAGAAGACCAGTATGACGCACTCGTACAGGCATGGTACGCTGGTCAGGGTGGCGCAAAGGCACTTGCAGAGGTACTCTTCGGCGACTTCAACCCATCAGGTAAGTTGCCTGTAACATTCTACGCTTCAAACAATGACCTCCCAGACTTCCTCGACTACAGCATGGACAACCGCACATACCGTTACTTCCGCGGCACACCTCTCTATGCCTTCGGCTACGGTCTCTCATACACCACATTCGAGTATGGCAAAGCCAAGATAAGCAAGTCATCAATGAAGGCTGACGGCAAGGTGACAATAACTGTCCCTGTAAAGAACACAGGCAAGCGTGAGGGAGACGAGATAGTACAGGTATATGTGAAGGCACTCGACTACGACGAGGCTCCAATCAAGTCACTCCGTGGATTCAGCAAGCTTCACCTTGCTCCGGGCGAGACAGGCAATGCTGTCATCACTCTTGACGGTGAAGCATTCGAGTATTACGATCCATCAATAGATGAACTCTCAACACGTAGCGGCCGCTACAAGATTCTCTACGGTAGCTCATCACTTGACAAGGACCTCAAGGAGATAGACTTCGTGGTGAAGTAAGTTTTTAAGTTCTTAAGTTTGTGAGTTTTTATGTTCTTGCGGATATCCACTTCTGCGAAAACTAAAAAACTTACAAACTCACGAACTTAAAAACTTAAAATCCGCGAAAACTAAAAAACTTAAGAACTCAAAAACTTAAAAACTCAAATAAATGTCACAATCAGGCGTGTTAATTCCGATAACGTTTGTATATTTGTGGCATTCTAACGAACAAGAGAACCATGATTCAACCATTAAAAGCAATGGCAGTAGGCATGTCCATGATTATGGCAAGCTCACTAAGCAATGATTGCCAAAACAGCATTATGGCACAAACATCAACAGCAAAACCAGCTTACCGCTACAAGAACGTGTTCAAGGAGGCTGGCTACTCACAGAAGGACATCGACAAGAAACTGAACGCCGTGTTCGACTCCCTCTTCTTTGGCGAGAACAGGATATACTTTGAGGTGGGCGACAGCATGGGCTACGTGTCCGACATCAAGAACCACGACGTGCGCACAGAGGGTATGTCATACGGAATGATGATTGCCGTGCAGTTTGACCGTAAGGACATCTTCGACCGCATCTGGCGATGGAGCAAGAAGTATATGCAGAATCAGGAAGGAACATACAAGGGTTACTTCCGCTGGAGTTGCAAGATAGACGGTACATCCAACGCCATGGGACCTGCGTCTGATGGAGAACTCTACTTCATCACTTCCCTACTCTTTGCATCAAACAGATGGGGCAACGACACAGGCATCAACTACCTTGAAGAGGCACAGCACATACTCAAGTGCATGGAACCAAGAGAAGCAACATTCCCGGCATTCATGCACTTCCCTGCACGTACCGTAAGGATGTCACTCATTGACGAGAAGACTAAGCTCATCACCTTCGTTCCAGGCTCTAACCATACAGACCCTTCATATCATCTCCCTGCCTTCTATGAGGTATGGGCACGATATGCGCAGGACGGCAAGGCTGAATATTGGATGGAATGTGCCAAGGCTGCACGTGAGTACCTCCACAAGAGCATCCACCCAGAGACAGGTCTCACACCTGACTACAACAACTACGACGGCACTCTCCTCAACTCACGTCAGATTATCGGCGATGCTTTTCGCTACGACTCATGGCGCGTACCAATGAACGTGGTACTCGACTACACATGGTCAGGTGGCAAGGATGAGGAATGGCAGAGGATGTACGAAAACAAGATACAGAATTTCTTCTACTCACAAGGTATCGACACATTCGTTGACCAGTACAACGTGGACGGTACGACACCAGAGAGGATTCTCGGAGCTGGAGGCTACACTAAGTTGCGCCACTCACTCGGCATCGTCTCTACCCTTGCCGCTGCCTCATTGGTATCAACCAACGAGCATCGCATGGAGTTTGTCAAGAAGATTTGGAACTCATCACACCTCCCATACGCCGATGGCTACTACGATGCCTACTACGACGGTCTCATGCGCCTCTTTGCCATGATGCACCTATCTGGCAAGTATAGGGTCATAGACAAGGATTAAGCGAATTAATAATTAATTCAAGTTTCGCAAGTTCAGCTGACGCTTTACTTGCAAGGAGTTAAAAAGGAGTTAAAGAGGAGTAAAAGTGGAGTAAAAAAGACGGATGCCCATCGCAAAGGGGTTTTACAAGATAATCCTAAACAATCAAACGTCTTTTTACCTTCCTATAATATAACTCCATTTTAACTACAATTTAACTACAAGCTAAACTTGAATTAATAATTAACATGCTGGTTCGCTGAACGAGGAAGGAGTCCATTCCTCATAATTAAAATTTAGCACAGAGAACTCGGAAGACAAAAATGAGTTCTGTGATTTTCAAAAACTCTGCGTTCTCTGAGTTCTCTGTGTCTCAAAAACATTAAAGCACCTTTGGTGCAACAACGTAAAGAAGCCTCACAAATTCAATAACATACAAACCCAAATCCTATGAATGTATTTTTACAACGTTCCATTGCATTATTATCTATTATCGTCATGACATTAACGCTCACAAGTTGTAGCAACGATGATGACGACAGACCTCAGAACGTCTATTACGCTTATTACGAGTTCTCAGACGACATCTTCGAGTTGTACAACATCTCCATCAGGATAATAGACGAGAACCTTGACGAACTGGAAGGTGGTCAGACGATAAATCCAGACAAGCCATACAAGGTGGACGAGAACAATCACCGTAAGTCGTTCCTCATCAAATGCGATGGCAAAGGACGACGAGGCGTCACATTCATCTGCAAGGTGAAGTCTGCCATCTCACACGAGGAACTAAAGAACTCCGACAAGACATACAACATAATGTATGGCTACTCCTATCGCAAACATCTAAAGGGCGAGACGGAGGAGGAAGCTACGACTAATGTCATGAAATCATGTCGCAGAAAAACCAAAACCATAAGTAGTGAGGAACTGGCAGCTGAGCCAGAAATTATAAGCAAGGACACAAACGCCCTCATAAAGTACGAAGCTATCATAAATGAGATAGAGAATGCTTTATACAAGTTGTTCTAAATCATTATTTGTAACGAACAAAAAAAGAAGATGAAGAGACTTCTTGCCTCTTCATCTTCTTGCATTTAAATTAGGAATGTAGTGAGCGATGGAGTAACAATTCTTCATTACTAATTACTAATTACTCATTCCTCATTACTCATTTATAGACTCCTCTTCCTCCTCTTTTTCCTTAATCTTATTGGCAGGCAGAGTAGCCAACTCGCTACATCCACGGAGAAGGACAAGTCTGCTGACAAGAAGCATTGGCATAAGAAGAATCCAGTAAACAACAAGAGAAGAATCCGTTGCCTCTGGTCTCGTGTTGTCTATGATGCCCACAGTGTCATACACGAGGATTAAGCCATAGATGACATGACGTGCCGACCAGATGAAATAAGACAGACGTATCTTCTTGAATGGCTCTGTACGGAAGTAATTATATATACCAATTCCCGCATACACACAGTTGGCAGCAAACAACAGCTCCAGCACAACCTTGACGATATAAGCATAAACGAGCTTGTCGAAAGGCAAGAACATAAGTGCCACACTAAACATGGTAAGAGCCATCTCGATGCGGAACGCCCTACCGAAGAAGGCATCAGTAAACTGGATGTCGAACAGGTGTATGTGGTAACAGAACGCCAAATATATAATTGCCTGTATTACCACAAAGATATCATTGAAGAATATCATCGTCCACTCATAAGCCGTTGAGCCAAACAGCTCCGCGATGAGCGACTTCTCCAACATTATCGGATGCTTGAACATCATAATGATGCACTCAACAAGCAAGGCGATTGCGAGATACTTAATTGCTACTCTTAGTGTCATGATACTTTATTTTGTAGTTTAATGAAGTTTAAGAACGAAAAAATTAGTTCCCTCATTGGGATATTCATGCGCAAAAGGCACTAATTAGAAAAACAAGCAGGAAAAAAGTTTAGTTTTTTAAGATTATACTGTTACTTGGTACCTGATAGTAAAAATCTTAATTTCTAAATCTTAATTCTTAATTTCCTTAGCCGGAAGCACCGTCTCTATCCCTTGTTCCCTATGGCAGATGCGAACCTCTACACCAAACTTATTGTTTAGATGCTCGGCTATGTGCTGTGCGGAATAAACGGAACGATGACGTCCACCCGTACATCCGCAACAAATCATCAAGTCCGTGAAACCTCGTTCCATGAATCGCTTGGCGTGGAAATCGACCAACTTATAAGCAGACTCAAGGAAGGTTAGAATCTCGCCATCCTGCTCAAGGAAGTCAATGACTGGCTGGTCAAGTCCCGTGAGTTGCTTGTATTCATCATATCGACCCGGATTGTGCGTACTACGGCAGTCGAACACATAACCGCCACCATTAGATGTCTCGTCACATGGGATGCCTCGCTTGAAAGAGAAGGAATAAACCCTAACGACAAGTGGTCGAGTAGCTTCCTTCAGGTAAGAAGCATCATTTGCAAGATACTCTGCCACCTTGTTGTCCGCCTTGCTCTCATCCTTCACATCCTTGACAAGTTCATCAAGAACCTGCTTGAGGTAAGGATATGAGTCGCAAGAGCCATTAGCAAGTTCCACCTTGAGATTGGCAAGTGCAGGTGGTATGCTCTTGATGAAATGCTCCTTCTTTTCCCACAAGCCACGGTAGCCATAAGCTCCAAGAACCTGAAGGAGACGGAAAAGCACGAAGCGACGAAGGTTTGGCATAAACTCGCCCCTCGTCATCTTGCAATATGGTTGGAGTGCATCAAGATACACGTCTATAAGTTCGTCACGCAAAACATCTGGATAACGTGCTGAAGCCTGCCACAGGAAGCTTGCCACGTCATAGTAGATAGGGCCTTTTCGTCCACCTTGGAAGTCGATTAAGTAAGGTTCACCATCCTTGAGCATCACGTTGCGCGCCTGAAAATCACGATAGAGGAATGTCATGGTGCTCTGTCCGTTGCCAGCAATATCATCAGCAAAATGCTCGAGGTCATCCTGAAGGCGGAACTCGTTGAACTCAACGCCCTTCAACTTCAGGAAACAATACTTGAAATAGTTGAGGTCGAACATTATGCTCACCCTGTCCATCTCCTTCTGAGGATAACAGTTGTCAAACACCTCTTGTCTGCCCCCCTCATACTGTATGCGTGGAAGTACGGCTATTGTCTTGCGGAGCAGAGCCTTCTCGCTCTCGTCATACTGACCACCTTTCTCCCTACCTGCCTTAATGGCGTCAAAAAGGGAAACATTGCCAAGGTCTTCCTCAAGATAAGCCATGTAGTCATCCGTATGTGCCAGTACCTTAGGCACAGGAAGATGAGCCTCAGAGAACAAACGACTAAGTTCGCAGAATGACTTATTCTCCTCGGCACTTGTACCGATGACTCCTATATACTCCCCTACCCTGTAATACTGGCGATTGCTACCAGCTCCGGGAAGCTTCTCGATATTTGATGGCTCCTTGCCACCACTGATTGATTTGTATAATTGTGTTAGCACGATTGAAAATATTAGTAGCCCCCTACTCCGTCCCTCCCACCATAGAGGGAGGGTGACTAATGCAAAAGCATCTTTTACCCTGAAAAAAGAGTCGGGCCTATAGAAATTTTATAAGTTTATCGAAAACAAAGTTACATATCTTTTTGCGAAGAACAAGGCTGAAAAACCTACAAATACACATTCTCCAACTTTTTTATGAGAATAACATAAAACCATATTCATCATAATGGCTTTTGCGAATGCTTATCCTCGTTCAGTTTCTGTTTTACCTGTTCATAACCAAGATTACAGATGGCTTCGGCACTATTGAAGTTATGCGTATCGTAACCCTTGAGGTCTATGTTTATGTAGATGTCTGGTTTCGTCAGTTCTGCCATCAAGCGTTTGTTTTGGTTGATGGAAATAAAGAAAGAGTTGGTGATAATGTTGAACACATTCTCACCAGTCATCACGTCGTAGGCACGTGCAAGGAAACCGAAGTGGCGGCTCTTGCGAAGGACGTCGATGGACGGGAGTAAGCCTCCACCTCCATGTTTCACGAGCTGGGTGAACGAGTTGGTCACTGAACTCTCGTATGTGTCAAGGTTTATAGCCACCACTCTATCGCCTTCCTCACGATTGACGCGATTGATAGGAAGTCCGTTGGTCATGGCACCATCCACATAACGATGGTTCTTGATATTGTAAGGACGGAACACGCCTGGGATGGATATGGACGCACGTATGGCATCAATGAGCCTACCCTTGCGGAACACCTTCTCTTCACCTGTATCTATATCCGTGGCTATGGCGCAATACTTGACCTTGAGGTCTTCTATCCTCACATCGCCAATGATATCCTTCAGCACCTCATACACGTCCTCGCCTCCCATAAGTCCGTCAAGACCCATGTGACGTATGTCGGAGAGGCTGAACAGCTTCCTCTTGTTGATGGACTTGAGGTATTTATATCCCTCGTCGAGCTTGCCTGCCGCATATAATCCACCCACGAGTGCACCCATGGATGTTCCAGCTATGGAATGAATCTCAAGCCCCTGCTCCTCAAGTGCCTTGATAGCACCTATGTGAGCATATCCCTTGGCACCACCATCCGCAAGGACAAGTGCTATACGATTGCCTTGTTCCTTGGTTGCCTCTGCCTTATCGCGCTCCTGTCCTTCCTGACACTTAACCCATGCCACTACCCTTATGGTTATAGGTAGCACTATAATCTCATAAACAGTCTTGAGGACAATCTGCAAGAGGATGATATGCAGAAGTTCCAATACAGGAATCTGTCCGAGGAAAGCAAGTGGGAAGAACACGAAAGAGTCGGCTCCCTCACCCACGATTGTGCTAAGTATGGCACGCAGACAGAAACGTCGTTCCTTATCCTTCTTGTGCATCACGTCCATAACCTTGGAATTGACGTATGAACCTACGCCAAAAGCCACGAATGAAGCCATCGTGATGCGTGGTGCAAAGCTAAAGATGAAGTTGAAGCCTTCCTCTCCTTCCCAGTAATCAGGCGAAGGGAGTGCAGCTGCAACATTACCGAGAAGTACGACAAAGAGGTTCATGACGATGCCTATCGTCACAAGCCTCATCATTGCCTTGTAGCCGTACACCTCCGTAACCACGTCCCCTATGATATAGGCAATCGGGAAACAAAGCAAGCCTCCTGTGACGGTAAGGATACCGACCTCGACTATCTTTGTCTCCAGTATATTTGCAGCTACAATGCTGGTGGTAAAAACCACACCCATCAGCATGTAGAGAAAAGACACCTGCTTGCTCATAATATTACTATTTGTACATTAACCGAGCTTGGTTAATGAAGAATGAATGCCTTACTGCTTCGTGAGCCACACCTTTGGTGACATACCCGTCACCTCCTTGAACTTATGAAAGAAGGATGACCTATCGCCAAAGCCACTTACTTCTGCCACGTCATCTACTGATGCACCCGGATGCTCAAGCATATATTGCTTGGCAAAGGCTATGCGGTAAGTGGCAAGCATGGTCTTGAAGGTCATGCCGTACTTCTTGTTTACAAGTGCCGAGAGTGTACTACGGTTGGTCTTCAACTTCTGCGCAAGGCTGTCGATGGTAAGTGCAGAATCCGTATATACCTTCTCCACCTCCATGCTGTTGATGAACATACGGTCGATGTCCTCATTGAAGGCAACATTTTCCTGTACCAGGATGACCTGCCCGTCATCCATCTTACTGCCTTCTTCCTCATCTTCGTCTGTGAAGTCAGTCATGTCATCATCCATGTCGTCCTTCTCCTTCTTGCCAAGCTTCTCATTTATGATACGCCTGAGGTCTGACTTACGGAAGAAGGTCTCGCCCACAAACTCGACGTATGCACCAAGGAAGATACAGAGGGAAAGGGTTATGGACATCCACATTCCGAGTTCAGGATTATTGAATACGTAGGAACGTCCCATCGAAACAAGTGGACCTACGGATATTATAACCATTACGATTGCAAAGTTGACAAGGTGAATCATTCCCGAAAAGTCGGAATGCGTGAAGAAACGCGGAATGGCGCGGAATGACTCCCTATTTACGAACGACGAATAGGCACACATGGCAAATATGCACAAGCTATAGAAGGCGCACAATCCTGAGAAAACAACAACGTCACTACTGATATAGAGGCGATGGAGCTTGCTCGTGAGCAGTTCTGGCATAATGTCGAATGGGTCACCCATTCCGCCTATTGACTGTGCCTTGTCGTACGCCTCCGTCAAGGCAGCAGCCTCGTCAAACGACAACAGATAATAAATGAATGTCACGAATCCCAAGTGCAATAGAGGGGGCAGACAAAGTGCTATCTTTATGGACATAGGCAATATAGGGCGCTCCAAATGCCTCTCCACATACATAAGCATAAGCTCCAAGAGAGCCAGAGCCAAAGGCTGGCACATAACGTCAAGTCGCACCATCAACGCATAGTCGGTATTTGGCGATATGTACAACGAGTATGTGAAGAAGTAGAATATTCCCACAAAAATTAACCAGATGTAGAACTTTTGCGAGATATTCTTCTTCCTGAAGAAGAATATGAGCGTCCAGAACGCACACATTATACACGGAAGAGCATAAATTATAGTCTTAAACATAGCACTTGAGCATTTATTATCTTTTTTATCTGTATTGTTGGATTATTGTCTTAGGCAAATTATCTTTTTTACTAATTCGTCTTGTTTCTATCTAATTCGTCTTGTTTCTATTCTCGGCAAGCCTTGCCTGCAACCATGCCCTTGGGCTTTCTCCCACCTCATCCTTGAACTTGTGGGCGAAATTGGATGAACCTGCAAATCCACACTTGTCAGCCACTGCCTCTATCACCTCGTCAGGATGGCTAAGCATGTATTCCTTTGCCTTCTCTATGCGACAATGTGAAAGGTACTCCTTGAACGTCATCCTGTACTTGAACTTTAGCGCGGTGGCAAGAGTGGTTCTGTTTGTATTTAGCTTCTCGGCAAGCATCTGAAGCGTGAGGTCAGAGTTCTGGTAAACCTTCTCCACCTCAAAGGCATGCTGAACACGATTCATGAGACTCGTTATCTTCTCGCTGATGATGGATATTTCCTTCACCTCATCATCATTTATCTCAATACTGCGTGAGAGGCGCATATCATAGCTCTCGTCCATGCTTTCAGCCATGCTTACCTCGGCACTCGCCACAGGCGTAAGGCTTGCAAGTCCTCGGAGCGTGATGTATGAATTCTGACTCATATACTCAACGTAGCTCATCACGAAGATACATATAGATTCCAGAAGTGTTATCGTCACTCCAAGATAAGGAGAGGCAACAATGTACGAACGACCCAGCAACATAAGTGGGCATTGGAGCAATATTACTAATATGACAAACACGCTTGCCACGATACCTGTGGTGGTCGTACCCTCACTTTTTAAGAACTGATAAACGCCCAATGGTTTAAAGCCTTGCCTGAACATAACTATTGCCGCCATGACGGTAGTGCAGAAGCAATGGAGGAGGCAGATGATGTGGAACTGCTTCTCGGACGTGGTATAGAACAGACGATAGACGTCATCCTCAAAGCCCTTAGGCGTGTTCGCAAAGAAGTCAAGTCCCATGGCTGTCGTGGAATCGAGTGCCTGAAGGAACGAAGCCACATTGTCAAAACCTATGAGATAATACATCACAGCCACTATGCCGCTATGCACACACAAAGGCACGAACATAAAGAAGCAGGCGATGCTGTTAAGTATTGTGGCTTTGAGGTGTGACTCCAGATAGAGGAGCTGGAACACCATCCACGAAGGCACAAGAAACTGGTTGATGGCCATAAGGTAAGCCATCTGTGTGTAGTTAGTTCTTGGCGATACGGCTATAGTGTATGCCGCATAGTAAGCCGTACCCATCAATAACACTATCAACAGGTAGTTCTGAGGTCTGTTCCTCTTCTTGAGAAGAAGGAGAAGCGACCACACAAAGCACACCATACAAGGCATGAAATATAACACTTCAATAGTCATAGCCTGCTTTTTATATTATTAATTTCACCTTTGGTTTCTTTAAAGAGTAAGCCTTTTCTAGGCTTTTAGGAGTAAATGGGAGTAAAGAGGAGTAAAAAGACGTTACCTTTACGCTAAACATAAACCACATCAGGAAAGAGAAGCCTCATATCCCGAATGGCTATTACTCATTTCTCATTACCAATTACTAATTCCTCATAACCCTCCATTCCTCATTAAATTTCCACTCCCATCGAATCGTCATGCTTGTGCCTATGCACCTTGAGCTTCATCGTTCCTCGGAAAAGCAATACACGAGAGAAGAAGAGGATAGGCATGAGCAAGAACCACTGTGTCGTCATCCACGTTGGCGTAAGGAACTGGCTTACGTCCCTTGAAGGGCCGTACATGAGGATGCAGAACTGGACAATGAGAACAATCAGATACACGATATGATTGCACGAGAGGACAAAATAGCTGATGCCCACCTCCATCATTCCGTGGTTCCTGAGAGTCTTGCACAACGACCATCCGCAGAGGAAGGTCGTGAAGCATGAAGCCATCTCAACAGCCATCTTGGCAATATAGCCAAATGACACGTTGGAATACTCCATCGTAATGACAATATAATTGATTAACGCCACGGCCATGTCATAGCGGAAATATCTACCGAATTCAGCTTTTGGAAATTTGAAGTCGAGCATGTGCATGTGGAATGCAAACAATAGGTAAAGTCCAAGCTCAACCACCTTTACCTCTATCGAATTGAAAACCTCGCAAATAAGATGACCTGCATCGCCGTCAAGAATACCACTCGACAAGAGCCTTGTCGAAGGATAGCGTAACACGGTCATCGTACTAAAAATCAGCAAGACGAAAGATATAATCTTCAAGACGGTTCTTAGTTTCATATACAATTTTAGAAAGTAATATTCTTCATTTCATCACAAAGGTATTATTTTTCATTTATATATGCAAGGGAAAAATGCACATTTCTTATTATTTTTTACTTTAAATTTGTTTTTTAGTATCATTTAAGGGAATTTTATGAGTTGTCCACACCACAGAAATTACGCATGAACCATGAGGAGAAATGAGGAGTCATTAAGGAGGCACATATTGATTTGCCTCAAAGTTTTAGAATAAGTACAAGAGGAAGGAGAATACATAAAATTGGTACGAAAAAAATCCCATGCTTCTTGCACAGGTAATATTTTTTTCGTTATCTTTGCAAGCGGAAAATAAAACTGACATTAACAATAATAATACACTATATAATATTATGAAGAATCAGCTGAAGAAGGTGCTCGTACTCGGCTCAGGAGCACTCAAGATTGGACAGGCAGGTGAGTTCGACTACTCTGGTTCACAGGCGCTCAAGGCACTTCGTGAAGAGGGTATCCGTTCCGTTCTCATCAATCCTAACGTAGCTACCATCCAGACAAGTGAAGGTATTGCGGACAAGGTCTATTTCTTGCCTGTCAATACTTTTTTTGTAACAGAGATTATCAAGAAGGAACGTCCTGACGGAATACTCCTTGCTTTCGGCGGACAGACAGCACTCAACTGCGGTACGGAACTGTACCTCACAGGCGTGCTCAAGGAATATGACGTGAAGGTGCTCGGCACATCCGTCGAGGCAATCATGAACACCGAGGACCGTGACCTCTTCGTGAAGGAACTGAACAAGATAGACCTCAAGGTTCCTGTTTCACAGGCTTGTGAAAACATGGAGTCGGCTCTTGCGGCTGCACGCAAGATTGGCTTCCCTATCATGATACGTTCTGCCTATGCCCTCGGAGGACTTGGCTCTGGCGTGTGTCCTGACGAGAAGACATTCGTGGAGATTGCAGAGTCAGCCTTCACCTTTGCTCCTCAGGTTCTCGTGGAAGAGAGTCTCAAGGGATGGAAGGAGATTGAGTTTGAGGTAATCCGCGACGCCAACGACCATTGTTTCACGGTGGCATCAATGGAAAACTTCGACCCTCTGGGCATCCACACTGGCGAGTCCATCGTGGTAGCTCCTACATGTTCACTCACAGACGAGCAGGTCAAGATGCTTCAGGAACTTGCCATCAAGTGTGTACGCCACCTCAACATCGTGGGCGAGTGTAACATCCAGTATGCCTTCAACGCAGAAACCAACGACTACCGTATCATCGAGATAAACGCACGTCTCTCACGTTCTTCTGCCCTTGCATCAAAGGCTACGGGCTACCCTCTCGCATTCGTGGCTGCAAAGATTGCACTCGGCTACACACTCGACCAGATTGGTGAGATGGGCACTCCTAACTCGGCTTACAAGGCACCAGAGCTTGACTACATGATATGTAAGATTCCTCGCTGGGACCTCACAAAGTTCGCAGGCGTGAGCCGTAAGATTGGTTCTTCCATGAAGTCCGTGGGCGAGATTATGTCTATCGGCCGCTCATTCGAGGAGATGCTCCAGAAGGGTCTCCGCATGATAGGTCAGGGAATGCACGGATTCGTGGGCAACGACCATACTAAGTTCGACAACCTCGACGAAGAACTTGCCAACCCTACCGACCTTCGCATTTTTGCCATAGCACAGGCTCTCGAAGAGGGCTACACAATAGAGTGCATCTACGACCTCACCAAGATTGATCCTTGGTTCATAGAGCGCATGAAGAACATCGTGGACTTCAAGCACGTGCTCGAGAAGTACAACGCACTTGAGGAAGTGCCAGCCGATGTATTGCGCAAAGCAAAGGTACTCGGTTTCTCAGACTTCCAGATTGCACGTTTCGTGCTCAAGCCTAAGTCAGGCAATATGGAGAAGGAGAACCTTGCCGTTCGTGCCTACCGTAAGTCACTCGGCATTCTCCCAGCCGTCAAGCGCATAGAGACGGTGGCAAGTGAGCATCCAGAACTCACCAACTACCTCTATATGACTTATGCCGTGGAAGGTCACGACATCAACTACTACAAGCACGAGAAGAGCGTCATCGTACTCGGTTCGGGTGCCTACCGCATCGGTTCATCCGTGGAGTTCGACTGGTGTTCGGTAAATGCCATCACGACGGCTCGCAAGCTTGGCTACAAGTCAATAATGATAAACTACAATCCAGAGACGGTTTCAACTGACTACGACATGTGTGACCGCCTCTACTTCGACGAACTCTCATTTGAGCGCGTCCTTGACGTAATCGACCTTGAGACACCTCGTGGTGTGATTGTTTCCGTGGGAGGACAGATTCCTAACAACCTTGCCATGAAGCTCTACCGCCAGAGTGTGCCAATACTCGGCACTTCGCCTATCAGCATCGACCGTGCCGAGAACCGTGGTAAGTTCTCTGCCATGCTCGACCAGCTTGGCATCGACCAGCCAAAGTGGAGCGCACTCACAAGTATGGACGACGTCCAGAAGTTCATTTCCGAAGTTGGCTACCCTGTCCTTGTGCGCCCATCATACGTACTCTCAGGAGCTGCCATGAACGTGTGCTACGACGACGAGGAACTCAAGCGTTACCTTGCTGCTGCATCAGAGGTGTCAAAGGAATATCCTGTTGTCATCTCCCAGTTCATGACAGAAACCAACGAGATAGAGTTTGACGGAGTTGCCAAGAACGGAGAGATTGTAGAATACGGAATATCAGAGCACATCGAGTATGCAGGTGTTCACTCAGGTGACGCAACAATGGTGTTCCCAGCACAGCAGATAAGCTTTGCCACAGCACGCCAGATAAAGAAGATTTCACGTGCCATCGCAAAGGAACTCAACATATCAGGACCTTTCAACATCCAGTACCTTGCCAAGGGAAGCGAGGTGAAGGTAATCGAGTGTAACCTCCGTGCCTCACGCTCATTCCCATTCGTCAGCAAGGTGCTCAAGCGCAACTTCATTGAGACAGCCACAAAGATTATGCTTGACGCTCCATACGAGAAGCCAGACAAGAGCGCGTTCGACATTGACCGCATGGGTGTCAAGGCATCACAGTTCTCTTTCGCGCGTCTCCAGAATGCCGACCCTGTACTTGGAGTGGACATGAGCTCAACAGGCGAGGTAGGATGTATGGGTGACTCATACGAGGAGGCACTTCTCAACTCCATGATTGCCACAGGCTACAAGATACCTCTTAAGAGCAAGGGCATCATGATTTCATCAGGCGATGCAAAGGACAAGGTTGCACTCCTTGATGCAGCCAAGGCACTTGTAAAGAACGGCTACGACATCTACGCATCTGACGGCACAGCCAAGTTCCTAAACGACAACAACGTGAAAGCAACAGCCGTAGCATGGCCTGACGAGGAGCATCCAGACAAGGCAAACGTGATGGAGATGATATCCGACCACAAGTTCGACCTTATCGTCAACATTCCAAAGAATCACACGAAGCGCGAACTCACCAACGGTTACAAGATTCGTCGTGGTGCCATTGACCACAACATCCCGCTCATAACAAATGCGCGCCTTGCATCCGCATTCATTAACGCTTTCTGTAACACTCCTATCAGTAAGCTCCAAATCAAGAGCTGGCAGGAGTACGACAACTAAACAAAAAAAGGCAAGACGAAGCTAATAAAAGCTATACAAAATAAAAAAAACGAACGGCATCAATCGAATGATTGATGCCGTTAATTTATATGGAAAATATAAAACAATTATTCGTGCGAAAGCATCTGCTTGAGGGCTGCTGCAAGTTGTGCAGGACATGATGTGCCCTTGCCACCACAGTTGATGTTCTCAATGAGAGGAATGACTTCCTCTGCCTTGCGACCCTTTACGAGTGCAGCAACACCCTGTGTGTTACCGTTGCAACCACCAGCAAACTGTACTTCGTTGATGATACCTGTAGCGTCATCAACATCAACAGATATTGCCTGAGCGCAGATTCCTTGAGTTCTGAATATTTGTTTCATTACTTCATATTTGTATATACGTTCTGTACATCGTCGAACTCTTCAAGACGCTCAACCATCTTGTCGAGAGTCTCACGCTGCTCGTCAGTAACCTCCTTGAGGTCATTTGGAACGTATGTGAACTCTGCACCTGTAATCTCATATCCGTTCTCCTCAAGATACTTCTGAATCTGAGCGAACTGCTTTGGATCACCATAGATAGTGATTGTTGTCTCGTCCTTCTCCTCGTCGTACTCCTCGTCGTACTCGTCATTTACGCCATACTCGATAGCCTCAAGTACGAACTCGTCCATGTCCATGTCTGCCTTCTTCTTGAAAGTGAACTGGCTGTAGTAGTCAAAGAGGAATGAGAGAGAACCTGTAGTTCCCATGTTACCATTGAACTTGTTGAAGATAGAGCGAACATCTGCAACAGTACGTGTTGTGTTGTCTGTAAGAGTGTCAACAAGTACGGCAACTCCGTGAGGTCCATATCCCTCGTAAGTAACGCTCTTCCAAGCTGACTTATCCTTACCTACTGCGTTCTTAATTGCACGGTCGATATTGTCCTTTGGCATGTTCTCGTGACGACAAGTAGCAATAACGGCACGGAGGTGTGCGTTGTTGTCTGGGTCTGGACCACCTTCAGCTACAGCGATGGCAATCTGCTTGCCAAGGCGTGTGAAAGTCTTTGCCATGTTACCCCATCTCTTCAATTTTCTCGCTTTACGGAATTCAAACGCGCGTCCCATAATCTTAATCTTATATAATTGTAATTTTATTTTTTTGTTATTTCTAATAATTCTGCGGCTCTATTACTTACCACGAACTGTTGCGCCAGTAGCCTTAACGATGCTCTGCTCAATCTTCTGCATTACAGCCTCGATAGCCTTGTCGTTAAGTGTCTTGTCCTCACTCTGAAGAACGAAGTTGACAGCATAGCTCTTCTTGCCTGCCTCAAGGTTCTTGCCCTCATATACGTCGAAGAGCTTAACCTCCTTGAGAAGCTTCTTCTCTGCTGAGAATGCTGCTGCCTCAACTGCTGCAAACTCCACATTAGTGTCGAGGAGAAGTGCAAGGTCACGGCTTACTGCTGGGAACTTAGGCACATCATAGTAGCTAACTGTTGCCTTCTTGATAAGCTTCATCAAGTTTGTCCAGTTGATGTCTGCATAATATACAGGAGCATCAACGTCAGCCTTCTTAGCCTGTTTCTTGCTTACGATACCGAACTCAGCGATAGTCTTGCCACCACGGTTCTGTATTGAAGTACCAACTGAGAAGATGTCATTCTTGATGTTACCAAACACGAGTGCGCCGAATGGAACGCCAAGACGTGTAAGGATATTGAGAACGTAAGCCTTGAGCTCATAGATTGAAGAATCCTCATCAGCATGTGCCCAGTTGCCTGTCACACGCTTACCTGTAACCCAGAGTCCGAGGTGATAGTCCTCGCTGTAAGCGTTGAGAATCTTCTTTGATGACTCTGCACTTGCCTTGAGCACCTCACCGTTCTCATCCACCTTCTCCTCGTTTCTTTCAGGAGCGAAGTAGTAGCAATTACCATACTCAAAGAACTTGAGGTTTGGCATACGGCGGTTGCTATTGTGGTTGATGCACTCAAGACCACCGAAGAGGAGTGACTGACGGAGTACGCCAAGATCCTGTGAGAGTGGGTTCATGAGGCGAACACAATGACTCTGTGGATAAGTAGCACCCTCTGCCTCCTCACCTTCTGGATAGTAAGAAGTCTTAGTGAGTGAGTTGTTGAGAATCTCGTTGAATCCACAACCTACGAGTTGCTCTGCAACGAGGTTCTGAAGCTTATTTGAACGGTCAAGCTCTCCCTTTGTTGTAAGTGAAGACTTAACCTGTGAAGGAATCTCTATGTTGTTGTAACCGTAGATACGGAGAATCTCCTCTACCACGTCGCAAGGCTTCTTGACATCCACGCGGAATGCAGGAGCCTGTACCTTCATTCCCTCGGCATTGCTCTCAAGCACCTTGAAACCAAGGTTTACGAGTATGCTCTGGATTGTCTCTGCAGGGATGTCCTTACCGATAAGGTCTGCAATGTACTTGTATGATGTCTCGATGATAGCATCCTGTGGAAGGCTCTCGTCCTTGATGTCAACAATCTCCATTGACACCTCACCTCCTGCAAGTTCCTTTGCCATGAGTGCAGCCATCTTGAGTGCGTAAATCTGACCTGCTGGGTCAATACCACGCTCGAAGCGGAAGCTTGCATCTGTCTGGAGTCCGTGACGACGTGCAGACTTGCGAATCCATGTTGGGTGGAAGTAAGCAGACTCAAAGAGTACGTTCTTTGTTGTCTCGTATGTTCCGCTACCCTTACCGCCGAATACTCCGGCAATACACATTGGCTCTTCTGCATTGCAGATTGCAAGGTCACGCTCTGAGAGCTTGTGCTCCACTCCGTCAAGAGTAACGAAAGGAGTACCCTCTGGCATAGCCTTAACCACAACCCTGTTGCCCTTAATCATGTCTGCATCGAAGCAATGGAGTGGCTGACCGTAAGCCATCATCACATAGTTAGTGATATCAACGATATTATTGATTGGACGGATACCGATAGTGTTGAGTCTGTCCTTGAGCCACTTTGGACTCTCCTTTACCTCACAGTTCTTTACAGATACTGCACAGTAGCGAGGACAAGCCTCCTTTGCCACAACCTCCACGTCAATCTTGAGGTCGTTGCTCTCCACCTTAAAGTCATCAACAGATGGGCGGTGAAGTTCAGTCTTATATCCGTTCTGCTTGAGATAAGCGTAGAAGTCGCGAGCCACACCCCAGTGTGAGCAAGCGTCAGAGTGGTTAGGAGTGATGTCCACCTCGATAACCCAGTCGCTCTCAAGACCGTAATATTTTGCAGCTGGCGTACCAACCACAGCATCCTGTGGAAGTACGATGATTCCGTCATGACTTGTACCGATGCCAATCTCGTCCTCTGCACAAATCATACCATTTGACTCTACGCCACGGAGCTTGCTCTTCTTGATTGTGAAGCACTCCTCGCCATCATAGAGTTTGCAGCCGAGTTGGGCAACGATAACCTTCTGTCCAGCGGCTACGTTAGGTGCGCCACACACAATCTGCTGTACCACTCCGTTACCTTCATCCACGGTAGTGATGTGCATGTGGTCGCTGTTTGGGTGAGGTTCGCAAGTGAGCACCTCACCTACCACGAGTCCCTCAAGTCCACCCTTGATTGACTGTACCTCTTCCACTGCGTCAACTTCCAGACCTACAGAAGTGAGTGCTGCTGCCACCTCCTGCGGAGTCATGTCGAAGTCAACATATTCCTTAAGCCATTTATAAGATACGTTCATTATATTGTTTTTTTATTATTTTCACTTTTAAGCGCACAAAGTTAGTGAAAATTAGACAAACGAGGAAAAGTGACAGAGAAAAAATGATTATAGAAAACAAAAAAGGCAAACGCCACTAGCGTTTGCCTATATGTAATTAGCAATTACTTTATCACCAATTTGTCACTTCCTGCTGCCTTGAAACTCATGTCGAGTCCCTTGACTGAGTGAGTGAGCGCACCAAATGAGATGAAGTCAACACCTGCCTTGGCGTATGGAATCATAGTGTCGAACGTGATACCACCACTTGACTCTGTCTCTGCACGTCCAGCAACAAGCTCTACGGCCTTCTTTGTGTCCTCTGGAGTGAAGTTGTCGAACATAATACGGTCACATCCTTCAGCAAGCGCCTCTTCCAGTTCTTTGAAATCACGTACCTCGCACTCAATTTTCAGGTCTTTGCCTTTTTCCTTGCAGTAGGCTTTGGCCCTGCTGATGGCATTATGTACGCCTCCGCAGAAGTCGATGTGGTTGTCCTTAAGAAGAATCATATCAAACAGTCCGATGCGGTGGTTCATGCCTCCTCCAATCTTAACCGCCTCTTTCTCGAGCATTCGCATACCAGGCGTGGTCTTACGTGTGTCGAGCACACGGGTCTTTGTGCCGGCGTCGATAAGGGCTTGCTGATAACGCCGGGTCATGGTGGCGATACCTGACATCCGCTGCATGATATTGAGCATGAGGCGCTCCGTCTGCAGCAGGCTTTGCGTCTTGCCTTTAACACTCATCACGATATCTCCGGGTTTCACAACAGATCCGTCGTTTATGTACACCTCCACTTTGAGGTCGGGATCGAAACGCCTGAACACCTCTTTGGCAATCT
>JAFZVY010000119.1 GCA_017617575.1 Bacteroidaceae bacterium | reverse complement strand
CTGCTTGAGCAAACGCTTCTTTCTTGCCCTTTATGACATGGAGAGTTGCTTCACGAATAGAGAATGTATTACTTTTAATAATCTGAGGTATCTCAGAGTAGTTGTACACATCCGTAAGTTTTTTACATTCTGCGAATGCACTCTTGCCAATATTTATCTCATTATTTGGAATAACAATCGTTTTCAAGTTAGAACAGCCATAAAACGCATGGTCGCCAACATTTATTACACTCTTGGGGATTTCAAACGACGTCAAACCTGTGCACTTAAAGAAAGCTAATGCTCCAATGTTAGCTACGCCATCAGAAAAAACAACAGAAGTCAAGCCTTCACATTTGTAAAATGCACAGTCGCTTATACTTGTAACGCTACCAGGTATAACAACAGTGCCCAAGTCTTTGCACTCAAATAAAGCATCTTCTCCTATAATCTTCACGCCATCGGGTATTATTGTTGAACTGCATCCGAAAATGAGTGAATCCGTCGCAGTTTCTATAATAGCGTTACAATTGTTTCGGCTATCATACACCTTATTGTCTTTATCCACCACAATAGACGTTAATCCACATCCCCAGAAAGCATCTTTTCCTATGTATGACACGTTACAAGGAATCGTTATCGACGTTAATCCACATCCACTAAAAGCATATTCTCCTATTGATGTCACACCATTGGGAATAGAAATTGATGCTAAATTTATGCACCCACAGAATGACCAGTCCCCTATATTAACCAAATTTTCAGACGGAACGACCGAGGACATATTTTTACACCCGTAGAAAGCACTCTTTCCTATGCTTGTCACACTATTTGGTATGACTATTGATTCTATACCGTTGCATTCACTAAAAGCACATTCTCCAATTTTTTTTATACCATTAGGTATTATCGTGGAATTACATCCTTTAATAATGGAATCTGTTGCCGTATATACTAACGCATTACAATCGTTACGGCTGTCATATACCTTATTGTCTTTGTCCACTACTATAGATGTCAAACTATCACAATCTTCAAAAGCATCTTTTCCTATGTATGACACGTTACAAGGAATCGTGAGAGAAGTTAATCCACATCCCCAAAAAGCATGTTCCCCTATTGATGTCACACTATTTGGAATAGATATCGACGTTAATCCACATCCACTAAAAGCATATTCTCCTATTGATGTCACACTATTTGGAATAGATATCGACGTTAATTTTTCACAACTCTTAAAAGCATATCTTCCTATGCTTGTAACACCATTTGGGATAGAAATTGATGCTAAGACTTCGTAATTAAAAAAAGCACTTTCGCCTATGCCTACCACCGTATATCCATTAACTTCATCAGGTATTACCAGAGAAACAGCATAAGACTTTAAAGGATTATATGCCACTTCCACAGTCTTGTCTTCATAGCTTAGGATTTTGTAGCAGATTTCGTCTTTCTTAAAGTCGTATGCCCATGTACACAAAGTGAACGTCATAGTTAAGATTGAGACAAACAATCGTAATGTTTTCATATAGATATTTTTGTTAAGTATGCCAAGCGCTTCCCTCACTTGACGGATTAGTTAATCAAATAGAACTGGGAGGAGGTTCCATAATAGTCGTCGCAAAGGTACAATATTTCTACTAAATGTACAAGCGTGTTCGTTTGTTTTTCCCTACGTTTCCCTTAGGTTTCTCTACAAAATCTCAGAGAATTGTACAGGAATGTAAGGGAAAACGAACGTTATGACGCTAAGAATGTGAAAGACCCACCTCGAGATGACTCCCTTTTTCCTCCGTTCCTGTTTCGGTAATCCTCCTCAATGAGTCCTCATCGTCCTCACGAAACTTGAATTACTAATTTGTAATTTACAAAAAGGGCTGTTTTGCAAAGTCGAGTGAGCAAAACGAGCACTTTTTGCTGATATTATTTTCGCATTTCAAAATGAATATGTAATTTTGCCGAGTGTTTGCCCTGCTATTTATTAGGTGCAAACGAAAGGATAATTGAATAAAAATTTACATATTACAAATGGCTTTAATTGAAAGTATCATTGCACGTGCCAAGGCTAACAAGCAGCGTATCGTGCTTCCAGAGTCACTCGAGGAGCGTACTCTCACAGCAGCCGACAAGTCTCTTGCAGACGACCTTGCCGACATCATTCTCATCGGTAATCCACAGGAAATCTTTGCTCTTGCCGAGAAGCTCGGTCTCAAGAATATTGGCAAGGCAACAATCATCGACCCTGCCACTTCAGAGAAGACAGAGGAGTACGCTCAGTTGCTCTTCCAGCTTCGCCAGAAGAAGGGTATGACTATCGAGAAGGCTCGCGAGCAGGTTCTCGACCCTCTCTACTTCGGATGTCTCATCATCAAGAGTGGCGACGCTGACGGTCAGATTAGCGGTGCCCTCTCTACAACAGGTGACACTCTCCGTCCTGCACTTCAGATTATCAAGTGTGCCCCAGGCATCTCTTGCGTTTCAGGTGCTATGCTTCTCATCACTAAGACTCCACAGTATGGTGAGGAAGGTGTTCTCGTGATGGGTGACGTTGCCGTTACTCCTATGCCAGACGCTTCACAGCTTGCTCAGATTGCTGTATGTACAGCACAGACAGCTAAGAGCGTAGCAGGATTTGCTGACCCACGCGTTGCAATGCTCTCATTCTCTACAAAGGGAAGTGCAAAGCACGAGGTTGTTGACAAGGTTGTTGAGGCTACACGTCTTGCTAAGGAACTTGACCCAACACTCAAGGTTGACGGTGAGCTTCAGGCAGATGCTGCTCTCGTTCCATCAGTAGGCGAGAAGAAGGCTCCAGGTTCAGACATCGCTGGTCACGCAAACGTACTCGTTGCTCCATGTCTCGAGGTAGGTAACATCGCTTACAAGCTCGTTCAGCGTCTCGGTAATGCAGATGCCATCGGCCCTATCCTTCAGGGTATTGCTCGTCCAGTAAACGACCTCTCTCGCGGTTGCTCTGTTGACGACATCTACAAGATGGTTGCCATCACAGCTTGCCAGGCAATGGACGCAAAATAATTTGATGTGAAAAGTGAAGAGTTCTTGTTTTTAAGAACGAAAATTTAGAAAATTAAAGAAAATTTTTCTTTCTCATGACTGAGGACGACGTTAAATTCTATGGTTCGTTGTGCTATCAGATAATTGGATGTGCGATGACGGTTCATAGGGAACTTCATGGTGGACTTCTTGAGGAGGTTTATCAGGAAGCCATTGCGATTGAATTTGATGAAAACGACTTCAATTATGAGAGAGAAAAATTGATTGAAATTTTCTATAAGGGTCAGAAGCTGAAGAAGTTCTATAAGGCGGATTTCTTGTGCTTTAAAAAGATTGTTGTGGAGCTGAAGTCCGTTGAACGTCTGATTCCTGAACATAGAGCACAATTGATAAATTATCTGAGATTGTCAAACAAGCCTGTCGGCTTGTTGATTAACTTTGGTGATTCCAGTTTGAAATGCGAAAAGTATATATTTGATGAAACAACAAATAACTTTAAGGCATTCTGATTCTTTGTGCTCAAAAAGATTTTTCGTCTTATAAAAAACAAGAACAAGAATAAAAATTTTCTTTAATTTTCTAAATTTTCGTTTCTAAAAATGAAGATTCTTGTATTAAACTGCGGAAGTAGTTCTATCAAATATGCGCTCTATAACATGGATGATAAGAGCGTGATTACAAGTGGTGGTATCGAGAAAATCGGTCTTCCAGATTCATTTATCAACGTAAAGCTCAATGGCGAGAAGCACAAGATTGAGAAGCCAATCGCTGAGCATACTGCAGGTGTTGAACTCATTTTCGACGTGCTCACTAAGGGTGAGTATGCCGTTATGAAGAACCTCAACGAGCTTGATGCCGTAGGTCACCGTATGGTGCACGGAGGTGAGAAGTTCAACAAGTCTGTTCTCCTCACTCCTGAGGTGATGAAGGACTTCGCTGCTTGCAACGACCTCGCTCCACTTCACAACCCAGCAAACATCAAGGGTGTTAATGCCGTTAGCGCACTCCTTCCAAACATCCCACAGGTCGGTGTGTTCGATACTGCCTTCCACCAGACAATGCCAGATTACGCTTACATGTACGCTCTTCCTTACGAGCTTTACAAGAAGTATGGCGTTCGTCGCTACGGCTTCCACGGAACAAGCCACCGCTACGTTTCACAGCGTGTATGTGAGTTCCTCGGAGTAAAGCCAGAGGGCAAGAAGATTATCACTTGTCATATCGGTAATGGTGCTTCTATTGCAGCAGTCAAGGATGGCAAGTGTGTAGATACATCTATGGGTCTCACTCCACTTGAGGGTCTTATCATGGGTACACGTTCAGGCGACATCGACGCAGGAGCCGTTACATTCCTCATGGACAAGCTCAACCTCGACACTAAGGGACTCTCTAACCTCCTCAACAAGCAGTCAGGTCTTGCAGGTGTAAGCGAACTCTCTTCTGACTTCCGCGACATCCTCGCAGGTATTGCCAGCGGCAACGACAAGGCACGCCTTGCAAAGGAGATGTACACATACCGTATCAAGAAGTACATCGGTCAGTATGCTGCCGCTATGGGAGGTGTAGACATCATCCTCTTCACAGGTGGTGCAGGTGAGAACCAGTGGGAAGTACGCGAAGGTGCTACTCAGGGACTCGAGTTCATGGGCGTCAAGATGGACGCAGAGAAGAACAAGGCATGTCGTGCAACAGAGGCTATCCTTTCAGCTGACGACTCAAAGGTTACAGTATGCTGTATCCCAACAGATGAGGAGCTTATGATTGCTCTCGACACTCTTGCACTTGCAAAGAAGTAAATAATTAGTAATAGTCGTTCGGCAGATTATCTGGATGGCTATTATTACACATAAAAGGGAATGAGACAAGCGTCTCATTCCCTTATTTTTTTATGTGCCTAAATGGCTTTAGGCAAGCTACGGACACAAAAAAGGTGCGCCTGGACAACCCTTCCCGACGCACCCAAAAACAGAAAATTGTAAGGGTAATCAATATTGATTATTTTTTAATTTTTCTAACTGAACCATCAGAGAGTCGAATAATATTGATTCCCTTCTGGAATGAAGAAACCTTAATACCTGACATAGTAAATATTTCAGCAGGAACATTGTCTGTTGCTTTCTCAACAAGCTCGATGGCAGTAGCATCTTCGCTTGATGCAAGTGATACCTGCTTCAATCCGATTGCATTTGTAAATTCTGATGCATCAGGATTCTCCGTAGAGATAGTGATTGTTGCAGCTTCAATGTCCTGACTTGAAGTGAACTCATATACGAGTCGCTCTTCCTTCTCACCTGTGTAGAGATAAGAACCGAGTACGCTTGTTACCTCGTCAGAAGGAACTGATGGACGGTCAAGCAACTTGTGAGGGGTACCCTTCAAGGCGAAAGATAAGTATGTGGCTCTTACTCTTGCTTCTTCTGTTGGTACGAGTACGATGACTACGTAATACTTGTTGTCTGCCTTTACTACCTCTACAGGAACAATAAACGATATTGTCTGATTCTTTGTAGCGTCCTTTGGCTCGTACACATAGTGTTTCTCGCCGTCCTTATTCTCTGTAACAACAGGAGTAGTGGCATTCTCTGTTTTCTCGCTAACTGTACCAGAGATATCCACGCTTACGTCCGTGTATTTCTTCTCTGGGACAGAATAAGACTTTGACAGAATCTCAATACATTCCTCTGTAGTCAGTGTCTCCTCGTTCCATGCTACATAGATAGAGTTGTACTGATTGCAGAACTCATTAATCTCTTCCTCGGAAAGCGAACTATTGTTTGACTTAATGCTACTACAAATAGAATCAATATGATTCTTTACCATCTGATAGTAATAAGCTGATATTTTAGCTTCGCTTATGGCATTGATTGCCTCTGTAATGACAGCAGGCTGTGGATTCATCTTGAACTTCAAAATAGCTGCATTCTGCCTTTCCCTGATATCCTTGTTCATCTTTGCATCATTAGAGAGAGCAATAGGTGCGATGTCTATTTCTTTTGTAACGAATTCAAGTCGGATATTGTCTATCCTAAACTCCTCACCAGAGTTGAGAGTACCTGTAATGCCAATAGAAATCTTATTTTCGTTTGGTTGAACAACGCAAATTAGCATTACTTCTATTGCATCGTCCGTGCTTGGGCATGGAGATATGGCTGACATCATGTTGTTGCAGAATAAAGACATCGTCTTAGAATTCGTGTAAACGGTAGCCTTAGCCATATAGATACCAGCTTGTACAGAGTCAATACGCTGACTATAGTGAATGCTCATTGGTGATGAAGACGTATTCTGTCTGTATGCATAACGATTTCCTGTTGCATGACTCCAAGGTATAGTACTACCTTCGCCACTTACTTTTGCAATATTGAGAGGCTTGTAGTTGCCATCAGTTATTGTACTCCAGTGTGCACCCTTGTCCTCAAATCCTGGATTGTAGATTGCATTTGTCCAGTCGCTATGGTCGGTAACCTGTGCCTTTGTTGCAATACGAATGTTGTCTGCAAGGATGGCTTTCTCTTCAATTCCGTCTGTGATTCTACCTTCGTTGTAGGCAGATATAATGTCCTTTGAAAGCTCGTCAAAGGCAGTCTTACCAGCGTAGTCGAGTGTCTTTGCCTTCTCAAGGTAAGCTTTGATTTCCTCGTATGTCTTGATAGAGTTTTGAGCCTGCTTAGCGTATGTCTTAACCACATTGTTGAGGCTAGTCAGCAATTCGCTGTTTGTGTTATTGCTTGTGGTAAGTGCAAGTTCGTATGCTGTCTTGAGATGTGTAAGTGAATCCTTGTTCATAGGCTTGCTGATTAACAGTGACGCATAGTCGCAAGTATTCATCAACTGGTTATACAAATCCTCATTTCCGATAGGACCAGTGTATTCAAGTGTGAAAGCATCGACCTTGTACCAGCAACCCAACTCAGAAGGGTAGTCAGGGAATTCATTTCCTACGCCACCAATGGCACCGAGTGTCAACTGGTTGTCTGTAACCTTAACTTCCATGCTTGCCTTTACAGCGAAACGCTTTGCCTCGTCATAGCTATAGTTTGGATTGTTGAAAGGCTCACTGTGCTCGTCGTTTCCAATGAGGAATACATAGTTAGAGTTGTATGAAGCAACGTAAGCAGATATGCGGTACTTACCGTTAGGGATGTCCTTGATGGTCTGCTTAATCATACCTCCGACCTCACCGGTTGACCATGTGTTAAATACATAGTTGTAAAGTGGAGCCTCACCATCAGTGGCATTTTCAACATGTGTCTCGTAAACAGGATTGTTGAATGCAGGCTTTACACCTACGTCACTACCATCGTCGTATGTCCAGCCTTCTGTAGTGCCAGTCTCAAATCCTGGGTTTACGATAAGGCTTGTGAAGTCACCTGACTGCTGATTTATGATACCGTCGTGGTAAGCCTTCTTAGGAGAACAGTCATCTTCTATAGCGAGTGTACGCTCGTTGTACTTATTCTTAATCTTTTGGATTTCTTCTGTGAAGTACTTGTGACCTAAAGCGTAAAAGCCGTTGCCATTGTTGTACTGAGCTTCCAATGCTACGTATTTCTCAATCTGATTTGCTGTTTCCTCGTATTGCAAGATTGATATCTTTGCGTTTTGTAAAGCGACATTAAGAGCGTTAGTGTTTGCTACACTATGACTGTCCTTGAATGCGTTGAGGGCATTCGTAAGTTCTGTCTCAACGTACTTGTTCATTACCTTACCGATATACTTGTTATTTATATCGGCAATAATATCGTCAGCCTGCTTGTCAGAATAGAATTCTCCTTGGTAAACAAGCTTGACCATCTTGAATGCAAGCCAAGAGAAATTACTATGGTCAATCTCAAACTGGAAGTCGATGTTGCCATCTTCGTTTACGGTGAAGTTTACTTCGTCAGATATCCAGATACAGTTATCACTTGTAACCACGTAATGTGATGTACCCTCAACTACGTTTGCAACAAACTTGTAGCCCTTTGGTCTGTAAGCACCAGTCTCGCACTGTGCAAGACGTGTTATGAAGTGGATTGTGTAGTTTCCTGGTCTGAAGCCACTCTCTGTGACATGCTTGATGACAAGGTGATGATTGCCAAGATAGTTCTCGGCTTCACTACTCCAGAACTCTATGAATGGGTTAGTCATTGGTGTACCACCATCTTCACCCATCTCAGTATCTGTTGACCAAGTGTTGACGTGGAAGTAGTCGTTAAGACTTACTATATCGTAGTTCTTGTCTGCATCCAAGACATTCCATCCATTTACAATAGCTTCTGCACGATGGCTCCAGTTGAACTGACCTGTCTTGTAGCCACTATTGCATTCCCAGTTTTCAACAGCCTCAGTCATTACTGTACCAGGAGTGTCCTGCTGCTTGATTGCAGTAATGTAGTTGTTCTGTACGTTCTGAATCTCAGTAGTACCGTCGGTGATTTCACCGTTAGACCACTTGGCTTGGATGTCCTTTGATAGCTCTGCAAATACTGCCTTACCAGCATTGTCGAGGGAGTTACCCTTCTCGATGATGGTGTTGATGTTGCTATAGATAGTAACGGATGCCTGTGCAGCCTTGTTCTTTGCCTTGAGGTCGGCAATGGCTGCCTTGAGTCCAGCCTCGTCGTCGTAACTAACTGTCTGTCCTGTCTTTCTTGAGTTACGGAGGTCAAGTTCAACATCAGCGTTCATCTTCATCTTGAGGAGTGCGTCTGCATTACCAAGCTGTGTATGAAGCTCTGTAATGTACTCGTCAAGATTCTTCTTACCATTGTATATGAGGTGTACGTTGTCCATCTTGTACCATACGTGGTCATCACCAAACAATGTAGCATCCTCGCCAGCTGAAGCCCATGCGTAGATTTCTACGTTTGATATCTCATCAACGCTGAAGTTGAGAACCATGTCAACACCTGTATGCTGAAGTTGTGATGGGGTTGACACCATGTCTTCCTCGCCAGCATTGAGGTGGAGCCAGTTGTATGAGTTGTCGCTGTTACGTGTAGAAGCCATCAAGGCTGTGAGTGTGTACGTACCAGGTGCAAGACCCTTGAGTGTCTGGTGGATTGGAGTACCGCCTCCGTTAATCCATGTGTTGAAAAGGTAGTTACCGTCTGAACCAGACATCTCGTAAGTAGCATTACCGTATGCACTCTTTACACCTGTATCACCACCGTCATCTCCGACAGTCCAACCTGAATAGTCTCCTGTCTCGAAGCTTGGGTTAGTGATCATAAGCTCTGTAATCTCACCTACGCCATTGTCAACAATCTTGGCAGCGTTGAGACCTGAG
>JAFZVY010000006.1 GCA_017617575.1 Bacteroidaceae bacterium | reverse complement strand
CTCAACGCTGCCAAGATTGTTGACAATGGCGTAGGTGAGATTACAGAGCTTATGATCACTAACCCAAGCTTCGAGACAGGAGACTATTCAGGTTGGACTCTCGGAGATGGCGGTGGTGATACAGGTGCAAAGGACAACACCAACGGCACATACAAGATGTCAGGTTCTGACGGTCACTATGTCTTCAACACATGGATTAACGGAGGCGGTACTCCAATCCACCAGACACTCAAGGGTCTTGCACCTGGTACATACACACTCACAGCCTTGATGGCTTCTACACGTAACAACGACGAATCATACAACTGGCTCCACCTCAATGCTGGCGAGGAAGACATGGTGTCAAACCCATCACAGGTTCAGCAGACAGGTGTTGACATGGTTCTCAACTTCAGCGTTGATGAGATATCAAACGTAGAAATCTACGCATGGGCTTCAGCTGGCGAGGGTGCTACATTGTTTGGCGATGACCACGTATGGTACAAGGTGGACAACGTACACCTTATATATAATGGTAAGAAGAATCTTGACGAGTACATTACAGAGCTTCAAACACAGCTTGGTAATGCAGACGCACTCCTCAAGATGAAGATGAACGCCGACGTTGAGCTTGACCTCCGTAACTCAAGAAAGACAGGACAGACAGTTAGTCACGACGACGAGGCTGGACTCAAGGCTGCCATTGCCGACCTCAAGGCAAAGAACAAGGCTGCACAGGCATCCGTTACTATCTATAGCAACATCAGCACTATCATCGAGAAGGGTAACTCCCTCGACAATGCTGGTAAGACTGCATTCACAGAGTTCGTAAAGGACATTCAGAACAAGTGGTCTAACGGTGAAATCACCGACGGTACTACTGAGCTTCAGAGCGTACAGAGCAACTACATCGCAGCTATCAAGCAGCAGGACACTCCTGGTAAGGAGATGACTGAGGCTGTTGCTGACTGGCAATGTAACAGTGGCTACAAGACAGGTCAGTTCGGCTGGGGTAACCGTGCCGAGGCAGTTGTCAAGGACTGGGAGATTTACGACTACGACAAGACAGAAATCGTAAGTCTTAACAGCTATTTCCACGTCAACACATGGTCAACAGAGGCTGAATTGGGTCAAGATGGTGGTACACCAATGACAAACCCATTCACAGAGTTCTGGAGTTCTGCCGATGAAAACTATCTTGGCAATCACCACCTCAAGATTTACCACAAAGGTGAGACTGGTTACAGACCTGGACGTTACACTATCAGCATCATTGCACGTCTTGCACAGTGCGAAACTGGTGCTTACAGACCAAAGGGCTACAAGTTCGTTGCAAACAACATTGAAAGTACAACAAACTACAAACTCACAGATAAAGGTGTATTCTGGGAGTCTGACGAGATTGACTTCTTCGTAGAGGAAAATGGTAATATTGACTTCTGGTTCGAGCTTGACCACCCTAACTTCTCATGGCTTGCATTCAAGATGATTAAGCTTGTTTATCAGGGTGAGACATACTCTGACGAGCAGGTTACCAAGCTGACAGATGCAGCAAGAGACAAGTACATCGGTCAGATAATGAACAAGGACGTTGAGACAGAGCTTATCGATGCTATCAACGCATTCAAGGAGAACCACAGTATTGCCAATGGTAAGGCTCTCAAGGAGGCTGAGTCTAAGGCTCAGGAATCAATGAACCTCTTCGAGGATATTACAGAGCAGATTGACACATACGTGGCAATGGAGGCTGAGTACGACAATGGCAAGGGCTTTGAGAAGGTAGCTCACGATCACTTCGAGGACGCAATCGCCAAGATTAACAAGAAATACGAAGACCGTACACTCACAGCTGAGGACGATGGCGCTCCAAAGCAGATTTACCACGAATTTCTCATAAGCCAGCAGTCAGGTGACTTCACAAGTCTTATTGACAACCCAGGCTTCGAGGACGGAGTAGGTAAAGGCTGGACATGGGACGGCGGTACCGACGTAGGTGTAAAGAGTGCATACGGTAATGCTACTTACGAGACATGGGTTGATAACTGTAAAGAAGGTGAGGCTCCACTTTACAACTATGTATTTAACACATGGTCAGACGGTGAGGTCGGAGGTATCATCAAGCAGACAATCCATGACATTCCTAACGGTAAGTACCGTGTATCTGCTTACGTTGCTTCTTACAACACTAACTACGTATTCGTATTTGGTAACGACGAGCACAGTGCTCCTACTAACAATTCAAAATACAACTATGACGATGCAAAGCGTCATGCAACAAAGGCTGAGGTTGAAGTCAAGGTAACAAACCGTGAGTTGACTATCGGTGCTATCGGTGGTACTGGTATGGAATTCCCTGACTACCCAACCGAGAAAGGTTGCTGGTACAAGGTTGACGCCTTCCAGCTCGAGTACCTCGGTCCTATTGACAATGAGGACTTGCTCAATCAGTTGAAGAGTACTTGCGAATGGGCTGAGCCATATACTAAGCAGGATATGAACAAGGATTCACTTGCTCTCCTCAAAAATGTTTACGACGAGGCAATTAAGCAGACAGCTGCATCTGATGCAAACTACCTCACAGAGCTTAACAGCATGCTTAAGGAGTATGTCAACCATACTTTGAGCTCAATTGAAATCTACAAGGGTCTCAACGAGTTCTTCATCAAGGCAAATGCTCTTGACGAGGCTGGACTGTTGAAATTTAATCAGCTTGCTAAGGACGTTATCACAGCTTACGATAATGGTGACATCACAGATGGTAAGCATGAGGCTGACGTACTTGAGGACGTTCTCCGCATCGCCACTAAGTACCAGACTTCAGAGCATACTGACTGGACAGGTGCTATCTACAACCCAAGCTTCGAGAACAAGGGAGCACACTGGGGTACAAGAACTGATATAAGCTGCAAGCCACTCGAAAATGCAAAGGTAAGTGGTGATGGAACTGTTAGACCTTGGAGCAAAGTATCAGGTACACGTTACGCATACAGAAACAATACTGCCAGCACACCTATTGCGGTGAACTACCAGCAGCGTATTGACTCTGTACCATCAGGTCTCTACAAGATGAGGGCTACCGTTTACACAAATTCAAAGACAATGACTGTATTCGGTAACAACCTTAACTCATACGTTGCTTCAAGCGCAAGTCCAGACGATGCCAAGGAAGTTGAGCAGCTTATCATTGTTCAGACAAATGAGTCTTCTATCACTATTGGTGTCAATGGTACGCTCAAGGCTAACGAAGAGTTCAGAATTGATAACTTCCGTCTTGAATACATATCTGAGAAGATTGATATCTCATCAGAGGCAGTTCCTGATGATGTTCCAATGAACAATACTGTAAAGGCAAATCAGGCACTTGCAATCTTGAAGTTCAAGATGAACCCACAGCCAAACGTAGTAACAGCAGCTATCGAGGCAATCAAGGCAGCCAAGGAGTCAGCAGAGTATTATGCTACAGCTCTGCATTACTATGATTCATGTAAAGCATACATGGCTAAGAGCAATGTTTACACAGCAGACATGAAGGCAAAATGTGATGCCACATTGGCTACACTTAAAGAAGGTTTGGACAATGGTTCTTACGATAATAACGATATCAAAAAGATGCTTTACGCAATCTTCCAGAATGGATTTGAGAACTTCACTTACTCTAACGCATCAGATCCTGAAGTTTACACGGACTACCCAGTTCTTAAGTACATGTTCGATGCATGGACATACAAGAAGTACTATTATGACAACTATGTGTGGTCAGATGGAAACTTCAAGGTAAACAACTGGTCTGAGCATGTAAGCAAGACTAATCCAACTGCTGAGAACTCACAGATGACAACTCCATACATGGAGTACTGGAGAAATTCAAACGAAGGTCCACTTGAGGATGCTACTATCCACGCAAAGGCTATTGACCTTGAAAAGGGTTACCTCTACTCTGTTAAGGTGCTCACACGTGTTTTGAACGAGAACAACAGCATTGCTCCAGACGAGTTCCAGGGTGTCAGAATGCACGTCACTACTGACCGTACATGGCACAACAACGGAATTCCTGTATCCTCAACAGACACAATCAACTTGTGTGACGGTGAGATTCACAGAGACGACGCTTTCAACGTAGTATCTCAGGAATTCGAGATTGACTCTATCGTCGTCCGCACACGTGAAAATGGTGAAGCTCACGTTTACTTCACTATTGAAGACGCTAACGTGAACTGGTTCAACTGGAAGTTCTGTCAGTTCGTTCGTGGTCGTCAGCTTAAGGATTACGAGGAGGATGACCCAGCAACAGACGAGCAAATCGCAGAACTCTGGAAGCTCATCAAGCGTGACGAAAAGAAGTCAATCGGATTCAACGTAAGTGAATACTCTACTTATATGAACCGCGACTTGATTACTGCTCACAACTTCGCCAAGAAGTATTTGACAGAAAAGAGTGGAAAGACTGACGGTTACAACAACAGTTCTTATTTCATCGTGGATAGTCTTATAAACATCTTGAAGGACGAGAGCAAGTGGATTACTCAGAACGAGGACATCAACTGTGTTCACAATGCTAACTTCGCATTGGTAAAGAACAACGGATTCGCTCAGTTGTACGGATGGAGCATTGACGATCCTTCTGTAGAGCATCCACTCACCGGAGGTATTGGAGCTACTTCTACAACAGCAGAGCAGATATGGACTAAGTTCACTAACGCTGGTTCTTTGGACTTCGATGGCAACGAGAATACGTACAGTACAGCTGCACGCTTCATATTTGACAAGCCAAACTACTTCTGTTCTTCTAACTCTGTTTACAGCTATGGTTCAGAATTAGGTTACGAAATGCCACTCGACCCAGGACAGGCTTACACATTCAGCGCACAGATTGGTTATCTCAGCGAGGGCCATCCAGGTACTATCACATTCGAGATAAGAAACGCAAGGACTAAACACGTGGTTAAGACTTACGATTATACACCAACAACGTGCGTATCTGATACAACGAAGATTCCAGAGGTATTCCAGATCATCTTCGATACACAGAAGACTGCGAACACTAACTACAACAACTATCTCGAGAACTTCGACAAGCTTGAGATGTATGAGTTGGTAGTCAAGAACACTGATCCAAGTGTTTACTGGACAATGGTTATCTCTAACATCAAGTTGTATCGTTGGCCTAACGCAAGAATGTATATCGCTCCTAACGCTCACTGGGGTACATTCATCGCTCCATTCGATGCTAAGATTCCTGAAGGAGTTGCTGCATACGTAGTAACAGGTAAGGATGAGACTTCACACCCTTATAAAGATCCAGAAACAGGATTCGAAGGTGTTTACACATCTCTCCATATCAATACTAAGTACAAGGACGTTGTTTACGAGAAGTTAGGTTCTATAACAAGAAAAGAGGGTAACATGGCATTTACCCGTGTAATTCCAGCTCACACTCCTGTTGCAATCTATACTTCTAAGCCTGAAGGTTACGATGGTATCGCATCTGGTAGCAAGGCTGAGGAACGTCAAGGCGGTGTAAGATGGTATCGTGAGAACGTTAAGTCAGACAGCGTTTATCTTGAGGGTCACGAAGGAACTCCATTAGTTGATAACCCAACTATGATGAGCAAGATTAAAGCTCAGGATGGCTGGTACGTACTCCAGTTCCACAAGGATGAGTTGCAGGCTTGCTTCTATGAGGTTAACACTGAAGAAGCTGGAAGCCCACAGATTCCTGCAAACCGTTGTTATCTCGTGGATCCTACATACAAGAAGAGTAACGGTGCACGCATCAGAAGAAAGATTATCTTCGATCTTGATGACGCTCTCGAAGCTGCAACAAGCATAGAGAACAGCGAAAATCAGAATCAGGAAATCGAAATCTTGGGTATCTACTCTTTGGATGGAACTCCACAGAAGACATTCAAGCCAGGTATCAACATCATTAAGATGACTGACGGTACGACAAAGAAGAAATTTATTAAGTAAAGTTGAACTCTAAAATAAAAATAGGTGATGAAAATGAAGAAACGTTATATTATGCCTGAAACAACGATTTCAGAGTTCAAGGGAAAACAAATGGCTATCTGCCTCTCTATCGGAGAAGGATATGCCGACGGAGAAGATGCTCTCACACGTCGTCGTGACGACAACACAGACGAATGGGGCAATCTTTGGGAATAAAATTTCGTCTTAATATAATGTTAAGGGGCGGTGCTATTGCACCGCCCCTTTTTTTACAGCCATAACCCTAAGACCCACCCCTGCCCTCCCTACAGGGAGGGTGACTAATGCAATCCTCTCACATTTTGAAGCACAGCCACCGTTCGCAGAGCGTCAGCCATCCGCTAAAGCCCCTCATTCACACTCATCACAGCCCCCTCACTCCTTTTTTTACAGCCGTCCTTGGTTGTATCAAATAATAATGCTATATTTGCATTATTATTAACAACTACCCATAACTCACCAACAGGGGGGGTAATTTTTTCAAGTTTCGCAAGTTCAGCTGACGCTTTACTTGCAAGAAGTTAAAAAGGAGTTAAAGAGTAGTTAAAGTGGAGTAAAAAAGACGAATGTCCGTTTTGGATAAACGAAAATTTAGAAAATTAAAGAAAATTTGTTTCTTCTCATTTTCTCTTGTTTTCGTTATCATTTTTTTACGAAGAATGTAATAAGAAATTTTCTTTAATTTTCTAAATTTTCGTTCTTCTAAAAACAGCGAACAATCAAACGTCTTTTTAACTTCCTATATAACTACATTTTAACTACAAACTAAACTTGAATAATTTATAATTTTGAATTTATAATTTTTAATTCGACAGATATGGCTCGATTCAAGCGTATATTGCTCAAGCTCTCAGGTGAGAGCTTGGCAGGTGATGCAAAACAGGGAATAGACACTCAGCGTCTCAATGACTATGCACGTCAGATAAAGGAGATTCACGACATGGGTGTCCAGATTGGTATCGTCATCGGAGGTGGTAACATCTTCCGTGGTATTCAGGGAGCAGGTAAGGGCTTCGACCGCGTTAAGGGTGACCAGATGGGTATGTGTGCCACGGTCATCAACTCACTCGCAGTAAGCAGTGCCCTCGGTGCAATAGGTTGCAAGAGCCGTGTGCTCACAGCTATCCGCATGGAGCCTATCGGTGAGTTCTACAGCAAGTGGAAGGCTATAGATGCAATGGAGGCAGGCGAGGTTGTCATCATGAGTGCAGGTACTGGTAACCCATACTTCACTACAGACACAGGTTCAAGTCTCCGTGGCATAGAGATAGAGGCAGACGTTATGCTCAAGGGTACACGTGTGGACGGTGTATATACAGCCGACCCAGAGAAGGACCCGAGTGCCACTAAGTTCACAGATATCACATACGACGAGGTGCTTCAGCGTAACCTCCGCGTCATGGACATCACAGCTACTGCCATGTGCAAGGAGAACAACCTCCCTATCTATGTGTTCAACATGGATATCGTGGGTAACCTCAAGAAGGTGATTGAAGGAGAAGAAATAGGAACATTGGTACATCCATAAGGACAGCCCCCCGACCCCTCAACTTAGCGAAGCGATCTCACTGACCGCAGGGAAGTAACGGGGCGGCCTCCGGGTACTGACCTTTAAAAACAAAACTAAGCGTCCTTTCGCCGTGTACGGTGAAAGGACGCTTATGTTAATATGAGAGAGCCAAAGGCGGCTTCCCCTAAAGCGAGAGTGTGCATTAGTCACCCTCCCTATAGGGAGGGCTGGGGTGGGTCCCCTGATTCCTTGGATGGTGTTTTAGTATCTCCTCCCTGATACGTGACATATCAATGTGCATGTATATCTCCGTGGTGGCTATGGACTCATGACCGAGCATAGCCTGTATGGCACGTAGGTTTGCACCACCCTCAAGGAGACAGGTGGCAAAGCTATGGCGGAAGGTGTGAGGTGACACAGTCTTCTGTATGCCTGCACGCTCAACAAGTTCCTTAATCATGTGAAAGACCATAATGCGAGACAGGTTCTTCTTGCGGAACTTACTCACAAAGACATAATCCTCAAAGCCGGGCTTTATATCCACGTGTTTCCTATCCTCAAAGTAAAGGTTCAGTTCCTTTATTGCCTTGGAAGATATAGGTACAAGTCGCTGCTTACTACCCTTTCCCATCACCTTTATGAATCCTTCATCAAGGTAAAGGTCACTAAGCTTGAGGTTACATAGTTCGCTGACACGAAGACCACAACTGAAAAGCACCTCTATGATAGCCTTGTTTCTCTGTGACTCTGCCTGACTGAGGTCTATCACAGACTCTATGGCATCCACCTCCTCGACACTTAGCACATCTGGGAGCTTACGTGCCTTCTTTGGGTACTCCAACAACTCAGTAGGGTCAACATCTATGACATCCTCCAAGAGCAGGAAACGATAGAAGCTACGCACACCACTAAGTATGCGTGAGAGAGAGGTAGCACCAATCTGCATATCTATCATCAGAGATGAAAACTGGTGGACATCCTTCAGCTGAACATCCTTGAAACCTATGCCCTCATCATCTATGAAACTGATGAACTTCTCCAAGTCACTATTGTACGCAGCCACCGTGTTTGGCGAAAATGATTTCTCCAAACGCAGGTATTGGTTATATCGTCTTATTATTTTTTCAAACTCTTTATCCATAGTTGTGCAAAAATACGCTAAAAAATGAAGAATGAAGAATGAAGAGTGAAGAATTTGAATAGATATTCGTAACTTTGGCGAGGGAAAAGCCCCCCGACCCCTCAACTTAGCGAAGCGATCTCACTGACCGCAGGGAAGTAACGGGGCGGCCATTCGGAAAAAGGAGGCTAATAAAATTGAAATTTGACATGGAAATAAGATGATAAACTACAAAAACATAATAACAGCAGTTTGCCTTGCTCTGTCAAGCACAGCAATGGCACAGAAGGAACATAATTTTGAAGTAGCAAAGAACATCGACATATTCAATGCACTCTACCGAGAGTTGGATATGCTATACGTGGATACTCTCGATGCAAAGAAGGTGATAGGCATTGGCATAGACGCCATGCTCAGTAACCTCGACCCATATACGGAGTTCTATGCAGAGGAGGATATGCGCGACCTCAAGATTATGACTACTGGTAAGTACGGAGGTATAGGTGCAATAATACGCCTACGCAAGGACTCAACCATCATCATTGGTGAGCCTTACGAGGGAATGCCAGCATCCGTGGTAGGACTGAAGGTTGGTGACGTCATCACAAAGGTGGATGGCAAGGTCATAACAAAGGATATGAAGACAAGCGACGTGAGTGACATGCTCCGTGGCGAGCCAGGCACTACATTCGTGCTTCAGGTTAAGCGTCCGGGCGAGAAGAAGACAAGAGAGTTCAGTATTACACGCCAGAACATCAAACTGCCTGCACTCGTGTATTCTGGTATCTACAAGGACATGGGATATATCAACCTTACTCAGTTCACGGAGAACTGTAGCAAGGAAGTGCGCAAGGCAGTAATCAACCTGAAGGAGAAGGGAGCAAAAGGTATTGTCCTTGACCTCCGTAACAATGGTGGTGGTTTGCTCTCCGAGGCTGTGGATATTGTCAACCTCTTCGTACCAAAGGGTCTCAAGATAGTAGAGACAAAGGGTAAGGTGAAGAATGCCAACAGTACATACTCCACAAAGTATGAGCCTCTCGACCTTGACATTCCTCTTGCCGTACTCGTGAATGGCAATACTGCTTCTGCAGCAGAGATTGTCTCTGGTTCACTCCAGGACCTTGACCGTGCAACCATCATCGGTAGTAAGACTTTCGGCAAGGGACTTGTACAGAGTCCACGTGACTTACCTTATAACACAAGCATCAAGCTTACTACTTCAAAATACTACATCCCTTCTGGACGTTGCATCCAAGCTATCGACTACAAGAAGAGACGTGAGGGAGGCAAGGACACTACAGAGGACAGCCTCAAGCATATCTTCCACACAAGCAAGGGACGCGTAGTGAAGGACGGTGGCGGTATCATGCCAGACATTGAGATTAAGCATGACACATTACCAAACCTTATATTCTACATCACGAATGATGATGTACTCATAGACTGGGGTACTAAGTATGCACAGAAGCATGAGACCATTCCTGCTGTTTCAGACTTCTCCATCACTGAGGAGGACTTTGAAGAGTTCAAGACCATGCTTAAAGCGAGCGACTTCAAGTATGACCGTATGAGTGAGAAACGCTTGGAGGAGCTGAAGAAGGTAGCTAAGTTTGAAGGTTACTATGACGATGCAAAGCCAGAGTTTGAGGCTCTTGAAGCAAAGTTACAGCATAACCTTGACCGTGACCTCGACTTCCACAAGAAGAACATAAAGAAGGTAATGGCGCAGGAGATTATCAAGCGTTATTATTACCAAGCTGGATGTGTGGAAGAGTCACTCAAGGACGATGAGGACTTGGAGAAGGCAGTGGAAACTTTAAATAATTAGGAATTAGGAATGGATAGTGAAAAAATGGAAAATTTGGAACTAAGCGAAACGGTCTAATTTATCGCAGAGAAACAAATAGGAACTGTTTAGTGAAATCACTATTACTAACCACTATCCATTCCTAATTACTTCCCTTCAGTCAGTGAGATCGCTTCGCGTAGTTCCTCATTCCTAATTCCTCATTCAAAAAATACAAATACTATGGCAGTTAATAACAGAGCAACAAGACTAAACCGCACCATGATGCTCGGAACAATGTTCTTGGGACTTGTGGTAATAGGTACATGCTTCGGATTCATGTACTACGCATTCGACCATCAGCAACAGAAAAACGACGTAGAAGAAGCACAGGGCGATAGTATCGTACTGGAAATAGATGACTCTGCCTTGTTTGACTGATGCAGTCAAAATGGTAAAACGTGGGGAGAAAAAATTATATTTCCCTTACCTTCCCCTTAGGTGTGCCTTAGGTGTCCCTTAGCATTGTAAGGGGATTGTAAGGGAAACCTAAGGGGAACGTAAGGCACACCTAACAATATCCTTTAGAAATGTGTTACTTCTTATAGATGGAAGTCTGAGGATTGCGAAGGTTCTCACTCTTGGTGAGGAATGCCTTGGCAGAACCAAACTTGAGGAAGAAGTCTATACGGATAGGGAGATGGTTGGCATCATCCGTGATATAGAAGGAAAGGAGCTTACGCTCTTTCTTCTCGTCCTCGTCATCAATAAGAGTGAAGAGAAGACAGTTGTATGTAACGCCATCATTAGCCTTCCAACGCTTGCGACCGTTGTACTCAAGTATCTCTTCCTTGACTTCATCGCCTGTGGCAAGAGGGAAAGTGAAACGCTGACCTGCTTTCCTACAATAAACCTTTTCGTCGAAGGAACGAGCAAGGGCAAGCATACTTGCCATGTCATACACGCACTCCTTTAACTCGGTGGAAGTATCATATACCTTACCCCTCTTGTTGCGGTATTTCTGACGAAGCTTAACCTTATTGTTAGGATAGCTATACCATACTTCATCCACGGTATAGTTGCCTCCCTCATTTGCTCCCTTGCGGAAATAGAGAGGTACAAGGTCTGGAGTAAGATATGACATAATGGTATCCTTCATAGGGAAGATTGCACTACAACGCTTATTGCTCAAGGAGATTAGGTCTGTACGGAGACAATCCTTTCCTTGGAACTTAGCACTCTTGGTAGTGTAATATGCAGTACCAGCCTTCACCCAGATAAAGCTCCAGTTGAAGTAAAGGTCGTACGTCAGTTTCTCACCCGGCTTGAAAGCCTTGTTCTCTGCTGGACACTGTGCATAAAGCATAGATGCAGCGAACAGCATGATGACAGTCAGAATACTTCTCATAGGCTATTACTTTTTCTTTTTTCTCCTTTCCATCTCGGCAAGCTTCTCGGCATTGCGACCTCTCTTGACCTTCTCCTTGTCAGGCTTCTGCTTGGTTATCTTAGCAGGCTTCTGCTCAAAGATAGAAAGTGACGTAGGAGACCAGTTCTCGTCATAATCCCAGTTTGCCTTAACATTGATAGACTTATTCAAGTAATATACTTCCTCAGGTTGTGTACCTGTAGAGTAGTCACCTGTGTCCCACTTGCCATTACCATTGCGGTCGTAGAACATACGGAGATAATAGACGGCAGGAGACAGATATGTGAACTTAGCCCTACCCTGCTCCACCTTCTGCTGGCGCACTGGCTTGTCCTGGGCAGAAAGCAACTCAACGATTGCACTTGCATCCGCTCCACTGACATTGACATTGAGAAGTCCGAAAGACTCAATATTGCGAATCTTGATGGTACGCTTGAATGCCTCGATACGATTACCGTAGATACTTACGAATGCACCCGTATCGGCAGAAAGGACATACGCGGAATCACACTTCCAGTCTGCCTTGATGTGATAAGTACGCAACTGTTGGGCATCCTGTTCAAACGTGAAAGGTACAGGCACCGTGAGACTATCTACCTTAACACCCAAGTGGAACATGGACGCATGAACGGAATCCAGCGGTTCGGGCAAGGTGATATGTACGACCTTGTTGTTCTCTGGGTCGAGGTTAGTGGTTGAACTAACCGTTGGCTCCATAAACTCCTCTGGCATAGGTGGTATCTCAAGTTCACCACCCTCCTTCTTCTTAGCCTTGGCTTCTGCCTTATGCTCCTTCAGGTATTCCTTTTCCCAAGCAGCTTGTTTCTCGGCTTTCAGCTTTTGTGTCCTTGCATAAGAGACCTTGGAAGTGAGGTTTATGGTATCATTATAGAGGACAAGAGCACCCGTGGAGTCAGTATCATAGAACTGGAGAGCCATAGAGAGGGTGTCGAGGTTATAAACCAAAGAATCCCTTATCCAATATGTGATAGTGTCTTTCGTTTCGTTGGCATCAATGACAAAGGCATCCTTCTCGTCGAAGTTCATACCCTTGATGCGTGGGAGACTGTCGTCACGTGCCGTGAAGTAAAGTGTGAAGTAATTCAAGGCAAGACGTTCTTCCTTCAGCTTATGCCTTACAGGCTTATCCTCATTGAAGGCAAGGAGAGCGATGTCATCCGGATAGAAGTGAGTATATGGTATATACTTGATATCCTCATAGTGAATGGAGTCATGCCAGATGGTGTCTTGGCGCAAGTCTGGCTTGCAATAAGACTTGACAGTCCTATCCGTGAAGGCAATCATCTCGCTCGCCTGTGAGAACCTATAGTCCTGGTCTTGGTCCTTCAAGGCAAAGACCCTATACGAAGCGTCTGGGTCAAGTCCCTTGATGACGAAATGACCGCGGCTGTCAGTATGGGAGATGCGCTCGAATGGTTTATTATAGAAGACGGAGTCGATGCCGTTCACGGCATCGGAAGAGGCAGCGGGAGAGCCATCGGAAGGGGCAGCGGCATCATTAGAGCCTACGCCACCAACGGCTTCAAGGGAATCGACACGATAGAGACCAACGAGGATATCCTTGATAGGCTCAAGGTTGGAAGCATCGAGGACATAGCCTGACACTTGGAAGGTGTCTATCTTCTCACCAGTAGAGAAGGTGAAGGCGAAGTCACCAAAAGGATTGCCCTCGTTATTGTCAGCAATGGAATTACCGAAGTCGATGGTATAAGTCATGTTTGGCTTGATGGTATCAAGAAGCGTAACAGTAACCTTACGGCCATAAGCCTCTATTTCCGGTGCCTCCAACTGAGGAGGAGAGACAACGACTGCCTGTGCATTGTCGAGCTTGACTATCTCATCAAACTCGAGGACAATCTTCTTAGGCGAGGTCTTTACCTTTCCATTGGCTGGAGAGGTACGCACAAGCACAGGAGGCGTCTCGTCATAGAGGCCTCCGTCCGGCGTTCCCATACGTGCACATGACACAAGCAAGAGATGCGTTCCTGCCACGAGCAGGATGAATGATAATAATACTGTATAGAAATGCTTCATCTTTAACTAAAAGAGAAAACGAAAACTGAACTCACAAGAGCAGAGCCAAAGACGGCTACGATAGCTAACCTAAGATGCACAGGCAGAGCCAAGGACGGCTCTGATAGCGCAGACAAGGACGGCTCTGAGAAACCTGCTGCCTAAGACGGCTGGGTGCTGGATGGCTCTATGCCTGCTGGGCATTAAGCTCAAGGAGCTCTTCGATGTACTTGCGGTTATTGGAGAGGCGAGGAATCTTGTGCTGACCACCAAGCTTACCCTTGCCTTTGAGCCACTCGTCAAAGAGACCCTGACGGGCAACGACAATCTCAAGAGGCTGGAGGGTGATGTCCTTGTGGCGCTTTGCCTCATAGTCTGAGTTGATTGCCTGAAGAGAGCGGTCAAGGATAAGTCCGAACTCATCAACATTTGCTGGCATCTTGGCAAACTCAATCATCCACTGGTGACGACACTTGGCATTTGCATCCATGAAGATAGGAGCTGCCGTGTAATCCTTTACAAGAGCACCCGTAGCAATACATGCCTGCTGGAGTCCCTTCTCGGCATTATCCACGATAAGCTCTTCGCCAAAGGCATTGATGAAGTGCTTTGTGCGTCCAGTTATGACAAACTTGTATGGGTTCTTCTGAGTGAACTTGACAGTATCGCCGATGAGATAACGCCAGAGACCACAAGAAGTGGAGATAAGCATGGCATAGTTCACACCCGGCTCAACCTTCCACAATGGTACAATCTTGGAAGCATCCACAGGATAGCCATTATCGTCAAGATTGTCCATAGGACAGAACTCATAGAACACCTGATAGTCTATCATCAGCATCATGGCTGGGTCGTTAAGGTCGTTCTGGATACCGAAGAAACCTTCACTTGCATTGTATGTCTCCATATAATGCATACCTGAATGAGTAATGATAGACTTGTACTGTTCACGGTAAGGAGTAAATGCTACTCCACCGTGGAAGAACACCTCAAGGTTTGGCCATATCTTGTCAAGAGTCTTCTCGCCTGTAATCTCCATGACACGGTTGAGGACGCTAAGCATCCATGAAGGTACACCACTGATGTTGGTGATGTTTTCATGTATGGCAGCCCTTGCAATCTTGTCACGCTTCTCCTCGAAGTCGCAAAGAAGAGCTATTTCCTTCTTAGGAATACGAGTGAGGTTGACAGCCTTTGGCACATTCTCAATAAGGATGGCACTAAGGTCGCCGACAAGACTGTTAGGTGTGTTGAGGTTAGGAGCATGGCTTCCACCAAGGATAAGGCTCTTACCAGTAAAGAGCTTACTCTTAGGGTTGATGTTGAAGTAGAAATACAAGCAGTCGCGTGGTCCTGCATAGTGAATCTTCTTGAGACCCTCGTAGCTGACAGGAATAAACTTACTCTTGTCATTAGTAGTACCAGAAGACTTGGCATACCAACGCACAACGCCATGCCAGAGGATATCCTTCTTACCCTCACGCATCTGCTGGATATAGCCCTTCAGTTCCTCGTAGGTGTTCACTCCCACGTTCTTGACAAAGTCCTCGTATGAATCGACTGAGGAATAAGAATGTTCCCTACCCCACTGTGTTCCCTGCGATTTCTCAATAAGACGTCTGAGCACCTTACGCTGAATCTGCTCTGCGTGAGTATTGTATTTTTCAATACTCTTACCTCTTCTCTTGAAGTATAAGTTATATATAAGTCTTGTTATATTCATAAAGATAGTTTTGATTGCAAAATTACATCTTTTCTCTTTATTTAAAAAGGAATAAGAGTATTTTTTCAACGCTACTTAAAAAGTGAATACTGGCTCATGTAAACACTACATTCGGATATAATCCCCAGTACGTAGCCCATCGTACTGTGAGTACGTGCCCATCGTACTGCGAGTACGTGGCGTACGTACTGACAGTACGTGACGGACGTACTCCCGCCTACTTCCGATAACCCGATTTACTATGACGAATGTGCTATTTGTTAGAGCCGGCTGTCAGCATGTCAAGTACATCCTTTGGCTGCTCAGCAAATAAGGTAGCACCATTTTCCGTAAGGAACTTCTTGTCGCGGAATCCCCACAAGACGGATATACATGGAAGCTCGGCATTGGCAGCAGTCTTGATGTCAACATCAGAGTCGCCCACATACACGGCATCGTCCTTTGACACCCCAAGTGACTCAAGAGCCTTGACCACCATGTCAGCCTCTGGCTTCCTGCGCACCTCTGGGCTTTCGCCTATTGCCACGTCAATATAATCCTTGAAATAAGTGTCATAAAGCTCTGTCACGCCAGCCTGCAACTTGTTGCTGACAATAGCCAGCTTGTAGCCACCCTCCTTGAGGGATGCAAGCATCTCAGCCACGCCCTCGTAAAGGCATGTATTGTCACGACAATGGTCAACATAGTAAGACTTGAATGTCTCGAAGCATTGTTCCATCGCCTCTGGCTCTGTACCAGCAGGGATGGCACGCTCAATAAGGCGATGCACGCCATTGCCGACGAACTGACGAATCTCGTCAATGGTACGCTCAGGCATTCCGCACGCACGAAGAGCATAGTTGGTACTCTCAGCCAAGTCCTGAAGAGTGTCCATAAGTGTGCCGTCAAGGTCAAAGACGATGGTACGGCGACCCTTGATGGAACGAACGGCAGCATCATGAAGTGACTGTTGCTTTGCCTGTTCCTGCTTAGCCTCCTGCGCCTCCTTGATGCGAGTGGCAAGGGTCTTGTCCTTACGGATAAGGCGCAACGCCTCCTTTGCAGCAGCCTGGTCACTCTCCTTCTTTGAGTAACCCTCGCCACGACCACAGAACACACCTTCTATCCTTACCTCAGACACGAACACCGGAGTCTTGTCCTCACGCTTTTCCTGCTGAGTGAATACTGTCTTATACTGGAATCTTTGGCTCCACTCTATAAGGCTACTCTTGAAGTTTTCTTCCAGAGTGGCAATCTTATCCACATTGATATAAAATTTGAAGATGCGCTCCTCCATAAATTTATAGCAATAAGAATAACCTCGGTCGAGATAGATTGCACCGAAGAATGCTTCAAAAGCATTACCATTCATAAAACTGTTGTGACCTGTTGTCACAGCGCCCGTATAGTGAACCAACTTATCCAAGCCAATATCCACAGCCAGCTTATTAAGCGACTTGCGGCATACTATCTTGCTTCGCAGGGTCGTAAGGAATCCTTCCTGCTTACCTGCATAATGCTTGTAAAGGATGTCCGCAACAACGGCTCCGAGTATGGCATCGCCAAGGAACTCAAGACGCTCATTGTTGATGTAACGTGACGAGAAAGCAGCCTTGCCTCCCTTGCCCTTTGGGGCAGGCTTGTAACCCGGCTTCTTCTTTTCCTCCTCCAGCCTTTCACGCTCCGCATGGGCAACTGACTTGTGCCTCAGGGCAAGCTTGTAAAGGTGAATATTATGAGGATAGAACCCTAATATTTCCTTGAGTTGTAAAAAAGGCTTCTTGTCCTTACGGAAAAGAAGCCTTATTGAGTCTAATATATTCATTGCTGAATTACTTGTACTTCTTGAAGATAACACATGCATTGTGACCGCCAAAGCCGAAAGTATTGCTGAGACCAGCACGTACCTCACGCTTCTGAGCCTTATTGAATGTGAAGTTAAGATTGTAGTCAATCTCCTCATCCTTATCCTCAGGGTCGTGGTTGATTGTTGGAGGAACGATGTCTTCCTTTACAGAAAGGACAGTGAACATAGCCTCAACAGCACCAGCAGCTCCGAGAAGGTGACCAGTCATAGACTTTGTTGAACTGATGTTGAGCTTGTAAGCTGCATCGCCAAACACGTCCTTGATAGCCTTTGACTCAGAGATATCACCCACGTGAGTTGATGTACCGTGTACGTTGATGTAGTCGATGTCCTCAGGCTTGAGACCTGCATCCTTGAGTGCGCGCTCCATAACGAGCTTAGCACCAAGACCCTCTGGGTGAGAAGCTGTGATGTGATAAGCATCGGCAGACATACCTGCACCAGCCATCTCAGCATAAATCTTAGCACCACGAGCCTTAGCGTGCTCAAGTTCCTCAAGAACAAGGATACCTGCACCCTCACCCATTACGAAACCGTCACGGCTTGCGCTGAATGGACGGCTTGCCTTCTCTGGCTCGTCATTACGAGTAGAGAGAGCCTTCATGGCGTTGAAGCCACCAAGACCAGCTGGCCAGATAGCTGACTCAGCACCACCTGTAACGATGGCGTTAGCCTTGCCAAGACGAATGAGGTTGAATGCATCAGCAAGTGCGTTAGAAGAAGATGCACAAGCAGAAGTAGTTACATAGTTAGGACCACGGAAACCGTTCTCGATTGAGACATAGCCAGCAGCGATATCAGCAATCATCTTTGGGATGAAGAATGGGTTGTACTTAGGGCCGAGTGTAGGACCGTTAACAGCATAGTTACCAGCCTCTTCCTCGAATGTGTGCATACCACCGATACCAACACCCATGATTACGCCCACCTCGTTGCGGTCAAGATTCTCATAGTCAAGAATACCTGAATCCTTGATAGCCATCTTAGCAGCAGCGAGAGCATAGTGGCAATATATATCCATCTTACGTGCTTCCTTACGGTCAATGTAGTCCTCTGCCTTGAAGTTCTTCACCTCACAAGCAAACTGAGTCTTGAACTCAGAAGCATCGAAGTGTGTAATAGGAGCAGCACCACTCTTACCAGCCTTGATATTTTCCCAAGTCTCCTCAGCAGTATTGCCGAGTGGAGTTACAGCACCAATACCTGTTACAACAACTCTTTTCAATTCCATAATTCTATTAAGTATTTTGTTTTTAAGTTTTTGAGTCTTTGAGTATTTGCCTTGACGCTCAAATAAAAAAGTTTTTGAGTTGTTGACATATTTTGCCCCTTATATAAATAAGGTGGCAAAAAATCTCAAAAACTCAAAAACCTATAAACTTATCTTACTTACCGTTAGCCTCGATGTAAGCGATAGCGTCACCTACAGTAGCGATCTTCTCAGCCTGGTCATCTGGAATGCTGATACCGAAAGCCTTCTCAAATTCCATGATAAGCTCTACTGTATCGAGAGAATCTGCACCAAGGTCGTTAGTGAAAGATGCTTCTGGCTTAACTTCAGCCTCATCTACATTGAGCTTGTCAACGATAATTGACTTTACTCTTGCTTCAATTTCTGACATAATTTTGTTTTAATTTAATGTTAATGAATTAATTTTCTTATTCAAGTTACGTATTTACGTGGCAAAGGTAGGAAAATATATCTAAACAGCACAAAAATATTCATTAAAAATGATAATTTTTGCACAGATTAAATATAAGTGTGCCATTTTTTGGCCAATTTATTCCTTATTTGCTCTCTTTCGCTCCAAATGGTCAAGAATAATCTTACGAATACGCATGCTCTTTGGAGTTACCTCAACATACTCATCCTCCTTGATGTATTCAAGTGCCTCTTCGAGTGAGAATACAACTGGTGGAATGATACGAGCCTTCTCGTCTGTACCGCTGGCACGTGTATTTGTCAACTGCTTTGCCTTTGTCACGTTTACAACGAGGTCGTTCTCATGAACGTGCTCACCTACTACCTGACCTGCATAAACCTTGTCCTGTGGGAAGATGAAGAACTTACCACGATCCTGAAGGTGGTCGATGGCGAATGCAACTGCTGTACCTGACTCCATGGCAATCATAGAACCGTTCACACGACGCTGCATCTCACCCTTGTATGGCTGATAGTCCTTGAAGCGGTGTGCCATGATAGCCTCTCCCTGGCTGGCTGTGAGAACATTAGTACGGAGACCGATGATACCACGTGAAGGAATCTCGAACTCAATGTTAACACGGTCGCCCTGTGCTTCCATAGAGAGCATCTCACCCTTACGACGAGTTACCATATCAATCATCTTGCTTGAAAACTCCTCAGGCACGTTGATTGTAAGTTCCTCGATTGGCTCATGCTTCACACCGTTAATCTCCTTGTAGATAACCTGTGGCTGACCTACCTGAAGCTCATATCCCTCACGACGCATTGTCTCGATGAGGACTGAGAGGTGGAGCACACCACGTCCGCTGACAATCCAGCTATCAGTAGAGTCACCCTTTGTTGTGACACGGAGAGCGAGGTTCTTCTCAAGCTCCTTGACAAGACGGTCGTTGATGTGACGGCTTGTACAGAACTTACCTTCCTGTCCGAAGAATGGAGAGTTATTGATAGTGAAGAGCATGGACATTGTTGGCTCATCGATGCTGATTGTTGGAAGTGCCTCTGGCTCGTCGAAGTCGCAGATAGAATCTCCGATTTCAAAGTTTGTGAGACCGATAACGGCACAGATATCACCTGACTCAACCTCCTCAGTTGTACGATGACCCATACCCTCGAAAGTATGAAGTTCCTTAATCTTAGTCTTCTCCTGAGTACCGTCACGGTGGCAGATAGTAATCTGCTGACCTGCCTTGAGAGTACCACGGTGAACTCGACCTACGGCAATACGACCTGTGTAAGTTGAGTAGTCAAGACTTGTGATAAGCATCTGAGATGTTCCCTGAAGACGCTCTGGCGCAGGGATAGTATCGAGGATGACATCGAGAAGATAAGTGATGTCATTTGTTGGCTTTGAGTAGTCAGGACCCATCCATCCGTTCTTTGCAGAACCATACACTACTGGGAAGTTAAGCTGATCCTCTGTAGCGTTGAGGGAGAACATAAGGTCGAACACCATCTCGTAAACCTCTTCTGGACGACAGTTTGGCTTATCAACCTTGTTGACAACAACAACTGGCTTGAGACCAATCTCAAGTGCCTTCTGGAGCACGAAACGAGTCTGAGGCATAGGACCCTCGAACGCATCCACGAGAAGGATACATCCGTCAGCCATATTGAGCACACGCTCTACCTCACCACCGAAGTCGCTGTGTCCCGGAGTATCAATAACGTTGATTTTTACCCCCTTATAGTTGATTGATACATTCTTTGAGAGAATTGTTATACCACGCTCACGCTCGAGTTCGTTGTTATCCAAAATCAAATCTCCTGTCTGCTGATTCTCGCGGAAGAGGTTTCCTGCAAGCAGCATCTTGTCAACCAACGTTGTCTTTCCGTGGTCAACGTGCGCTATGATAGCGATGTTTCTTATATCCTGCATATTCTAATTGAGAATTAAGATTTAAGAATGAAGAATTATCATAGCATAGTCACAATATGTAATAAAAACACTTCTGACGATGTCAAACAATCTTTGTCTTTCCTAAACCTTAAAAAATTATAATTTTGGTGCAAAGTTACGCATAAAATTGGAAATAAACCTTAAAAAGATAGAAAAAACACTTTAACTCGCTAAATTCTTAATTCTTAATTCTCAATTCTTAATTCTTTTTCGTACCTTTGCGCACGATTTCTGATCGAGCCGAAAATTATTGCTGATAATTGAGGCGCGGCAGACAACAACTATTTATTAATTATTAAAATATCAATACAATTATGTATCTTGATTCAGCAAAGAAGGCAGAAATCTTCGCACAGTACGGCGGTTCTGCTACTAACACAGGTTCATGCGAGAGCCAGGTTGCTCTCCTTACTTACCGTATCCAGCACCTTACAGAGCATGTAAAGGCTAACCACAAGGACTACAGCACAAACCGTGCCCTTGTTAAGCTCGTAGGTCAGCGTCGTTCACTCCTCGCTTACCTCAAGCGTAAGGACATCGAGCGTTACCGTGCTATCGTTAAGGCTCTCGGTCTTCGTAAGTAATCCTGTGAACAAGGAATACGAAAATGTTCGCCACAGTTTCCCACAGGGATGCTGTGGCGTTATTTTTGAACGAAAATGAGGAAAGAATAGTTGAATGGTTCAAACACAGAGGACACAGAGAACTCAGAGGAAGAATTAAACTGTTTTCTTTTGTTTTCCCATGTTTTCTTTTGTTTTTCCAATTGGCGCCTGTGGCGCATGCTTTTTCCGCAAGAACTAAAAAACTTAAAAACTCACGAACTTAAAAACTTACGATACATGGAACTTCCAGAGGATCCAATGATGCTATTCAGCATCGTAAACATGAAACTACGTGACTTCTACAAGGACCTTGACGATTTCTGTGCAAAGGAAGACGTTGAGAAAGAAGTCCTCTGTGCCAAACTTGCAACGATAGGCATGGAATACTCTCCAGAGCACAATAAGTTCTGGTGATTTTGACACTTTGACACCACCCTTCCGAAGCGGCACTTTCTTTTTGTCACTCACGGATTCGCGAAAAAATTAGGGAGGGTTGACGAACCATTAACGAAGGATTATGGGACCTTCACGAAGTGTCAAAAAGAAAGCAAAACAGAGAAAGAAGTAAAGTGAAGTAGAAGGGAGTAAAAAACAAAGATTATGGCTTTATTCAGCAAGAAAGAATCTGAACTTACGAGATTACTGGTATTTCGTTTCTCCGCCATGGGAGATGTGGCTATGACCGTACCTGTCATACATAGTCTTGCATCACAGAATAGTAACATCCGCATCACGGTCGTTACTCGCAAGCGTTTTACCCCAATGTACGAGTGGATGCCTGCCAACGTGAATGTCATGGGCATAGACCTCGACGACTATAGCGGAATAACAGGACTTACCAAGCTTTACACAGAACTGAAGAAGCACAACTTCAACGCTGTGGCTGACCTTCATGACGTAATCCGAACCAAGTACCTCAGATTCTGTTTCAGACTTGCTGGAGTAAAGGTGGGAGTCATCGACAAGGGTCGCCACGACAAGAAGGCTCTCATAGGAAACAGCACAAGTGCCAAGGCTCTGCCACTCATGACAGAGCGTTATGCCGACGTGTTCCGCAAACTCCTCAACATAGACTTCAAGGTTGACTACAACGGTCGCAGAGCCGTGATGGAACGTTTCGTACTTCAGTCTTCACTCTCCGAGATACGCAAGTTCACGGGAACAAAGGCTGAAGGCGAGAAGTGGGTAGGTATTGCTCCTTTTGCAGCACACGCACAGAAGGTTTACCCTCTCAACAAGATGCGTCTCGTTGCCAACCTCCTCCTTGAAAAAGGCTACAAGGTGTTCCTCTTCGGAGCTGGCAAGGAAGAAAGTGCCGAACTGAAGACATGGGAATGTGACGGAATAAAGTCAACTTGTGGCAAGCTCAACGGACTTCGTGACGAGCTGCTCCTCATGACACAGCTCGACCTTATGATAAGCATGGACTCTGCCAATATGCACATGGCTGCAATGGTGGGCACAAAGACTCTCAGCATCTGGGGAGCAACCCATCCAAAGGCAGGATTTACAGCATACGGACAAGGCACGGACAACATCATAGACATCGAGATGCCTTGCCGCCCTTGCTCCATCTACGGCAACAAGCCATGCCAGTTTGGCGACCTCCGTTGCATGAACCAGATAGAGGCAAAGACTATCGTAGATAGGGTAAAAGAAATAACTGCACCAGCCAACTAAGCAAGTGACGGGACAACCATCCGAAAACAATATGATTCAACGTAACAACATATCCAACATAATAGCATTCATAGGCAACATGTTGCTTGTGTACATCGCCTATGCCATCTGCCGAGTGGAGTACCTATTGGAGAACTGGAGCCTTTTCTCTGACTCGTTCTTCAACAACTCATGGGCAGACATCATAACAGGATGCTGGATGTTCGACACCTCAGCCATACTATACACCAACGTACTGTATGCAGCATTCATGCTCTTCCCTTTCCACCTCAAGGAGTCACAGGTATGGGCAAACATCTGCAAGTGGCTGTTCGTAATAACCAACTCTGTATTTATCGCAATAAACATAGCCGACTCCGTGTATTTCCAATATACGGGAAGACGAACAACCATGTCCGTATTCAACGAGTTCAGCAACGAGAACAATATGCTCAGCATCATGGGTGCAGAGTTTATTCGCCATTGGTATCTCGTACTGTTTGCCCTCTTACTCTTCTACGCATTACACAAGCTATACATAATGCCAAAGGGCAACATCTTCTTCCCTAACTGGAAGAAGCTATCCCAATACTACGCCATTCACTTTGCGTGCTTCCTCCTGTACATTCCACTCACGATATGCGGAATGAGAGGCGGGGCAACAACAGCCGTACGCCCTATCACTATAAGTAACGCCAACCAGTATGTGAACCGTCCATCCGAGGCAGCCGTCATACTTAACACGCCATTCTCGCTTATCCGTACCTTGGGCAAGAAGACATTTGTCAATCCACAATACTTTGCGAGCAAGGAACTCGACAAGATTTACTCGCCAAAGCATAACGTAAAGGCGGCCAAGGGTGAAGAGGCGGACAGCACATATAGCAAATACATAGGCTCCTTGAAAGGACATAATGTAGTTGTGCTCATAGTTGAAAGCTTCGGACGCGAATACATAGGCAAGTACAACGAGAAGCTTGAAGGTGGAAAATACAAAGGCTACACTCCTTTCATGGATTCACTCTACGAGAAGAGCCTCAGCTTCGACTATACCTTCTGCAACGGAAGAAAGAGCATAGACGGAATGCCTTCAATCCTTTCAAGCATCCCGATGTTCATAGAGCCATTCTTCCTCACACCAGCGTCCATGAACAACGTGAGCGGATTGGCAGGAGAACTTGGCAAGGAAGGTTACTACTCAGCCTTCTTCCACGGAGCAGAAAACGGAAGCATGGGCTTCCAGGCCTTTGCGCGCACAACAGGATTCAAGGATTACTTCGGAAGGACAGAATATAATGCCGACAAGCGATTTGACGGAGACAAGGACTTCGACGGCACTTGGGCAATATGGGACGAGCCATTTCTTCAGTTCTACGCCACAAAGATGAGCGAGATGAAGGAACCATTCGTCACGGCAGTATTTACGGCAAGCAGCCACCACCCATACGTCGTGCCTGACGAGTATAAGGACATTTACAAGGAGGAAGGCAACAACGTAATTCACAAGTGCATTCGCTACACCGACCACGCCTTGCAACGTTTCTTTGAGACGGCAAGCAAGCAACCTTGGTTCAAGAACACCCTCTTCGTGTTCACCTCCGACCACACCAACCTCTCTGACCATGCAGAGTACATGACCGACCTCGGCGGATTCGGTTCACCAATACTCTTCTACGACCCATCAGGAACTATCAAGGCAGAGAGACGCCATTGCATCGCTCAGCAGATAGACATAATGCCTACCGTACTCAGTTACTTGGGTTACGACAAGCCATACGTTGCCTTTGGCAAGAGTCTCCTATCTACCAACGACAAGGACACATGGGCAGTAAACTATAATAACGGTATCTACCAATACGTCAAGGACGGCTACCTCCTCCAGTTTGACGGTTACACCATCAAGGCTGTCTATAACATAGACAACGACTGGTTACTCACAAAGAACCTCAAGGACGAACCATCCATAGCAACAAGGGTAGCCAAGATGGAGAAGGAACTCAAAGCCATCATCCAGTCATATATGGAAAGGATGATTGGAGACGAGCTGGTGGTACATTAATCTAGAATTAGGAATTATGAATGTGGAATTAGGAATTAAATGATAAAACGCTGAAAAGTTCGACGTTCTTAAAATCTTAATTCATAATTCTCAACTCTTAATTTTTAATTTTTAATTCTTAATTAAAACGTGGCAAACAAGACATCAGTATATACACTTAACATTGGCGAGAAGATACTACTTGGTATAATCTACGGATTGACGTACCTCTTATCCCTCTTGCCATTTTGCATACTCTATATTATTGCAGACGGAATATATCTCTTGATTTATAAGGTTGTTGGGTACAGAAAAAAGATTGTACGCAAGAACCTTACCGAGTCATTCCCAGATAAGAGCCAGAAGGAGATAATAGACATAGAGAAGAAGTTCTACCACTTCCTTGCAGATTATGTGGTAGAGACAATCAAACTCCTTTCAATAAGTAAGAAGGAGATGAAAAGACGTGTCACCTACACCAACCTCCACTACATCAGCGAGGCAGAAGCTAAGGGACAATCCTCCACCGTACTCCTTGGTCACTACTGCAACTGGGAATGGGTTACATCCATAGGTATTTACTTCGGAAAGGACACATTCAGAGGACAGATATACCATATCCTTGAAAACAAGGTTATGGATAAGTTCTTCCTACACCTACGCGAACGCATGGGAACTAAGTGCGTACCTATGTCCGAGATTCTACGTAGAAGAGTGGAGTGTCACCAGAACAAGCGACCTATGGTAATGGGATATATTGCCGACCAAGTACCTTTCTGGAACAACATTCACTATTGGACAAACTTCCTCAATCACGACACACCAGTACTAACGGGTGCTGAGACGATAACCAAGCGTTTCAACGACCGTGCCATCTATCTTGACATTTCCCGTCCACGTCGCGGCTACTACAACATAGAGCTACAACTTATCGCAGACGAGACCAAGAATATCCCTGACTGGGAGATTACGGAAGCCTTCACACGTGCCTTGGAAAAGAGCATACAGAGAGCACCACAATACTGGTTGTGGACTCACAACCGTTGGAAGCGTACCCGTGAGCAATACAACAAGATGATTGACAAGACTACTGGTAAACTAATTATGAGATAAACTCATGAAAGAAACAATATACATCCCATTCAAGGAATTTATCCTGCCTATATGTGCCAACTTCGCACTTGCGCTTATTGCAATGCTTGTGTGTCGCATAGCCTTCATGATGGAGAACTGGAACACGTTTTCAGATTTATCCTTCAGCGAATTGCTACTCATATACAAGGGAGGTACTCGCTTTGACTGGGCAACAATATGCTATGTGAATGCCTTATACATCATATTGCAAACCCTCCCCCTGCCCCTACTCAAGAATGACAAGTACCAACTGTTCACAAAGATATTGTTTGTATGCCTCAACGCCATCTGTTGGGTCATAAACCTCATGGATTCCGTCTATTTCCAGTTCATTGGACGTAGATGCACTTCTTCCGTATTCACGGAGTTCAAGAATGACAACGTATCTGATATTCTCGGCATAGAGTTCCTGCGCCACTGGTATTTCATCATGCTATTCCTCATCATGCTCTGCGCATTCTGGAAGCTATACCGATACCCATCATTCTGCACAGGCAAGATTACAGCCAAGAACTATATCCAGGCAGCCGTTCTTTTCGTCGTTTCCATCATCATCCTTGTTGGAGGCATAAGGGGAGGATTCGACCCAGAGCAAAGACCTCTGAACAACAAGGAGGCAAAAGAATACACAAGTCGCCCTATACACTCGGCACTCGTGCTTAACACTCCATACTCCATAATAAGAACCATAGGCAAGAGGGCATTTCCACAACCAGAGTATTTCGATGCACAGGAACTCAAGAGCATATACTCTCCTGTTCATCACGCCACAGCCATAAATGCTTCCAAGCCTAATGTGGTAATCATCATACTCGAAAGCTTCGCAAGCGAATACTCCGCTTATCTCAATAAGGATGCAAAGGGAAAAGGCTTCATGCCTTTCCTCGACTCACTCATGCAGCAAGGTATGACGTTTGAACACATGTACTCCAACGGACATAGCAGCATCGACGGTCAGGCTTCCGTCCATCTGTCCATACCGCTCATGGTAGAATCATTCTTCACATCACACGCCTCACTGAATGAGGTCAACGGTATGGCATCCATCCTGAAGGGCGAAGGCTACTACACGGCTTATTTCCATGGAGCAGACAACGGCTCACTAAGTCTTGACGGCTTCTCACGAAGTGCTGGATATGACTCATACCACGGACGCAACGAATACGCCAATGATGCCGACTGGGACCACCACTGGGGAATATGGGACGAGCCTTTCCTCCAATACTACGCAAAGGAGATGAATAAGATGGCACAGCCATTCGTCACGACAATATTCACAATAACGTCGCACCATCCTTTCCAGATTCCGGAGAAATACAAAAACGTATATCCTGAGGGAGAAATCCCTATCCACAAGACTATACAATATACGGATATGTCACTCCGCAAGTTCTTCGAGACAGCAAAGAAACAGCCATGGTACGACAACACCCTGTTTGTACTCACGGGTGACCACACCAACCAGAGTACATACAAGAGCTACCAGACCGACCTCGGCACATATTCCGTACCTGTTATATTTTACCACCCTACCGACAGCACATTCCGCTGCCGCAAGGACAAGGGCATTGCCCAGCACATAGACATCATGCCTACGGTACTCGGCTACACAGGTTGCAGCCACGACTACGTAGCCTTTGGCAATGACCTCCTGAGGACAAAGCCAGAAGACAGGTTCCACGTAGGTTTCCAGAATGACATCTACCAGATTACGCAAGGTAACATGTTACTCCAGTTTGACGGAGAAAAGGCAACTGCCCTGTACAATACAGACAAGGACACCATGCTGAAGACCAACCTTGTCAACGATGCAAGATACTCAAAGGACAAGGAACGCCTTGAAAGGAAACTTAAAGGCATCATACAAAGCTATATGAAAAGGATGAACGATAACACGCTCACCCAGACAAAAGAATAGAGCCCCAGCCTCTCGGCTATATAAACAAAACGATACGTGCGAAAGCAAAAAGGAAGGAAACATGGATAACAAGACAATGTCAATCATCATCTGCTCCACCCATACCCAACTGGACGATGATGTAAAGAAAAATATAGAAGAGACCATTGGCATCCCACACGACATAGTGTTTGTGGACAACTCTGCCAATGAATATACGATATTTCAGGCATACAACAAAGGAGTGCGCGAAGCCAAAGGAGACATCCTCTGCTTCATGCACGAGGACATAATATACCACTCAAAGAACTGGGGAAAGAAAGTGTGCCGACACTTTGAACGCACACCACAGTTAGGACTTATTGGCGTAGCCGGAGGAACACAGGTACTTCCTATAGGTGACTGGCGACTCGTGGGCAACAACGTTTACACCCACTACATCCAAGGAATAACTGCATTCCTTGAACATTCCAGATACTACACCATCGAACAGTTCTCCCGCAAGAAGCAGTTCAAGAACAACGCCAAGGAAGTCATAGCCATTGACGGTATGTGGTTCTGCATACCAAAGAGCCTCTTCGCCCAGATACAGTTTGACGAGACAACATACAAGGGATTCCACCTCTACGACACGGACATCTCAATGGAAGTACACAAGGCAGGCTACAAGGCTGCCGTGATAAACGACATCATAATTGAGCACAAGAGCGAAGGCTCATTCAGGGAGGACTTCTTCACGGAACTTGACAAGTTCCATGCCAAGTGGAAAGAATACCTGCCTGCGTCAACAACTGACGACATCAACGACGCGGAAGAATTGAACCGTCTCATGAGCATGGCAAAAGACAAGATGTCCACATACATCAAGCTCAACAACACCGAGTACAACATACGTCAGAAAATAATAAAATACTCATTGGAAGACGTATTGTCATCGCTCACCAAGGAAGAGTTCAACATAATGTCCAGGAAGGTTTACAGACAAACAAAGTCTGTGATTAAGACAAAGAACATTTCCAACCGAAACGCATGGAGCGTGTGCCACGGAACAAAGATATGCTACAACAAGAGCACATACTACATGCTAATGATAAAACTCATGTTCTATAGGGTAAAACTCTCGTTAAGCCTAAACAAGAACAAAAGCAAATAAACATTACGTTTTGCGTTTGTTGTGCCTACATCGTGACTTCGCTATGACTCCGTAGTGAGACCGAAATGAGACCACTATGCCTCCGCTATAATAGCGGAGAAATAGCAGAGAAATAGTAGAAAGCGGAGCCACTACGTTTTCACAATGGATAATCAACGGAAAATGAACTGATATACATAGTAAAATCAATAACATAACGGCAAGAAACATAGGTAGAAGAAAAAAGTTCACGTCTCCTCTGTCTTTGAGGAGACGTGAACTTTTTTATTATAGAAACCAAATAATTGCGTTTTTCTATTGAAACATGACTTGGATATACTACTTTGAACAATGTTCCTTGAGCAAGGTTCTAAGACCATCAGCGGTGATGGCACTTCCGACAACCTTGCCATCTGGAGAGACAATATAGAAGGCTGGAATCCAATGAAGACCGAAGGACTTGAAGGTTGGGTCTTCACGTGTAGATTTGAGCGTGCTCACCTGTAGCCATGCCAACTGTTCCTTGCGCAGGATATTCTTCCATGCATCTGCATCTATGTCGAAGCTATAGCCTATCCATTGAACGGGTGTGCCGTTAATGCTGCTGTTCTGGTAATCCTTGTACAGTTGCTTAAGGAATGGCATCTCATGACGACAATCCTTGCACCATGTAGCCCAGAAATCCAAGACAACGTACTTGCCTCGGTAGTCAGATAGCTTAATGACGTTGCCAAGCGTGTCCTTTGCCTCAAAGTTTGGTACACTCTCGCCTTTCTTTATCGCAGGAAGATACTCAGGATGATTGGCTGTAAGTGTATCGACATTTTCCACACCACTTTGAGCAAAGGCAGAAGTGGCACACATGAGCATGGAAATAAATAAAATCTTTATCATATCAAGAAAAATGAAATGAGTCATTACTTATCGCCCTCGTACACGTCTTCTATCTCAAGGACATAGACGGCATGGAAACTACCACCCGACTGGTCGTTGTACCAACGGCTGAGAATATCCTTGTCGAGGAAATTACATTCTTCCATCTCTGTACGGAACAACTTACGGCAGGAGAGAGTGAGACGTGCCTCCTCAAATCCTATCGTTCCTGCTTCCGTCTTTACAGGATGAAGACCAGCAGCCTCAACCTTGTTCATGTCACGTCCTGACTTGCTTCCACATAACTGGAGTGCCTTGCGGTATTCCTCTGGGAGCACGCTGAGGGTAAGGCGTTCCTGTGCCTCGATGAACTCGTATGTGTAGCGTTCAGGACGAATGAAGATGAATGCCACGGCTCTGTTCCAAAGCCAGCCAATACCGCCCCAAGAGACGGTCATGGTGTTGAACTTCTCTTCTGTGCCTGCTGTAACAAGCATCCATTGCTTGCCGATAAGGTCAAAGGCATTCTCCTTTGCCAATGCTTCGATATTTGATTTAGTCATATTCTTGAGTTATTAGGCGAGCCAAATATGGCTCGAAAAAAAGAAGGAACGAGCCAAGTAAAGCTCGAAAAGAAGGCTTGACAAAGAGGCTACTTCTTCATGTCTTCCTCTATGAACTTGATGAGTCGTTCTACTGCTTCTGCTTCTGGAATGTTCTTTTCGATGCACTCCTTCTTCTTGTAGAGGCTTACCTTGCCAACGCCTGCTCCTACATAACCGTAGTCGGCATCAGCCATCTCACCAGGACCATTAACGATACATCCCATGATACCTATCTTGAGGCCAGTAAGGTGGCTTGTGGCTGCCTTTATCTTCTTGATTGTCTCCTCAAGGTTGTAGAGGGTGCGTCCGCATCCCGGACAAGAGATGTACTCAGTCTTTGTGAAGCGGGTACGTGAAGCCTGAAGGATGCCGTATGCAGTATCTGCTATCTGCTTCTGAGTGATGTTTGCAGAGTCGTTCAAGAGAATGATTCCATCGGCAAGTCCATCTATAAAGATGACACCAGAGTCAAGTGCAGACTTGAGTTGCAAGTCCTCGATGTTATCCTCCATGTATGTCTGGCAGATGACCATTGGGTTCTTCACACCAAGGTTCATGAGCTGGAAAGCAAGTGCACGATGTTCACCAAGCTTGTTTGCCGTCTGAGGGAGGCTCACAATAAGTACCTCTGGGTGTGCCTTGAGGAACTTTACGTTGTCAGCATTAAGGCGATAAGGATTGAGAACAACGGTATTGAGGATAGGTACTTCGTTGAGTACAACAGCTACGTTGTCGCCACCGATAGCCTTTACTTCCTCTCCATTAGCCTCTTTTAGTCCCGGAATGGTAACAGGAACAGTCTTGCGCTTTTCTGGACGAAGCCACTTGTACTCGTCAGGAAGAATGAACTCCTCGATAGGGAGTTCTGCATCCTTGCGTGAGTTGATGGCATAATCCACGAGCTTGCGTGCAACAGGTATCTCGTTTTCTGGTGCCTCTGAGAGTGACACGCGTACAGTATCGCCTATTCCATCCGAGAGAAGGGCACCAATACCCACGGCACTCTTAATGCGTCCGTCCTCACCGTCGCCTGCTTCCGTCACTCCAAGGTGAAGTGGGAAAGCCATGCCTTCCTTCTCCATAGTAGTGACAAGGAGGCGAACGGTACGAACCATCACTACCGTATTGCTTGCCTTGATGGAGATAACGACATCCTTGAACTGCTCACGTACACAGATACGGAGGAACTCCATACATGACTCCACCATACCCTCTGGAGTGTCGCCATAGCGGCTCATGATACGGTCGGAAAGACTACCGTGGTTCACTCCGATACGGATGGCTGTATGATGTTCCTTACAGATATTGAGGAAAGGTACGAACTTATCCTCTATCTTCTTTATCTCGTTTGCATATTCCTCGTCTGTATATTCAAGGCTCTTGAACGTACGTGCAGGGTCAACATAGTTGCCTGGGTTGATACGTACCTTCTCACATATCGTTGCAGCTGTATCTGCTACGTTGGCATTAAAATGAACGTCAGCAACGAGTGGGACGTTGCATCCCTGTTCACGAAGACCAATATTGATGTTCTTCATGTTCAAAGCCTCTCGCTGTCCCTGAGTAGTGAAACGTACTATCTCACCACCAGCATCCACGATACGCTTTGCCTGAGCCACGGAGCCTTCCGTGTCCATAGTGGAAGTGTTTGCCATAGACTGCACACGGATAGGCCATACGCTACCCATGAGTACGCCTCCCACATTTACTTCTGAACTCCAGCGACGGGAGTAATTGAACAAATCAATCATGTTCTTAGTTACATTTATATTCAAACTTTACTTCCTTGAGTTCCTCGTTTGCCTTTTCAATCTTCTTGCGAAGACCATTCTTGTACTGGGCAAACTTCTCAGCAAGAGCCTCATCTGAGAGCGCAAGCATCTGAACGGCAAGGATTCCTGCATTAAGTGCACCGTTGATAGCTACGGTAGCCACAGGAATGCCTGGAGGCATCTGAAGCATGGAATAGACTGCATCCACTCCATCAAGTACGGAACCCTTGACAGGCACACCAATAACAGGAAGCGTAGTGCTTGCTGCAATAACACCCGGAAGGGCGGCAGCCATGCCTGCACCTGCTATGATAACCTTGATGCCACGTTCCTTTGCACCCTTGGCAAAAGCCTCGACAGCATCTGGTGTACGGTGAGCACTAAGAGCGTTGATTTCAAAAGGAATCTGCATCTCGTCAAAGAACTTGGCAGCCTTTTCCATTACTGGAAGGTCAGATGTGCTGCCCATAATGATTGAAACAATTGGCTTCATATATTTATTCAATTAAAGCCTACCCTTGCGGATAGAGGCATTATTAAGATTCTGAATGTAAAACTCAAACGAATGTAGGCAAAGAGCCGATTATCGTACCCCCGTTCTACCTTGATGTCTGGCGGTTAAAACTCCACGAACCAGTTGTACAGGATGAAGAACATGGTGCAGACAAAGCCGACGGCAAAACCAACAAAGACCTGTGCTACGGTATGCTGGCGCAAGATGATGCGGCTTGTTCCGAGTGCGCCTGAGAGAAGAATGAGGATGCAAGCAGGAAAGGCAGGATTGAAATAAAAGAGATAGCTGAATGCTATGAGTGCTCCTACGAGTCCTCCCATGCCTACCATGTGCGTGCTTATCTTCCACCAAGCGTTGACAATGACGCATATCAACTGCGATACGAGAGCGGCAATCACGATGCCCTTGAAGAACATGGCAGCCTTGATGTGAGTCATCAACACAAGGCAAGTGGTGTAACTGATTACCGTAAGTATGTAAGGCAAGTGGCGATGTTCCCTATGGCTTAACTGCAAATGCGTCCACTTGTTGAATATACGAAAGATATTGATTCCTGTACGAGGGATTAGAACCGTAAACACGTAAATCATTATCAACATATAGCCCTTGTAATAGAGGGGCAACATACGCAGGTAACTGAAAGTAAACAGTCCTAATATTACCCACATAGGGGCATAAAACGGGGAAAGAACAGCAGAAAGGAACTTTGCCATCTGCATCATCTTCTTTTCATTCATCAGCTTTTTCGATTAGTAGAGGATGGGATACCTAATTTTTTTCTATAAACATTAATAGTTCGACGACTCACCTTTATGCCCTTGCTTGACTCAAGCAACTCGGCAAGCTTCTCGTCGGAATATGGGTTTTGTTTGTCTTCACCATCGACAATCTCACGAAGTGCCACCTCCACGTTGCCGAGGTCAATTTCCTGTCCTGATGCGTTGGTGCTGTTTCGCTTGAAGAACTGTGACAACTTATACAGGCTTCCATCCACGAGGGCATATTTGCTCCTGCATATTCGTGACACGGTTGATACGTCGAGTCCTGTCTTCGAAGCGACGTCACTAAGGATTAAGTTGTTGAGGTCGCGTTCATTCTGAGTGATGAAGAACTTATGCTGTAAGTCGATGATGGTGCGCATCACCTTCTCAAGGTTGTGCTGTCGCTGGTGCATCGCCTCTATGAACATTCGGGCATCCTCCACCTTGTCCTTCATGTACTCAAAGCGAGCCTTGTCGTGACGGCTCATCTTCACGGAAGGGTCTTGCGACATTCGTACCATCTGCAGGTAGTCATTACTGAGATGGAAGCTTGGCATGTAACCGCCATTGAGTGAAAGGTTGATATTGCCGTCTTGGTCGGTCACGATGATGAAGTCAGGAGTAACCGTCTGTGATGCTCCAGATATTGACTCGCAAAGAGCAAGTCCCGGATATGGGTTTAGCTTGCGGATGATGCCGAAGACGTCATCAAGATACAAAGCACTAAAGCCTGTCATCTGCATCAGCTTGTCCTTATTGTTGTTGAGGAAGAAATTGTAGTAGTTGCTCACCATGTCCCTTGCATCCTGAACAAGTTCGAGCTTCTCAAACTTCTGGTTGTTTCCGTCCTCAAGTATTCTGTCTAACTGGATGAGCAGGCACTCACGCGTATCGCGTGCTCCAATGCCCGGAGGGTCAAACTGGTGAAGGATGGCTATCATCTCGTCCACCTCCTCCTCGGTGGTATAGACATTCTGGCTAAACATCAAGTCGTCAACGATATCATACGTTGATGACGTTAGGTAGCCGTTATCATCCAAAGAGCCTATTAAGAACTCGATAATAGAAAACTGTTGTTCAGTCAGGTCGTAGTTTGCCACCTGTGACCAGAGGTCGTCAAGGAACGTTACCGTCTGTCCTATAGGCATTTCCTGAGATTTGTCGTCATAGCCACGCGAACCTGCTCCTCCTTCGTCCTCGGAGTCGCCAAGTATGCCCGTATCGTAAGTCTCAGGTGCAACAAACTCTTCTGTCTCCACGCTTTCATCCGTACCGAAGTCGGAATCCGAGCTTGTTTCGGCAGAATGTCCAGCCGTACCTTCCTCAAGGGCTTCGTTGTCGTAAATCTTGTTTTTCACTTCTTCCGACAACTCAGTTATAGGCATCTCGTATAGGTTCACCAACAACATCTGTTGTGGCGAAAGACGCTGAAGCATCTTCTGCTTCTGTTCCAATGCTAAACCTTGCGAAATGCCCATAATATAACTGTAACTTTTCTATATATTTCCTATGTTTCAGAGTCAGTACTTAGTCTCATATGAGTCAGTACTTAGTCAATACTTTGTCTCTACTTGATTCGTACTGTTCCGAAAATGCTTTTTGCTCGCATTATTCTTACGTCATAATGCGTAAGTCGAATTTTTACGCAAAGATATGGAAAAACATTCATTGATTTTATAAAATAATTACTAATTTTGCTCCATAAAACAAAAATTCTTTGATGGAAGACTTCATACACTTACATGTACATACTCAATACTCCATTTTGGATGGAATGTCAACTGTCCCAGGCATAGTTGACAAGGCCATCAAAAATGGAATGAAAGGAGTGGCTATTACCGACCATGGCAATATGTTCGGCGTAAAGGACTTGTTTGACTACTGCAACAAGGTCAACAAGGGTCGCAAGAAGGATGGCTTGGAACCTTTCAAGCCAATCTTCGGCTGTGAGGTGTATGTGGCTGCAAGAAGGAAGGAAGACAAGGAAAAGGAATATGACCGCAAGCGTAACCACCTCATCCTTCTTGCTAAGAACGAAAACGGATACAAGAACCTCATCAAGCTCGTTTCGAGGGCGTGGGTAGATGGTTTCTACGGTAAACCACGTACCGACCACGAAGACCTTGAGAAGTTTCACGAGGACATAATATGCTGTTCGGCTTGTATTGCTGGTGAGGTACCAGCGAAGATTCTCAAGGGAGACATCGAGGGAGCCAAGGAGACGATGCTATGGTACAAGAAAGTCTTTGGCGACGACTACTACCTTGAGCTTCAGCGTCACGAGGTGAAGGATCCTATGCAGAGGGCTAACCGAGAGACATTCGAGTTACAGCAGCAAGCCAATGAGGTTCTCATACAGTTTGCCAAGGAATATGGCATCAAGCTCGTCTGCACAAACGATGTTCACTTTGTGGAGCAAGAACATGCCGAAGCTCACGACCACCTTCTCTGCCTTTCAACGGGTCAGGACTTGAACGACGACAACCGTATGCTTTACTCCAAGCAGGAGTGGTTCAAGACCAAGGAGGAGATGAACGAGATATTCAGCGACGTGCCTGAGGCTCTTAGCAACACAGTTGAGATTCTCGACAAGGTTGAGACCTACAACCTTGAGAGCGACCCTATCATGCCGTTCTTCCCTATCCCTGAGGACTTCGGTACGGAAGAGGAATGGAGGAAGAAGTTCACGGAGGAAGACCTCTACAAGGAGTTCACCAGCGACGAGAATGGTGAGAACCAGATGAACGAGGAAGACGGCCAGAAGAAGATAAAGAAACTTGGAGGCTACGATAAGATTTACCGAATAAAGTTTGAGGCTGACTACCTTGCCAAGCTTGCCTACGAAGGTGCACAGCGCATCTATGGCTCTGGCACGGCTGACAACCTTACGGCAGACAAGCTCATTAAGGGTTCGTACGGAATACCGCAGAACGTGGAAGACCGCATTCGATTTGAGCTTCACATCATGAAGACGATGGGATTCCCTGGTTACTTCCTTATCGTGTCCGACTTCATCAACTCTGCCCGTGAGCAGTTGGGAGTATGGGTAGGCCCTGGACGTGGTTCAGCCGCTGGTTCGGTTGTTGCCTACTGTCTTGGTATCACAAAGATTGACCCTCTCAAGTACGACCTTCTGTTTGAGCGTTTCCTTAACCCTGACCGTATCTCACTTCCGGATATTGATACCGACTTCGATGATGACGGTCGTGGAAAGGTGTTACAATGGGTAATGGACAAGTATGGTCACGAGAACTGTGCCCATATCATCACATACGGTACGATGGCAACGAAGAACGCCCTGAAGGACGTTGCACGTGTGGAGAAAGTGCCTCTTTCTGTCGTCAACGCATGGTGTAAGGCCATCCCTGACCGCTTGCCTGACGGCATGAAAATGAACCTGCCTAACGCCATCAAGTGTACTCCGTTGCTGAAGTCGGCAGAGACAAGTCTTGAAGCAAACGAAAGAAACACCATACAGTATGCGCAGATGCTTGAAGGTACCGTTCGTGGTACTGGTATTCATGCCTGCGGATTCATCATCTGTCGTGACCCGATATCCGACCACGTGCCTGTGTCAACGGCTGACGACCCTGATTTCCCGGAAATCAAGACAGCTGTAACACAATACGACGGACACGTAATCGAGTCAACAGGTCTTATCAAGATGGACTTCTTGGGTCTTAAGACCCTCTCGGAGCAAAAGGAGTGTTGCCGAATAGTCAAGGCTGTTCACGGAATAGACATAGACCTCGACCACATTCCTATCGACGACGAACTGACATACGAGCTTTACCAGAAGGGACTCACCGTTGGTACGTTCCAGTTTGAGTCGGCTGGTATGCAGAAGTACCTCAAGGAACTTAAACCAACCGTGTTCGAGGACTTGATTGCGATGAACGCCCTCTACCGTCCGGGACCTATGGATTACATTCCTTCATTCATCAAGCGTAAGAACGGACTTGAGCCTATCACTTACGATATTGACTGTATGGAGAAGTACCTCAAGGACACCTACGGAATCACGGTGTATCAGGAGCAGGTCATGCTTCTCTCCCGTCAACTTGCCAACTTCACGCGAGGTGAGTCTGATGCACTCCGTAAGGCGATGGGTAAGAAGAAGAAGGATATCGTAGATGCGATGAAGCCTAAGTTCATCGAGGGAGGAGTGAAGAATGGTCACGATGCCAAGATACTTGACAAGATTTGGGGTGACTGGGAAAAGTTCGCTTCCTACGCCTTCAACAAGTCTCATGCCGCTTGCTACTCATGGGTGGCTTACCAGACTGCTTACCTCAAGGCTCACTACCCAGCTGAGTTCATGGCTGCCATCATGACAAGGCGCAAGAACGATATCAAGGAAATAACGAAGTTGATGGACGAGTGTAAGAACATCAACATTCCTTGCCTTGGACCTGACGTGAACGAGTCTTATGTAGACTTTGGTGTCAACAAGAAAGGTGAGGTGCGCTTCGGTCTTTCTGCCATAAAGGGTATGGGCGAGGCAGCAGCCATAGCCATCATCGAGGAACGTGATAAGAACGGTCTCTACGAATCCGTCTTCGACCTTCTCGAACGTGTTAGTTTCTCTGCCTGCAACCGCAAGGCTTACGAAAGTCTCATTCTCGCTGGTGCACTTGATTGCTTTGAGTTTCCACGCGAGACATATTTT
>JAFZVY010000118.1 GCA_017617575.1 Bacteroidaceae bacterium | reverse complement strand
TGATTTTCTTTTAGAATTCGGCTTGTCTCTTCTTGAGCATTTCTACGTGTGAAACGATGTAGAGACAATCTATGAGTGATAATCCTGGATTGAATGGCTTGAGTATTCCTTGGTTCACGAAATACTGGTAGGCATCCTTGTATTCTGACTCTGCAAATCGACGTGCCGTGTTGCATACGTTGATGTATTGCTTGAGTGGAGAATCTTTCTTTAGCTCGTAAATGGTCTTGATTGTGATGCCACCTTCAAAGCCTGTTTCCTGATAGCAACGTGTTATGAGTGCCTTGTTTGAATGTATGAGCTTGATGTCATCCTTGATGCAGAGATGCTTGTTCATGCAGTTAGTCACGTGGCTCACGTAGTCACCCCATGTCTCGTTGTCGATGACGAAAACCTTATCATCCGTGTTCAACTCGTTTTCGAGATATGATTTCTTATTCTCGTTCACGTCTATCGTGTAGGCTTCCACCTTACTTTCTTCTACAGGACTCTCGTGCTCCTCGTTTATCACGCTAAGGTAGTCGATGAGCAAGGCTTTGCGTTCGCTAAGTTCTGCGTCCACACGATTGCGGTCATTCTCCGTAAGGCCGAAAGCGCGATACTGTCCTGGGGAAGTCTCCTTTGTTGCCTTGTAGAAGCGTTGTGTGAGGTCAAAGAGTTCCTCGTTGTCGTTGACGAACTGTGCCGTCTCGATGTTGAGTGGATGCTCCTTGCCATAGAGCCATACAGCATCTGGAAATGCTGTACTTCTCTGAGTGTATGTGTGATAAATCTTGATGTCCTCTTCGTGCTCTGATACGATGGTCTTCATATCATAGTCGTTAGGATCGTTCTTCATTTTCTTCTGCTGAAGAAACAAGTTCAGACCTGCAGCATAGTCACGGCAAGAGTTCTGGTATATTTCTTCAATCTTTCCGTAGGCGTCCTGATGGAAAGTCTTCATGTATAAGTTCTTCAATCCCATACTCTTCGTTACTTTGCAAGGTTAAACAAATCAACTGGCAACACGAAGTTGCGCAACTCACTATCATAGTATCCGCTCATGTTGCAGATAATGTTTATCGTGCCTCTTTCCATCTTGGCAAACAGGATGTTGTTGCCTGATTCTGCCATTGTGGAGTAGAGTGTCTCGTTCTGTTCTGGAGTGATTGAGCCGAGTGTCTTCAACTGGAGTATAGGCTTGTCGTGTATCTCCGAGTGCTGTGTTGGCAGCCATCTGAGAACCATGACTGTGTTGCGCTTTCCTGTGTAGAGGACGCAATAGAGAGGCTTGTCTGTTGTGAGTGGAGCTACAATTGTCTCTTGGTCGAGGGAATATGTCGTATCTGTCAATCCCTCTGGTAGTTCTTCGCTTGAAATCTTTGCGTCACTGGCAAAGCTGTCGAAGATGAATCCATAGTCATCTATGATTGGTACGTTTATCTGCTCAAATTCTGCGAGACAAACGGTCTCTTGCCTATACTGTCCGTCGGACCATTGGCTGTCGTAAGGAGCATTGGAGAACTTGCACTTCAGCTTGAGGCTGACAACCTTTGTGAGGTAGTCGATGGTTGCCTCCTTTGAAGCGTACTCGGTTGTGCTGAACTCTGGAATGGTCAGCTTGAGACCGATGTGATACTTCTGTGTTGGCTCGTTCTCTGGTGTATATTCGTAGTGGTATGGAAGTAGTGCCAAAGGACTCACGTCGAATCTTGTCTGTCGGAGTACCGTCCATCCCTTCTCAAGGCATACGCACAAATAGAAGTGAAGGCTCTCGGCAGAATCCTTCATGGCATTTTTGATGTTGTCAACATAGAAAAAGAATGGATAGTGCTCTACCTCATTGCTCCTTTTCTTTGGTACGCACATATCGATGGTGTCCTCCTTGATGAGTACACCAAATGTGTTTAATGTGGTCTTTAGTAAGCGTCCAAGGCCATATCCACTAATGGTCTTGGCTGTCTGAATCTGTCCATGGGCATCGCACACTGACTTACTCTTGATTGGACTGAAGGTGTCAAGTGTGGTGCATGCAGATATAAATTGTTCCTCGTCTTTGGTTAAAGCCATAGAATTCCGATCGCTTATGGTTTTTATTGCCGGTAGAAACCGGCTTACTGGTTAATTCCGTTTGCAAATTTATTATTTTTAGTTAAAAAACGAAAAAATACATAAAAAAAATATTAAAATAAGAACGATTTTACGACAATTCTGTATTAAAATTTTATTTTTGTCAAGTTTCGGAGAACAAAAAATACTATTTTTGCATCGTTCATTTGATTTTTTTGTAAATTTGCACAGCGAACTAAAAACAAACAACTGTATACTAATGTCGAGTTCCTATGAATGACTAATTCTTTTGAAATGTGTAGGCTCTTTTGGGTGTTTTTCCTGTAGTAAACATGAAGCGTGGAACGCTCCGCGGCCATGGAATTGCACGAATGATATTTCCGGAAAGGTACATAGGGATGACGTCAGACATAGAATTGGCTTAACATATTCTAATAGCCCGATGAAAACAAGAACAAAGTTTCAGATTACGGTAATCGTCATGCTGGTTGAGACTATTCTCCTTGCAGCAAAACAACCATTACTTTATAATATTAGGAGCATCGCTAATTTTGATGAGGGATTGGCTACTACCATTGTCATATACTATACTTATCTCTATAAGCTGGCAAAGGTAATATGCTATCTCTTCTTTCTCATATTTGTGCTTCTGCTTGAAAAAGAGTACAAGCACAAGATATTCGGTAAGTTCTTCATTGCCGACTTCGCCATCTATGTGATTGATGCGGCAATATTGTATTTGCTGATGTTCGCCCCAGACCTTAGCAACAACGTGCGCCATTATACGGAGATTGCCATCTCGCTTGCGTCTGCATTCACTTCTTTCTTTGCAGGAACGTTCCTCTACCAAAAGATACGTTCGCGAGCATTCCGAAAGATAAGGCTTGCATACCGTTTGTATGCTCTCCGATACTTGATTTATTCCCTTGTGCTTGGCGTCGAGCTTTTACTCCACAACGTAAAGGGAATGGGTTACATGGAGCTCGGTTCAATCACATGGTGGGTAATCCTCAGTTGGGTGCTCCGTATGCCTCTCCTTGTCGTAAGTCGTTTCGTCCTCCTCAATGGCGTTATGGACATGAAGACTGCAAAGGAGACACACGAGGAACATAAGGAAGACAAGACTCGTCATCATCACCACCATCACCATCATCAAGACAAGGCGGTTGAAGAGGAACAGACGATTGACTCATAGAGGCACATGCTGAACCTCAAATGCCAAGTTTCAAAATTTATTATTTATGCTGGCATGGCGAAATCTCAAATTTAAGCCATCGTAACGCTTTTATCCGAAGATATAGATTATAAATTAGACATTTGAAATTCTCAAATTTGATATATCCAAATGAATCATTTATCAGCTCACGGAATAAAGCCTACAGCTGTACGTGAAGCCGTATGGAAGAAGGTCATGTTGCAGAAGGAGACATTCTCCCTTGCCGACATGGAGGAACTGTTGCCAGACATGGACCGTTCCAGCATATTCCGTGCCTTGAGACTATTTGCAGAACATACGCTTCTGCACGTTATAGACGATGGTACGGGTATTCAGAAGTATTGCGTGTGCCGATGCGAGAATGGCCAGCACCTTAATCACATACATTTCACATGTCTCAACTGTGGACAGACATACTGCTTTGAGGATTATCTCATCCCCGTTGTTGACATGCCCGAAGGATTTGTTGCACAAGACACCGAGTATATTGTTAAGGGCATTTGCATCAAGTGCAAGGATAAGGTGGCTCTTGGTGATAAATAAGTAATTTGTTAATGAGTTGTGACTGTGCCCATTTCGTTGCTTTTCTTGTAGGTTTAGGTGACTCGTAGACAAGGTAGATACATAACTCGGAAGCTGGTTGACATCTAATTATAGAAACAATTTTAATTAATGAAGAAAAACATTTACTTATTTCCTCTCTTTATTCTTTTATTTACGTGGATTGGTTGTGGTAATAATACTGCCAACAGTAAAAATGGAGTTGTCGTTGAAAACATTACCGATTCCATTAAAGGAAAAGATGAATGTTTTATGGAGTTTTTAGAACGTTTCCATAGAGATTCAGTTTTTGCTATGTCAAGGTTGTGTGATACCATTTTGGGAATAAATACGGATACCCATGAATTTGATTCTATTAAGGATGATTTTGTGATGGATACTATATGGTGTGTTGATTCCATACCCAATTATTATTCTTTCTTAAATAAATTCAAAAATACAGATGACGTTGTTGTGGAATATGATTCAACTACTATTCCTGTGCAGGAATATATGTACATACCCGAAAGTAGTTGTTTTATAAAGCTTAGATTTACGAGTAAAAACCATAAATGGTTCTTGTGTGGCTTTGATTTTGCGTTCTTGTAAATAAGTTCGTTCCTTTTTTGCGAAATGACTTTACGTTGCAAGAAAAACACTTTAATTGCTTAATGCCAATCGTTGTTCCTATATTGGCAATTGTGAAAGTATAACACTTTCTTATAATTCTTCTTGAAAATACGATAAGTAGAAAGCGCACAAATACGCACGTTTTTGTCCTTTAAAATCGCGTGGAAATGGGTGGATTTTTTGTACGCGTACAAAAAAATTTTTCTATGCGCACAAAATCATTTCTTATCGTGAAGCAGATTATTTTTATGCATGCGCAAAATTCTGCTTTATTGTTTTTATTCGTTTTCTGCCACATTGTCTTTTTACGATAAGGTGATCTGAAAGCTAAAAGTGTTAATCGTACAAAAAGGAGAATGATTCAAACGTTAATAAGGATGTTTTGTGCTATTGTTTGCATAAAAAACATGAATGGTTAGGTGGGTACGGATAGGCGCTCTATGTTTGGTTACTCTCCTTGTGTATCCTTTCTCTTTTTTAGTATCCAGTAGATGCTGCCAAGCATCCAGAAGAGTAGGACGATGAGGAAGCGTGTGTGCCCGGGATGGTCAAGTGTACGGTACCATTCCCATAGTTGGGGCATGCCGAAGAAACGGAAGAGCCATAGGGCGAATATGACCATGCCCTTGGCGATAATCTGCAACAGGATGAAGCTTGTTGCCAATTGTATTATTTCCTTACTTCTTCTTGCCATCTTGGTTGTGATTGCTTGGTATGACTTGTGATGCGTCCTTTATATTGGTAATGTGCCAATTTGTTTTCTCATCATCACTCGTTTGGGATATTTTCTTGCAAAGTTAGTGATTTCTTATTTCTTTTCATTACTTTTGCATAAACAATTGAAATTTATGGAAAGATTTGATATAGATGCTGCGTTGCAGAAGCTGGGAATAGCTGAGCTTAACGCTATGCAACAGGATTCCCTTTCGCGCTATTCGGAGGGAAAGGACATGGTCCTTCTCTCACCTACGGGTACGGGCAAGACGCTTGCCTATCTCCTGCCTGTGCTACAGTCGCTCAATCCTGAGGACGACCGTGTGCAGGCTGTGGTTATGGTGCCTTCGCGTGAGCTTGCCCTCCAGATTGATGGGGTGGTGAAGCAGATGAAGTCTGTCATCCGTAGCGTTAGCTGCTATGGTGGTCGTCCTGCTATGGAGGAGCATCGCACGCTCATGGGTGTGAAACCTCATATTGTAATAGCCACTCCTGGTCGTCTTGTTGACCATCTGGAGAAGCGTAACATAGAGTCGGATGCTATTCGTACGCTTGTTATTGATGAGTTTGACAAGTGTCTCGAGTTCGGTTTCCTTGGCGAGATGCAGCATGCCATAGAGCTTATGCCGATGCTTAGTCGCAGGTACTTGCTTAGTGCCACGGAGTCGAGCAAGATTCCTGAATTCGTAGGATTCACGTCGCTCATCTTTCTCAACTACCAGGGCGAGAACGAGGAGGTTGCTTCGCGCATATCGCTTCATCTTGTCAAGTCGCCTGTCAAGGATAAGCTGGAGACGCTCCTGTGTCTGCTAAAGGTGTTTGGACAACAGTCAACCATCGTGTTCCTCAATTATCGTGAGGCTGTGGAGCGTACTTACAAGTTCCTGAAGGATAATGGCGTGGGATGCGAGATGTTTCACGGAGCCATGGATCAGGAGCATCGTGAGAAGTCGCTCTATAAGTTCTCCAATGGTACGAGCAACGTGCTTGTGAGTACCGACCTAAGTGCCCGTGGACTTGACATACCAGAGATTGACAATATCGTGCATTATCATCTTCCTCTCAACGAGGATGCCTATATCCATCGTAATGGTCGTACGGCACGTTGGGAAGCTGAGGGCAACTCTTACATCATTCTTCATGACGAGGAGTCGCTTCCTGAGTATATAGATGATGCGCCAGAGTTCTTTATTCCAAAGAAACTTCCAGAAATACAGCCTTCTGCCTGGGCAACCATATACATTGGCAAGGGTAAGAAGGACAAGTTGAGTAAGATAGATGTCCTCGGTTTCGTATGCAAGATTGGTGGTCTCACGCGTGACGATGTGGGACGTATTGATGTCAAGGAACACCAGTGTTTCGTGGCTGTCAAGCGTAAGATGCTCCGTCCTGCCCTTGAGAAGATGAAGGGACAGAAGATAAAGGGCATCAAGACCTTGTTCGTGGAAGCAAAGTAAGAGACACACCACAGCCCTCCCTACAGGGATGGTGCCAACTACCTTGGGGGCAAAGGTCGTATTTGATGCTTGATATTATTGAATTCAATTTAATTATTTTTTCATGTGCCCCAATGAGTCTCTTCTCCTTCCCCATGATAGGGGGAGGGTTGGTGAGAGGGGCTGCAACTAACCTCATGCAACTACCAATAGAATCTATAAACCTGCAAATGTTGAACGTGGGCTATGCCAAGCATGATGGCGACTGGAACTGGCAGGATGTACAGTCACCCTTTGCTCGTATCTATTACGTGACGGAGGGTTACGCCAAAGTGTATCTGGCTACGGGCGTCATCGAACTTCGTCCGCACCATCTGTACATCATTCCGTCATATACCAAGCATACCACGTGGTGCGATGGCAAGTTCTCCCATTACTACCTTCATGTGTATGAGGCATTTCGCAAGGAAGCCGATATCTTTGAGTATTACGACTTCCCAAGCGAGGTTGAGGCGTGCGAAGGCGATGAGCGTGTCTTTGCGGATATGTGTCGTCTATATCCTTATGCTGCTTTGCCAGCGTCTGACCCAAGTTCGTATGACTTTGCATCCAAGTTCAACCAGTATGTGAAACGCTATAATGACATGCATCTGTATGAGAAGATGGAGTTGCGAGGCAGCATCCTCCTTCTCATGTCTCGTTTCATGCGCTATGCCACACCTTGTGTATGGACAACGGACGATAGAATAAGTAGTGTGCTTGATTATATTCACCTTCACCTTAACGACGAGTTGGACGTTGATGTCCTTTCCAAGGTGGCGTGTGTGTCTAAGCCTTACCTCACGCGCTTGTTCCAGCGTCATTTCAATACATCGCCTCTCCAGTACGTCAATCAGAAGAAGGTGGAGAAAGCCCAGCTTCTCCTGCTTACGGACGACCTCACCATCAAGGAGGTGGCTTACTCTCTTGGTTTCAACGACCATTCGTACTTTATCCGTGTATTCAAGAAAGTGACAGGCAGAACGCCTAATAACTATCGTGATGAGATGAAGTAGGAATGAGGAACTGAGCGAAGCTGTCTCTCAGACCGAAAGGGTGGTAATGGGGAATTGTTTCCCAGCTATGACTAAAAACACAGAGTTCACAGTGCGCACAGAGTTTTTTTCTTCGTCCGCTCCTCTGGAGCGACTACTATGAAATAAATTCTTTTTAATTTTCGTTTCCCAAACCATCTGCTAAAACTAAAAAAACAAAAACTCAAGAATTTACAATCTTAAATAAAAAATGAGGGTGTACCATGATAGGCACACCCTCTCGACATTATTTATATAATCCTAAAAGATACAATCGAAGCGTCATTTCACAATGATTCTTGATTGAAATTGCGCATAGTCGTGTTTTATTCAGTGTCGTGTTTTATTTAATGTTTGTCTGTATGTCGTCAATCTCATTTAGCCCTGACGCTTCTTCTGTACGATGGCATCGATAACAGCTACGGCTGTGATGTTCACGATGTCACGCACGCTTGACTCGAAGTCTGTGAAGTGAATAGGCTTGTTGAGTCCCATCTGGATAGGGCCGATAACCTCCACGTCGTTGCTCATGTACTGGATGAGCTTGCTTGCTGCATTAGCACTTGAGAGGTTAGGGAAGATGAGAGTATTCACATCCTTGCCAAAAAGGCGAGTGAATGGGTAGCGACGGTCGCGAAGCTCACGGTCGAGTGCGATGTTAAGCTGCATTTCTCCGTCGATTACTCGGTCTGCCTTCTCCTCCTGAAGGATACGTACTGCCTCGTGTACCTCTGCTGGTGAGCCTTCTTTGTCACAACCGAAGTTAGAGTAGCTTGCCATTGCCATTACTGGCTTCTGGTTGAATACCTCAACTGTACTCTCCGCAAGGCGAGCCACATCCACGAGTGTTTCTGTGCCAGGGTGACGGTTGATGAGTGTGTCAGCTATGAAGTATGTACCCTTCTTTGAGTTGAGAATGTGCATAGTGGCAAAGTGGTTGTAGCCAGGCTTGATGCCGATGACTTCCTTGGCAACCTTGATGGTGTTGCTGTACTTTGTATATACACCTGTGATGAATGCGTCTGCCTCACCAGTCTCAACCATCATCATACCGAAGTAGTTGCGCTCAAACATCTTGTCGTTTGCCTCCTCGAAGGTGTAACCTTCACGAGCGTTCTTCTCTGCAAGGATGCGTGCGAAACGCTCACGACGACTTGCCTCGTGGGTCTGGCGGAGACTGATAATCTCGATGCCGTCGAGGTTGAGATCGAGTTCGGCTGCAAGGTTGCGAATCTTCTCCTCGTTACCAAGGAGTATTGGGTGACATATTCCCTCATTCTTAGCCTCTACGGCAGCCTTCATCATGGTTGGGTGAATACCCTCGGCAAATACTACGCGCTGTGGGTTGCGACGAGCTGTCTCGTAGAGCTTCTGTGTGAGCTTGCTCTCCTGACCCATGATTTGCTTGAGGTGAGCTGCATAGGCATCCCAATCCTCGATAGGCTTGCGAGCCACGCCACTCTCCATGGCTGCACGAGCTACTGCCATTGACACCTCTGTGATGAGTCGTGGGTCAACAGGCTTTGGAATGAAGTAGTCGCGACCGAATGTGAAGTTGTTCACGTGGTAAACCTCGTTCACGATGTCTGGTACAGGCTTCTTAGCCAAGGCTGCGATGGCACGAACGGCAGCAAGCTTCATATCTTCGTTGATGGCTGTACTTGCTGTGTCGAGTGCGCCACGGAATATGTATGGGAATCCAATTACGTTGTTAATCTGGTTAGGGTAGTCGCTACGTCCTGTTGACATGAGTACGTCTGGACGAGCAGCCATAGCCTCCTCGTATGTGATTTCTGGAACAGGGTTGGCAAGTGCAAACACGATTGGGTTGTCTGCCATTGAGCGTACCATGTCCTGTGAGAGTACGCCGCCCTTGCTGAGTCCGAGGAATACGTCTGCACCCTTGACTGCCTCGTCGAGAGTGTGAACGTCATGACGTGAAGTGGCAAACTCCTTCTTCTGCTCCGTGAGGTTAGGACGGTCGTCTGTTATCACACCCTTGCTGTCGAGCATGAGGATGTTCTCGTGACGAGCACCAAGAGCTACGTAGAGCTTTGTACAGCTGATGGCAGCAGCACCTGCTCCGTTAACTACAATCTTTACGTCCTCAATTTTCTTTCCTGCCACCTCAAGGGCGTTGAGAAGACCTGCGCTTGAGATGATGGCAGTACCGTGCTGGTCATCGTGCATCACAGGGATGTCAAGTTCCTCCTTGAGGCGACGCTCTATCTCGAAGCACTCAGGAGCCTTGATGTCCTCAAGGTTGATACCTCCGAATGTAGGAGCGATGGCCTTAACAGCCTCAATGAACTTGTCTGGGTCCTTCTCGTTCACCTCGATATCGAACACGTCAATACCTCCGTAAATCTTGAAGAGGAGACCCTTACCTTCCATTACAGGCTTACCGCTAAGTGCGCCTATGTCTCCAAGACCGAGAACGGCAGTACCGTTACTGATTACGGCAACAAGGTTACCCTTGCTTGTATATTTGTACGCATCCTGTGGGTTCTTCTGAATCTCAAGACAAGGTTCAGCAACACCAGGTGAATATGCGAGTGAAAGGTCTGTCTGTGTGCTATAAGGTTTTGTAGGTACAACCTCTATCTTTCCAGGCTTGCCCTGAGCGTGGTATGCCAAGGCAGCTTCCTTTGTAATCTTTACCATAATAATACTTATTATTGTTGTTCTGTAATAGTCTTTGTATTGACGTTCTGTAATAGACTCTGAATAGTCCTAAAAAGAAGCGTTCGTTAATTTCGGGTGCAAAGGTATAAAAGTTTTTTGAAACATTGAAACGTTTTGTGATTATTTTTTAACAGATTGTAATTATTATTTAAATTTTGATGTTATTTTGTAATTATCGGTACTCTTAAAACAAATGATTGATGTTTATAAGCCATTTCCTCTGTTAACGAATTATAATATT
>JAFZVY010000117.1 GCA_017617575.1 Bacteroidaceae bacterium | reverse complement strand
TTGTTGTTGCAGGGCTTATTTCATCATGTACTGGCGAAGTAGATGATATCTTTGACAAGTCATCAGCACAAAGAGCCGCAGAAGCAATAAAGACAGATAGAGACATATTGATTTCTGCAGAAAACGGTTGGGTACTCTCCATGAAGGCAGACCCAGGAGACCAACTTGGATTTGGAGTGTATAATATCTATTTGAAATTTAACGAGAATGATTCCGTTGAAATCAGTAGTGAATTGGGAGAAGATTCAAATACAAAAATTTCATCACACTACAAGGTCTTTCAGAGTCAAGGAATCAACCTCTCATTTGACGAGTACAATGAATTCATGCACTTCTTCTCTGACCCAACAAATACAAAAGCAGGAGGAGACGTAGGTCAAGGTCTTAAAGGTGACTTTGAATTCCTTATTATTAAGATTTCAAAGGAAGAAGTAATACTCAAAGGCAAGAAGACTGGTATCAAACTCAGAATGATTCCTGTTCCTAACAATGTGAAATGGGAAGATGAGTTAAATACCATTGCAAATGTCGATGAGAACATGACTTGTTACAAGAATTACTATCTCATTTTCAATGACACAAAAGATACAATACCTGTAACAAGAACATTCAAGACATTGTATTACAATGATGCCGATGGCAACACAATCACAATGCCATTCATCACAAAAACAAATGGAATTGAATTCTTTGAGCCACAGAACATCTTTGGACATAACATTACAGGTTTTGAAAATAATGATGAAGGCTTAAAATTCGCATCATTTGAGGATAAGTCTATCACATTATGCCCTATCATCAAGCCATTGTTGGAGACATTCGAGGCTAATCAGTGGTTCTTTGCCAAGAGTATAATGTCACCAACATTCTCACAAGCATTTGATGGATGTATTAATGCATCTGATAATGAAGGTGAATTTATTGCATTCGCATACCTACAGATGTATAATGCTGACACACTTGCCTTCTGTTTTAAGAGTTATGTTAAGGATTTTTCAGGTTCTTACGGTGGTATTGCTTTTTACAAATTCACTAAGATTGACGCTGAAACAGTAAAACTGGAATTCGCTCCTACATTAAAATCATCATACGGCGGTGATGGATCTTATTATTACCGACATGGTTATAATACTTTCATGGAAGAATTGGCTGGTACATATAAGATTGCTACAGACAACGTAAAGGCTCCATCCTTAATCATATTTAGGAAAGAGGATAATCCTGATAATTATTTCATTGTGGCAGCGCAACAAATAATATATCCTGCGGATAATTAAACGCCATAGCAAAGACTTTGATTTCTGCACGAAATCATTTTGAATCAAAAAGAACCGACAGATTATTCCTGTCGGTTCTTTTTTGATTTCCTTACTACTAAAAACATTAAACCGCTGATTGTGCTCAGTACGTAGCCGTACGTACTGCCAGTACGTGCCGAACGTACTGAGAGTACGACGCGATAGTACTGGGAGTACGTCCGCTACGTACTCAAAACAAAAAAGGCATGAATATATACAACAATTCGGTTTAAGGATAGAAACCTTAAACCGAACTGCATACTATTATTATATCACCTAATACAACGTATATTCTAATACACGCCAGCTAAATCAATATGGTCAGAAGAAGAATGTATGATGAACTGATTGATGCCATACATCCAGTCTTCGTCTATCTTCATCACCTCACGGTCGTAGGTCATGATACCGTTTGTCTCTATCTCCACGTCAGTCAACTGGGTATAGACAGCAGCACATAAGCCTTGGAACTTCAGATTGTAGAGATATGAGGTGTAAATCTCATAATACTTTTTAAGCTGAGAAGTGTTCTTATACTCCATGTATGCCCAGCCTGTGTTATTTTCCCACGTATGTCCTGCAAGAGACAAGCCCAATCCACCGAACTCGCCAACGACAAGGGCGTAGTTACGACTTGACTGGCAGATATATGGTGATGGATAATGATGGGAATCAAGCATGTCGCCAGTATAATAGAAGTTACCACCACTTGCTGCATTGACGTAGCGCGTTGGGTCATACTCCTTTGTCCACTCTGCTATCTCCTCGGTGTTGAACTGCCCTACTCCCTCGTTGAACAGTACCCATGTACTGATGCAAGGATAAGGCATCAACTGGTCAATGATATCCTTCAACTCGCTCATGTATTCCTGGGCAGATTCCTCGGTACGTGCGTTGTAAGGAACCTTTGACGGCAGTTTATTATCTACGGCTATAGCAGAGTCGCCACTTGGAATGTCCTGCCATACGATAAGACCCATCTTGTCACAATATGTGTACCAGCGTGCTGACTCAACCTTCAGGTGCTTGCGTACCATGTTGAAACCGCAGTTTTTCACTTTCTGCAGGTCGAAGAGCATGGCTGAGTCTGTAGGTGCTGTGTATAATCCGTCTGGGAAATAGCCTTGGTCAAGAGGACCAAACTGGAATACTTGGCTATTGTTAAGCAAAAGTATCTTACGTCCAGACTTGTCCTTGCCAGTTGAGAACTTACGCATTGCCGTGTAACTTTTCACCTCGTCAAGCACAACACCGTCCTTCTTCAGTTCCACCTTTATGTCATAGAGCCAAGGATTGTCTGGTGTCCATGAGAAGAAATCCTCTGGCATGTCAATGGTCAGTGAGTCGTTAGCCTTGGCTGATGCCGTGGCAACCACATCGCCATCAAAGAGTACAGTCACGTCAATGTTACAGTCTGAGACATCACCTTCTGTATCAGCAAAGAGCTTAAACTGTGCATTGTCAAAGTCAGGATATGTGACTACACGACTGATGTGTTCCTGCTCTACAGGCTCTATCCACACAGTCTGCCAGATACCTGTCACTGAAGTATAATATATGGTACGAGGATTGAGCGATTGCTTTCCTCGTGGCTGATGTCCATCGTCAGTTGGGTCCCAAACACGTACAACAAGTTCCTGCACGGAGTCGCACAGAGCGTCCGTGATGTCAACGCTAAAGGAAGTGAAACCTCCCTTATGGCAAGTAAGATGATTATTATTTACCCAAACATCAGCGCGCCAATCTACTGCACCGAAGTTGAGAACGACACGCTTACCATTCCACTCTTTAGGAACGGTAAACGTGCGGTGATACCA
>JAFZVY010000116.1 GCA_017617575.1 Bacteroidaceae bacterium | reverse complement strand
AAGGTGGATGACTATATGGCTCGTCATCGTTATGACACGAATATCTCAGAACTTCAAAACTATTTTGATTCTGTGATAGAATGGGCAAAGGGCGTGTTCGGAACTCCATATCCAGGTATGAAGGGCTTGGCATGGGGAAAGCTATATGAGAAGTATCATAATAATCCTTACAATACTAGTGCTATCCGTACTCGCATAGATGAATTGCTTGCTGATGATTTTGTAGAAAACAAAAAGGGAATCTTTGAGTATGTTCTTGGTGGAGAGCGTGATAAGCAATTGCTCAATGTCAGAGTATTTGACAAGCGAACAAAGGAGAAGAAGTACAAGGAACAGACAGATAAGGCGACAGCAGAAGGAATTAGTAACTGCCCATTATGTGCTGTTGGAGATAATGTCAATAAGACTCGCATCTGGAAACTATCGGAAATGGATGCTGACCACGTTACGGCTTGGAGTCGTGGAGGTAGTACAACGATAGATAATTGCGAAATGCTTTGTAAAACGCATAACAGAGCGAAAGGAAATAGGTAATTTATAGGATATAACAAGGGGATGTGTCAATTCTGACACATCCCCTAACTTTATACTTTACTCTTTACACTTTACTCTTTACTCTTTCTACTTTACTCTTTCGAGGGTCTATTTCACGACCTTCTTTCCATTCACAATATAAATGCCGGAAGGAAGTTCGTTGAGTGATGTGGTTGGCATACGCATACCGTTGAGGTTGTAGATACCCTTAGAGGTGTCAATCTTCTTGTCTGCCTCAACCTTGTCAATACCAGTCTGGAGAACGCCACCAAGACCGCGTACAAAGCCTGCATAGGTGTGCTTGCGGTAGTAGTTGAGATCCCAGATGCCGACAGGCTGATTACGACGCCACATGTTGTCGATGTCAGGTGCGTCTGTGCCACACCATTGGCAGATACCCCATTGCTGCTCTGGAGGTATGAGACGGAAGTACTCCTTGAAGATCCATTCGTAGAAGTCTGCCATCTTCTTGTGCTCTGCCTCGGTCAGTTGACTGGTTTGGAGGGCTTGTCCCCATCTGTCTGTACCACGTACATAACCCATATCCATCTCGCTGACACGAACAAGTTTGCCTGATTTTGCCATGAGCTCGAACATCTTTGTGATATGTTTCTTGATGTTATTCAGAATGCTTTCGCTCTCAAAACAACTGATGTGCATCTGAGTTCCGATACCGTCGATCTTGGTAACACCATCAGACTCCCACTTCTTTATCCAGTTGATGAGTGACTTCAGTTTCTTGTTGTCATCCCACTCAGACTCAAGGTTGTAGTCGTTGATGAAGAGAACGATATCCTCAGGACCGTATTTACGAGCCAGACGGCAAGCCTGACGAACGTATTCAAGATCGCCCATATAGTCCTGCCAATAGAAATCCTCACCACCTACATCCCATGTAGCATCAGGGTTGTAGCCCTCTGAGTGCTGAAGGGCGTAGTTGCCTTCACCATCATTACCACCACCAGAGAGAGCCTCGTTTACAAGGTCCCATGCCTTAACCTTACCACCACAGGCATTCATCATGCCCTTGATCCACTTGTCCATAGCATAGACGAGAGTGTCGTGGCGCTCCTGCTTTGATAGAGGAACGGTGCTTGGAATAAAGACGTATGTAATGCCTTCGCTGATAGTAGGATCAACGACATTACCGCTATTCTCCTTAACCTTGAATGTGCTAACCTCAGTACCCTCAAAGTCGCCATTCTTCATCTTCTCAACACCGCCAATCTTCAGACTTACGTTGTCGAAGTAATAGTTGTTCTCGTCAGCCAGTTCGCTGAGGTTGAGGGCTATGCTCTGTCCTGCGTTGCCGAACTTTCCGCTTAAGACAATAGTCTTCCACTCGGTAGTGAAATTGATATTGCCGATACCGTCGCCAACGTATGAGCCTGGGGCTTTATGAATCTGTGTAGAAGCGTATGCTGGCTTGTCGGCACGAACGTCGGCCGTGAACACATAGCTTGCGCCTGAAGCGAATGAGCCCGGAACGAGCCACATCTGATTGTCCCATACATCAGACGTCCTTTCCGTGGCATGAGCCTTGAGACAGCGACGGTCTTCTTCGGTAGTGGTCTTACCCATTGTCTTTGACTCAATCTTGATGCTCTTGATATAGACATCGCCAATGTAGTTAGGAACCTGCAGAAGCATGAAGCTACTAACCATAGTTGGCTTAATGTTTATTTCCACATCCTTCCATTCTGTGGTAAATGGAATGTTGATGCTTGCACCTGTGCTCCAGTCTCCGAGACGACCGGAAACCTTTCCTGCCTTAGAACCCTTAACGGTCATGGTCATCTTGTAGGTCTTGCCCTTTGTGAGAATGAGGTCGGACATGCCAACAAACTGCACTTGATACTCGCATGACTTTGTCGCATTTACGTGTAGACCGTCAGTAGCATCAAATGTGATCTTAAACCCATATTTTGTTTCATCATCCTTCCAACCCACGCTCTGCGTCTTTCGGAAGTCCTTGCTTGCTGCTACCGATACTATTTCTACATCACCATCGGTAAGCTCTGGTGCTGCCTTATCGGCAAGGAGCGCTCTAAGCCAACCTGTAGGCTGTTGTGAGTGCCATGCAAGGGTGTGGCCATAGACGTTTAGACCTGCCTTTGTCGCAGCATTCACATAGTTCTTTACCGTGGTGAAGTTCATGTTACCATTGCCGTCCACACAACTTGCCATTTTCATGGCATTACCAGCAACAGTCTCCGTGAAGTTCTTGTTTGTCAGATTCTTAACTAAAGAGTTGTTGAGATAGTCGTTTACGGTAGTTCCAACGCCGAGTTTGAAATTTGGGTATTGGGAGTAGTCGATATACTCCTTTAGGGCATGATACTCATCAAGGTATCTGTAGTCTTCATTATTTGGCTTGCCCAACTCGAATTTTTCCTGTGCCATAGCCGAGACCGACAGTCCGGCTGTAAGCATAAATAAGTATAATTTTTTCATATCCATTAAAAGTGGTTTTAGTATTTACAGTAGAATTTT
>JAFZVY010000115.1 GCA_017617575.1 Bacteroidaceae bacterium | reverse complement strand
TTTTATAAAGCCCTCTGTGCCCTCTGTGTTCAACTTATTATTAATTCTTAAATCTTAATTTCTATGAAGCCAGAAACTAAATCCAAGTGGGACACCATCATCAAGCTCGCAATCGCCATCCTCAGCGCAATAGCCGGAGCAATAGGCGCAAGCGCAATGGTGTAACAGCAGACCCACCCTATCCCTCCCTCTAGGGAGGGGACTGGGTCACTCCCTCGCTGAAGGGTAATGAAAAACTCTGTGCTATTTGTGTTCTTTATGTTGCAAAAGAAAGCCGTTCGGTCGCTTGTTCCGAACGGCTTTTTTTATTGAGCACTAAGCCGAATGGCTAATTATCAATTATCAATTATCAATTAAAAACAAACCGTAGGTTTATTTTCTCAGCACCTTCTTTCCGTTGCGGATGATGATGCCCTTGTAGTTGGAATCAACCTTCTGACCACGGAGGTTGTAGATAGCGTTGTTCTCCTCTGCTGGAGCGTCTGCCTCTACTTCTTCCACACCTGCAGGTACGGTGCAAATGAACTTTATCTTGTCGATGTTACAGTTTGCACCAGTGATGGTGATGCGGATGCAGTACTCGCCTTCTTCAAGCTGCTTCTTCAACGTACCCTTTAGGACTTTGTATGTGTCCCAGTTGTTACTGCCTGTCTGAGTGACGTTGACCGTTGCAAGGTTGGTTGACTTGCCGTCCTGCATGTAGCTGATGGCGAAGGCTGAACCTGTCGTTCCTGATGATACCGTTGCCTCGTATGAGTAAGTGCCTGCCTCCTTCACGTTGACAGTATATTCGTACCACTCATTCTTGGCTGTGTAGCCGAGAACATAGCCTCCTGCATTTGTCTTGACGATATCGACACCTTCATTGTCCGTACGGTAGCTTGCCTTACCCTCATCGTTAGTGTCTGAGTCGTGGAATGACATGCCTTCACCACCCTTGTCGAAGTTCTCTGCCTCGATGGTTCCTGGGAGTGTTACTGTGCGGTAAGGAACACGCTTGTTGTTGACAACCACGCTCTTTGATACGACCTTTGACTCCTTGCCTTCTGCGTCTGTTGCAATGGCTGAAATGACAACAGTACCCTTTGCTGTAGGTGTGTATGTCGTTTCGAATGTACCTGAAAGCGTGCGAAGCAATACGTCGTTCACATAAATCTTGACGTTGTTGATGGTGCTTGTTGCTGATGATGCTGTGACGCTAATCTTTGATGCTGTGCTTACTGTTGCTGGAGCTGGGTCAACATTGAGGGAGATGCTCATGTCGTTATCGACCTCAAGCTTCTTGAACGTAATCCTGTCAACGTTACATGCACCCTTGGTGAATGTGAGTCGGATAATGTTTTCTCCTTCCTCGAGTGCTACCGTTGTGCGTCCGTGTACATTGCGGTATGACTCCCATCCGTAGTTAGGACAGTTGATGTCGCCTGTGATGTCGGATGCAATGCCATCCTTGACTACTGCAAGACGGATGGCAGCTCCTGCTGCATTGGCAGAGAGATAAGCATCGTAAGAATAGAGGCCTGCCTCCTTGACGTTGACTGTATATTCGAGCCACTCGCCTACTGCTGTGTAACCGAGTGCATAGCCAGATGATGCTGTCACGATGTCCACGCCACCGCCATTGGTACGGTAAGAATTTGTACCTTGGTTGTTGGCGTCGCTGTCATGATAAGAGATGCCTTCTGCACCTGTGTCGAAGTCTTCTCCCTGAATAGTGCCAGGGATGGAGAGTGACTTGTAGGCCTTACGTGGATTGTAGGCGTTGAATCCACCTGTACGCTCGTACTTGTTGCCCTCTGTGTCATAGACGATAGCCTTGAGGTCGTATCTGCCAAGCGTGCTGGCTGAGATATTAGCCGTGTAAGGTGCTTCGGTCATAGTAGCCACGAGAGCGTTCTTTGAGTACAACTCAACTCGTTCGATGGTCTTTGTACGAAGGGCTGCACGAACCTCCACCGGTACTTCGTCACCTACGGTAACGCGTATGCTTGATGGCTTGATATAGACGGATGCTTCCTTCTTCATTCCCGGGAATGGGCTCTTTGCGTTCTTTGCCTTGTCGGATGCCATGTACTCACGCAACCATGTCATGGCTGGACGGTCCTTGCCATCCTTGATGATTCCTGAGTTACCGTCTGTTGTCCATGTATTGCCATAGATATATCCCCAGAGAGTGACTCCTGCACAATAGTCAGCTTCCCACATATAAGGGATCTGCTCCTTGTAGCGCTGCAACTGCTTGCTATCATCCGATGTGCCAATGTCGTACTCCGTACTGTACATAGGCATCTTGAGAGCCGTCTGTATCTCGTTCATGGCTGACTTGAAGCTGTTAACGTCCATGTCGGTAAGGTCGTGTGACTGACAGCCGTAAGCATCGACAGGAGCACCTGCGTCGCGAAGTGTGCGGACAAGGTCGATGAACTGGGTGCGCTGCCACTGGAACGTGTTGTAGTCATTATATATAAGGATGGCGTTAGGCCAACGCTCGTGTGCCATCTCAAATGCCTTGATAATCCAGTCATAGCCAGTCTTACCGTCACCGCCAAGAGCATTCTTGTATGGTGCAGGAGCATGACCTGCCACAGCCTCATTGACCACGTCAATCATCTCAAGGTTCGGATAGTGCTTCTTGACGGCATCCATCCACTCCACGATGGCCTTGTACTGCTGCTCCGTAGAGAGATTGTCCATGAATCCAGGGTACTGAGAACCCCAGATGAGAGTGTGGAACTTGAATGGGAAATTGTGGTTCTTGGCATAGTTGTACGCATTGTCACTTCCACCCCAGTTGAAGCTGTTGCGCGATGGTTCGATGGAACTCCACTTTGACTCGTTCTCACAGGTAATCTGGTTCCAGAGGGTGTAATACTTCTCCCTGCCATAATCCACCTGATACGAGGTAGTAATGTTTCCGAGGAACTTGTCTGGGTTGGTTGATAGCTGAGCCTTTGCTCCGGTAGATGCCATAGCCATAAGGGCAGTCAACAAACCGGTGACGACAGGTTTGCGCAAAATAGGCATTGAATACCCGTTAATGTTTTTAGTCATATAAATTTAGTTTAGGTTTGTTTTTTGGTATGTTAAAGAATTGTTGCAAATATACGATGTTTTCTTGAAAAAATGAAGAATGATGAATGAAGAATGATGAATAAAGCACAAAAAATGCGAGCTGTACGGTTGAAAGTGTTCTGCAAAGAAAACCCGAAGGGCTGATAGAACATAGGCAGGCGGTGGAGCGAAGCGTAACCCCTGTATAACGTGCCGTCCATTTCCATAACTCCGAAGGAGTGACAGAATAGAGGAACTAACAAAGTTTTTCTGTCACCCATTCTGGGTTCTAAGGATGTTATGTCACTTACAAACAGGGGTTCCGCTACGCTCCACCCCTGCCTGTAATCTCGTCAGCCTTTCAGGCTTCATTCTCAACCGTACAGCTCGAAAAAAAATGTGCGCCTATGACGGCGCACATAATTATGAATTTTGCATTTTGAATTATTAATTGAATCAGAGTTCCCCCTTTGCCTTGAGGTACTTCATGTATGCAAGTTGGTTCTGGTAGCGAGCCTCAATCTCGTTTGCCTTGGCTGACTGCCAGAGTGCCTGTGCCTCAAGATAGTCGGAGAGAGGTTCAAGTCCCACCTCATACTGCTGCTTTGACATCTTTAGGTTCTCCTCCGCCTGTATGGTGGATTTGCGTGTGATGTCCATCTCAAGCACGGATTCGCTGTAGTTGTTGGCACATTGTGTGAGTTCGAGAGTCATCTTCTCGTTGAGTTCCTCCTGCTCAAGCTGTGCTATACGCTGTTCGGCACGAGCAGAACGTGTCTTGTGTACTCCCTCCGTAAGGTAACCAATGACAGGAATCTTGACGGTCACTCCCACTGAGAATGCTCCATTGCCCTTGAAAAGCTTCTTTCCGGCAAGCTCCATACCGTCAAGGTATGAGTAGCTGCCAATGGCTGCAACGGTTGGGAGGTAGTCGCTCTGCACGAGCTTAACCTTCTTCTGTGCAAGCTTGGTCTTGTTGCTAAGGATGGAGAACTCAGGACGTGACTCGATGGATGCCTGTGAGAGTGCCTTGGCGTCAGAGCCGATGCCTGTTTCCTTCACGCTGTTCTCATCAACGGAGATATTGGAGTTGAGGTCGAGACCCGTGACCTGGCACAGATTCATGCAAGCGAGGCGATAGGCGTTGTCAGCCTTCTGTATGTTCAGTTCCACCTCATTGCGCTTAACCTGAACCTTGAGGGCATCGTTGCGTGTCTTCAAGCCATGCTTGACGGCAGCATCCACGTTCTTCTGCAACTCGTCAAGGAGTGCCTTGTAGCTGCGTGCCACCTCCGTCAGTTGCTTTGCCTTGACGGCAAGGAGGTAAGCCTCCGTGGTGTTGACGATGACCTGACTCTCCGTAAGGCGTACATTGCTTGCAGCCATCTCCTTGCCTATCTTTGACATCTAGTAGGCAGCAGTAATCTTACCACCAGTATAGAGAGTCTGAGTGAGCGTGGCAGCACCGACGAACACGTTCTTTGGCTTGAACTCCAACGATGGGTCCTGCAACTGAAGCTGTGAGAGACCCATGAGTTGCTGCTGGTTCATCATTCCCGACTGAAGCAAGGCAGGTGCCATCTGAGTGAGCATACCCTTGGCAAGGTCGTTCATAGGAAGAGTGAGGTCGGCAGAGCCCCAGCTGTAGGCATCGAGAGCCATGATGTCGAGCTTAGGCATGTAGTTGGCTCTGTATGACTTCACGTCGCTCGTCAGTTTCTCTTCCTGCACGCGAGCCGACTCCAATGCCTTGTTGTGTTCAAGAGCCATCTTGCGACACTCGTCAAGCGTGAGCTTCTGTGCCATCACGGATGAAGAGGCTGCAAGAAGTGATATTATGATAAATGATAATCTTCGCATTATTTATATTATTTGAAGTTAACAGAAGTAAATGGAAGTTTATTCCACTTCGCTTCATGAAGTTAACGGACGTTTGACTGTTCGCAAATTTCTTTTAGTTATTATAGAAGCTCAAAAAATTCTTCATTCTTCATTCATCATTCTTCATTCCCCTTAGTGAACCTTGAAGAAAAGTGCGTAAAGCACTGGGATGAAGATAAGCGTGATGAGCGTACCGACGAAGAGACCGCCCATGATGGTTACGGCAAGTGAGCCGAACATGGCATCCGGTACGAGTGGAATCATACCGAGGATGGTTGTGAGCGATGCCATCATCACTGGGCGCAGACGACTCTTGGAAGAGTTGATGAGTGCCTCACGTGGCTCTATACCCTGCTCTATCTCAAGGTTTATCTCGTCCATAAGCACGATACCGTTCTTAATCATCATACCTATGAGTCCCAACACTCCGACGATGGCAACGAATCCGAATGCCTTACCAGAGATAAGGACGGAAGGAATGACACCGACAAGGATGAGAGGGATGCAAAGGAAGATGATTGCTGGCTTCTTGTAATCCTTGAAGAGCATGATGAGGATGAGTATCATCGTAACGATAGCCATTGGGAAGGCATTGAAGAGATACTTCATACTCTGGTCGCTTGCCTTCTTCTCTCCTTCCCATGAGAGTGAGTAACCCTCAGGAAGCTTTATCTTCTCTATGTCCTTGGCAATGGCCTTGCGTGCTGCCTCTGTGCCTACACCAGGACGAGGGCTACACTGGAGACGCTGGGTACGCTCGCCGTTGTAACGAACAACAACTGGCTCTTCCCACTTGATGTTGATGCCACGTGCCACCTGACTGAGTGGTGTCGTGCGTCCTATTGCCTCCATCACATCGTCCATAGTCATTGCACCTGTGGCAACCTTCATGAGTGTGTTCTGGTTAAGCACGCCCTTGATGTTTGGCAACGTACCGAACACATTGATGTTATTGAGGTTCTCCACCTCGTCGCCATTGCTATCGACACACTTCACGTAGATGTTCTCAGGATTAAGACCGTCGTAGAACTGACCGATAGGAATACCTCCTGCATAAGTAAGCATGGAAAGTGACACGTCGGCACGTGAGATGGAACTATTACGAGCTGCTGCCTGGTTATAGTCAACCACGAGCGTAGGAACGAGAGGTTCCCAGTCAGTCGTTGGGAGATAAACCTTGTCGCTCTTCCTTACGATAGCCATTGCGCTGTCTGTAAGAGCGTGGAGCACCTGTGGGTCAGGACCGTGGAAACAAGCCTCGATAGGATACTTCTTGAACATGAGATTGTATCTCTTGAACTTGACGTAAGCGTCTGGGAAGTTCTCAGAGACAAGCTTCTGAAGGCCGTCCATCTCGTCAACAAGAGCACTTGGTGACTCGAAGTCGATGATAAGCTCTCCGTATGAAAGTGAAGGAGTGGCAATGCTACGTACAAGGTTGTAACGGCTTGGAGTGCCACCCACGGATGCCGTGATATTAGTGATTGACTTGCTGTTTGCACGAAGCAAATCCTGAATCTTCTTAAGGTCTTCCTCCACCTGAGTATAGTTGTTGCCCTCTGGGAGCTTGTACTCCATGTAGAGCTGGTCGTACTCCATGTCTGGGAAGAAAGCCTGATTGAGGAACTTATAGCAAAGTCCGCTGACGGCAAGAAGACCTATAGCCACGCCTACCATTGTCCAGCGGAAACGAAGTCCGAGGGTGAGAATCTTCTCAAGTACGTCATACGCCTTGCCTGAGTAGAGGTCAACATTTGAATCCTTGTCGTCCCCTATTGCATCATTTGTCTTGAACATACGGTCAGCCATGATTGGCACGTGCAAGAGTGCAAGAATCCAGCTGAGGAGCAGAGACACGGCAATGACGATGAAGAGGTCGCGCACATACACTCCTGCTGAGTCAGGACTAAGGAAGATAGGCAGGAAGGCAAGGATTGCAATGAGCGTTGCTCCGAGCAATGGCATAGCAGTCTTTGCGCCTATTGACGTAAGGGCTTCTATGCGTGACTTACCTTGCTTTATATCTATAAGGATACCGTCCACAATAACTATGGCGTTGTCCACGAGCATTCCCATCGCAAGGATGAACGAAGCAAGTGATACACGCTGGAGCGTTCCGTCAAAGCCGTTGAGGATAAGGAACGAGCCGAACACGATGCTGACAAGGCTCATACCTATCATTATACCGCTCTTCAATCCCATGAAGAAGATGAGGACGACAACGACGATGATGACTGACTCAAGAAGGTTGATGAGGAACGTGTTGAGGGCATTGCTCACGCGCTCTGGCTGGAAGAACACCTTCTCACACTTCACGCCTGCTGGCATACGCTTCTCAAGCTCTGCAATCTTGTCCTCCACCTTGGCACCCACCTTGAGGATGTCATAGCTTGTGAGACAAGATATTGAGATACCGAGGGCACGCTCACCATTACGGAACATCTCGTTGCGTGTGGTGTGCTCATAATCCTCCACCACATCAGCAATATCCTTGAGGCGAATCTGGTCGTTGTCATGACCTGCGATAAGCATATCTGCGATGTCGTCAACATTGTTGAACTTATCGTTTACGGTTACGCGAATGCGCTTGTTACCATTGTCCCAATAACCTGCGTAACTCGTCTTGTTTTGATTGTTAAGCGTTGAAAGAACCTCCGTAGGAAGCACTCCGAGGTGCGCCATACGGTCTTCGTGCAACTTAATCTCTATGCATCTGTTGCGTGCACCATAAATCTCCACACGACTCACACCGTCAATGGAAACAATCTCACGCTTCAGGAGTTCGGCATAATCGGAGAGCTGGCGGTCGCCAAGTCCGTCACCTACAAGTGCATAGAACATACCATACACGTCGCCGAAGTCGTCCATTACCACTGGTGTGGAAGCTCCTGAAGGCAACTTTGACTGTACGTTCGTCACCTTACGACGAAGCAAGTCCCACTCCTGTTCCACCGCATTATTAGCCACGGTTGTCTGGAGTTCGACGGTGATAAGTGAGAGGTCGGCGTATGACGAACTCTGCACGTTGCTTACTGAAGGCATCTCACGGATGGCTTTCTCAAGTCGGTCGGTTACCTCCAACTCAACCTGATGTGATGAAGCACCAGGGTAAGTGGTAACGACCATTGCCTGTTTCACCTTCAGTGCAGGGTCTTCCAGCTTACTCATTGACTGGTAAGACAGAAAACCACCTATTATAAGGCATATAACAAGGAAACTAACAAGCTTTCTGTTGTCAAGTGCCCATTTGCTATAATTAATCATCTTGTGTATTTCGCTTTGAAGTAAAAAGAAGTTAATAGGAGTTAATTCCGCTACGCTCCATGGAGTAAAAAGACGATACCCTTATCGCTAATTCTTCACTCATTAACTTCATTTTGAATTTTGAATTCTGAATTTTTAATTTCAAAGTAGTCCTCCCACATTGCTCTTGCTTGCAGGCTTGATTGGCTTCACGCTCTGACCGTCAACGATGTTGCGAACACCTGTGGCGATAACCTTACTACCCTTCTTCACGCCCTTGACGTTTGTAGAACCGTCGCGGTTGAGCTGTAATACTGTTACCTCCTTTGCCTTGGCTACGCCATCGTTATACATATAAACCAATGACTTGCCATCCTTTGTGAGGATTGCCGATGTAGGAATGTTTACCACACCATGGTCTTCCTCCTCAAGCGAAGCCTTGACAATGGTGCTCATACCTGCTGTTATCTTCTTCTTGTCATAGTTGCCCTTCATGCGGAGGCGAACTGAATATAGCTGACTTACGTTTGCCTCATTGCTGTATCTAACCACCTCAAGTGGGAATGTCTCTCCAGAAAGGACGTCAAACTCACATGAGAATGACGAGAACTTGTCACGACGTCCATAGTCATTGGCTGACATGAAAATCTCAACCTCAAGACCTGAACCTCCAGCTACGGTAACGACTGGCATACCAGCACCTACCGTCTCGCCTGCCTCGTGCAACGTCTCCTTAACATAACCCGTGATTGGTGACTTGAGCTTTGTATCATCAAGCTGGTCCTTGTGGTGTGCAAGCTTCTGAGTAATCTGCTCAAGGCCGTAACGTGCCTTGTCATAATTCTGTGCAGAAGTATTGCCCTCCTTGTAGAGAGCAATCACACGTTCAGCAGTAGCCTTGATGTCCTCATACTCTGCCTTTGTAGCGTTGTACTGAATCAGATAATCGCGGTTATCCATCTCTGCGATAACCTGTCCCTTAACAACCTGGTCGCCTTCCTTTACATTAACACGTGAGATAGGACCTGAAACACGGAAAGACACATTTGCCTCTTCCATCGTCTTTGTTTTACCCGTAAATGTCTGTGTGCCCAACTGATCTGCATTAACAGCTTCTACTATATTCACATAGACACTGTCATCCTTTGTTTCGTTGTTTCCACCACAACCACAAAGGACTACAGATGGGAACAACAATGCATAAATTAAACTTTTACTTTTCATCATATATATAAATCGTTGTTTTTTACGTTTTATAATGTCGTATTCTTTTTTCGTTTACACTATGTTACATTCTCTTCTTTCGCGAATCCTTCGCTAACCCTTCGTTTATCGTTCGTAATTTTCTCGCCATCCTAAAAATATCAAAACGATACCAAATCACGATAGATTGGTAGCAAAATGCCACTTAACTTCTTTTCACTTCGGGTACTTGCTTTTTGCGTTGTTGTCACAAACATACTGCCATGTTACAGAGACAAAAATGTATTCATTTTTCAAGAAAACATTTTATCCATTCTCATAAATGTACAGTTGCTCATAAACGATTGCAAATATATTGCATTTATTTTACATATCAGTATGTTTTTTTTGTATAAAATTGTTCTAAATGTACTTAAATACAAAAAATAAATCTTTAATATGTTGCAATTGTACAAAACAATTCGTTAATTTGTACGCAAAAATATAACGGATCCAAAAAAATAAGTTAATCGTGTTTGAAGATAGTATTAAGGTCTTACACCTAAATGGTGATGAGAAGAATATCTTGCAAGCTGAGGAAGCTATGGTCAAGATACCACGTACAGGCATCTTTCTCTGTACGGGAGGTTGGGTGAACCTCACTCTGGATGGTGTCAACTACCATCTGACAAAAGATTGTATGATAGTGTACTTTGCTTACAGTTCGCTACATATTACAAATCACAGTACACCTATTACTGGTACTTTGATTGGAGCGGATCTGGAAACAATCCAGCCACTCCTGTATAATGTGTCTGACTTTAACGCAATTTTCGTCATCAAGCAGAACCCATTGGTTATGCTTACACTCACGCGCATCAATAGATTGGTAACATACACGACGATGCTCGAAAATACCCTGGAGAAGCAAAAGGAATATGACAGCATGCTTAAACTGGGTGACACATCAATCATACCAGCCCGTGAAATCATCCTTCAGCAAAGAAAATTACTCGGACAGTGTCTCATGCTTGAAATTATCTCAAGCTTCATAAAGTCAGGTACTGTTTACAAACTTGATAATCGTCGCGACGACGTGCTCAAGAACTTCATGGAATCTCTCTACCACAACTACAAGCAGGAACATGAGGTTTCATTCTATGCACAAGAGCAGAATCTTACTTGTCGCTACTTCTCTTCGATTATCAAGGACCGTTCCGGACAGACACCAAGCACATGGATTGCCACTGCCCTCCTCGTCGAGGCAAAGCAGTTGTTGCAGTCAACACCTTTCTCTGTCAAGGATATTTCAGACCGTCTGAACTTCCCTAACCAGTCGTACTTCGGCAAGTGGTTCAAGAACCACACTGGCATAAGTCCGCTGGAATTCAAGTCAGGCAAGGCTATCAAGGAAAATAAGGAAGCTGAACTTGCTAAGTTCATCCAGAATAATCTCTTTGCACCAGACAAGCAGTTTTAACAACGCTTATTAGTGCAACCTATCTTTAGTAGATATTAAGAAGTTATAAGGCAGTTTACCTTATTAACTTCTTATTATCTGCTTACAAAGAACTTTCACAAACACGAAAAAACAATACTCACAGCCTTTACCTTAACGCATTGGGTGTGATTTAACTAACTCGATTATTGTAAACTCATTAAAATTATTATCAGAAAATGAAAAAGCTCTTATTTATTTCTGTTCTTATTGCAAGCGCAATATTTACATCATGCAGCCTTGACGTAGATGGCAATAATGCCAAGGCAACAACTTACCACTATGGAGTTGTGGAAAAATATGAATTCTCAGACTCTGTAAACGTTGCTTACAGCAAATACATTTCAGAAGCATTGAAGAAGGATTCCATCATCAGCATTCCTTTTGAGCATACTGCAGAGGTTAATGTTGCAGACATCTCTTATGCAGTAAGTGTGTGTGACGATATGGCTAATTCTGATTACAAGGCACTCTTGAAAAGAAAGAACATAACTCTTGATGGCATTAAGAGAGCTGTATTCTCACAACAGCATGACAATGACAGCGTATTCAACAGCCTTATTAAGGATTGCGGTAATTATACTGACTTAAACTTGAAGTCATTCAAGATTGCAATTTCATTGCTCAATTACAACAGTCTTAACTCTATCTATCGCGATACATTGTACGTGAAGTAAGACAGAATCATATTATAGGCACAAACCAAAAACGTTTTTATGAGAGGAATAACGCTTTCCACAATATCTCTATTATTATGTGCGGGACTTTCTGCACAACCTAATTATGACTACTCCACAATCCAGCGTGAAAAACTGGGTCGTGGAGTTGTTTGTGTTCGTGACAACGACTCGGTAGTGATTTCGTGGAGATTCCTTTCTTCCGACAAGGATAACACAGCATTCAACGTCTATGCCGATGGCAAGAGGATTAATGCAAAGCCTCTGGTTTCATCGACATTTTTCAAGCATCCAGCAAAGGACAAAACTACAAAATATTCCGTTGTTCCCGTCATCGACGGCAAGGAAGCAAAGGAAGGTAAGGCTGATTATACACTATTCAAGGAGTCAGGCAAGCCTTACGTGAGCATTCCTCTCAACCGTCCTGATGACATAATGATTGACGGCTTCATGCGCCAATACTCTGCCAATGATGCAAGCGTGGGCGATGTTGACGGTGATGGCGAATACGAGATTATCCTCAAGTGGGATTGCATGGGACATGACAACTCGCATGAGGGCACAACGGGAAACGTGCTTCTCGATTGCTACAAGCTGAACGGAAAACAGCTATGGCGAATAGACCTCGGCCGTAACATACGTGCTGGTGCGCACTACACACAGTTCATGGTGTTCGACTTCGACGGTGACGGCAAGGCTGAGCTTATGACAAAGACAGCCGATGGAACCGTGGACGGAACTGGCAAATACATCGGTGACAAGGATGCCAACTACGTAACCAACGGCATTATTGACAAGAGCATAAACGGCAAGATGAATCCACACCGCCAACGTGTAAGCGGAAGGATTCTTTCAGGCCCCGAATACCTTACCGTGTTTGACGGCGAGACAGGTGCTGCCTTGAAAACCGTTGACTATATTCCTTCTCGTGGCGACGTGTCCTCATGGGGCGATTCCTACGGCAACCGCGTTGACCGTTTCCTTGCCTGCATTGCCTACCTTGACGGTAAGCACCCAAGTGCCGTGTTCTGTCGTGGCTACTACACACGCACGGTCATTGCCGCATGGGATTGGGACGGCAAGGAACTGACGTCACGCTGGGTGTTCGACTCCGAGAAGACGGACAGCATCAACCGTATTACCAATCCTAATGCTCTCCCTTATAGCGGACAAGGCAACCATAACCTTCGAGTGGGCGACGTGGATGGTGATGGATGCGACGAGATAACATACGGTTCAATGGCAATAAACAACGATGGAACCGGACTTTACACCACAGGCATGGGACATGGCGATGCAATCCACCTCATGGCTTTCTATCCAGACTCCACCTCACTACAGATATGGGACGTACACGAGAATAAGCGCGATGGTTCCGACTTCCGTGACGCAAGAACTGGTCGCATCATCTTCCAGATAAAGGACGACAGCGACGTGGGCAGAGGCATGGCTGCGGACATCGACCCTACGATTCCGGGACTTGAAATGTGGTCGGCAAGTCAGAGAGGCTACTTTGACGTCAACGGAAATCATCACAACAAGAACGCGTTCATACCTCAGAACTCTGCCGTATGGTGGGATGGCGACAAGCTCCGTGAACTCTTGGACAGAGAAACGATTACAAAATTCAACTGGAACACCCTACGTTGTGACGTGATAAAGGATTTCAGGGCTGACGGTTGCGCCTTCAACAACGGTAGCAAGATGAATCCTTGCCTTAGTGCCGACATCATCGGCGACTGGCGTGAGGAAGTCATAGTGCGCACAAGGGATAGCAAGGAACTACGTGTTTACACCACCACAATACCTACCACCTACCGTTTCCACTCCTTCATGGAGGACATCCCTTACAGGATAAGCGTGGCAACGGAGAATGTAGGATATAATCAACCACCAGAGCCAAGCTTCTATTTTGGCGTCACAAACAACGAATGATATGAACAAGCAGCAAATAACATCAGTCATATTGCTTATCGGTGCAATAGTGTATGACTTCCTTCCAACCGACCTTGTCCCAGACATACCGGTCATCGGATGGATTGACGATTTCTTTGTGACTTCATCGGCATTATTCAACTGCATTCAGCAATTCACGGAAAACGGAAACGAGCTACTCACACGTGTCATGAAGTGGCTCAAATGGACTTGCCTGCTATTAGGCATCCTCATCGTCCTCCTGTCTCTCCTATTGGCTGCAACAATCATTTCAATATTCAGGTAAGAAAGCGAAAAGAGAATTCGTAGAATATAAAACGAAATAATAAAGATAATTTCTGTTCAACACAGAGAGCACAGAGGACTCAGAGAAATCGGAATTAACTACATTAAGCCCTTCGGGGTGAATAATTAGATTTCAATTTCTAATTCCTCATTCATAATAGAAAAAACTCTGTGCCCTCCGTGTTCTCTGTGTTGAAAAAACAAAATTTTCTTTAATTTTTATAATTTTCGTTCCACTTTTCTCCGCAAGAACTCAAGAACTTAAAAACTCACAAACATAAATACTCAAAATATGAGCAAAGTAGATTTAGCATTAGAGATAGCCGTAAAGGTACATTCAGGACAACTTGACAGAGACGGTGAAGCCTACATCCTTCATCCGCTTGCCGTAGGTCTCATGGGCAAGACGGACGAGGAACGTATGGCAGGATTCCTTCACGATGTATTGGAGGATTCCGATTACACACCTCAATCGCTTGAAGAACAAGGAATACCAGAGAGCGTGATTAACGCCTTGATTCTGCTTACACATAACAAGAACGTGCCTTACATCGAGTATGTACAGCACATAATCGACAGCCACAACCCTATAGCACTCATGGTTAAGTATTACGACTTAACCCATAACTACGAGCGTGGTAAGAACTATCCCGACCTTCAGAAGAAGCATGGCGAGGCTCTCAAACTCGTCAAGGCTGCCGTGGAGGAAGCAAACAAGGTGTCTCTTTACACACCAAGCGAAGGAACTGAGTACGGCATCTTCGCCGCAGGTTGTTTCTGGGGCGTTCAGCATTACTTCCAGAAGCGTAAAGGTGTGCTGAAAACCATCGTTGGATTCACGGGAGGCAAGGAAGAATATCCATCATACGAGGATGTGAGAACGCACAAGACAAGTCACATTGAAGCGGTGCTTGTGGAGTACGACCCTAACGTGGTGAACTATGAAGATTTGTGTAAATTGTTTTTCGAGATTCACGATCCAGCGCAGACGGACGGTCAAGGACCTGACAAGGGCGAACAGTACCTCAGTGGCGCATTCTACACTTCGGAAGAGCAGCACAAGACAATAGACAAGCTCATAGCCATCCTTCGTAACAAGGGACATGAGGTTAACACCAAGGTGCAAGAGGCAACTCAATTCTGGATAGCAGAGCAATACCACCAGAACTACTACGAGAACACTGGTGGAAGCCCTTACTGCCACTTCCGCACCAAGAAGTTTGATTAACGAGAAGTTCTTCTCTGTTTTTAAATTTGCTCCTCTGACGCACTCATTCTGCGAGAACTCAAAAACTTAAAAACTTAAGAACCATCCACCATATACAATGGACTTATTGATAAAAGTATTACTTATATATCTTCTTGCTGTCAATGTCATTACATTCTTTATGTATGGCATTGACAAATGGAAGGCGAAGTCAAACAGATGGCGCATACCCGAATCCACCCTACTCTGGATGGCTGTCATTGGCGGCTCTGTAGGCGCAGAACTCGGAATAAAAGTGTGGCATCACAAGACACTGCACAAGAAATTCAAATACGGTGTTCCTGCCATCCTTATCCTACAATGCGTAGCCGCAGGCTTTATTCTCTATAAATTCGTACAAGTCTAAAACGAAAACAGTGGAGTTCACTAGCAAACTCGCTAAGATAACAAGAATAGCTTATGTTTTACTTCAAACGGCTCTCTGTGCACTCTTTGGAGCATTTGCGACCTCCACAAACTCGGAAAAATCGATGAAAATATAACTCAGCGTGCTCCGTGAACTCTGTGGGAGATAAAAAAATATGGTAAAGATAGTAATTTAGTCTCCCTCGTCGACGGGTTCTAAAAATATCTTGTGTTGATAAATGTATTGAAGAATTTTCTTTAATTTTTATAATTTTCGTTCCCCTTTTCTCCACGAGAACATAAAAACTCAAAAACTTATAAACTAAAAAACTAAAAAAAAATCAAAATATATGTCAGAAGAACTAATCATTAACAGTGACGCGTCAAAAGAAGAGAAGTACGCAACCCTACTGCCACAGATAGAGGCTGTAATAGATGGCGAGCCAGACATCATCGCCAATATGGCAAACGTGGCAAGCATGATACAGGAAACCTTCCAATTTTGGTGGACAGGCTTCTACAGAGTTATTGACAACCAGCTTGTTCTTGGACCTTTCCAAGGTCCAATGGCGTGTACAAGAATCAAATTCGGCAAGGGAGTATGTGGAACTGCATGGAAGGAAAGCAACACCATTGTCGTACCTAACGTGGATGAATTCCCCGGACACATCGCCTGTAGCAGCGCATCAAAGAGCGAGATTGTCGTACCTATAAAGGTAAACGGCGAGGTGGTCGGAGTACTCGACATCGACAGTGAGAACCTAAGCACTTTCGATGACACCGACCGAAAATGGTTGGAAAAAGTGGCACTTTTGCTATCTGCTGTTTACAAATCATAATATAAATGTCTCGGATTTGACAAAATGTCACTGTCCGAGACATTTTTTCTTTGTCGCTACCCTTCTCTTTCATATTATTCGTATATTTGACCCAGTTTTTAGTAACAAAATAATAGTTTAACGGGGCGAACAAAGTTCCTAAACCTAAAAGATACAATAAATATGATAATTGAGAAAGTAATGAACAACCTGGAGCAGAAGCATCCAGGGGAGAAGGAGTATTTGCAAGCAGTAAAGGAAGTATTGATTTCCATTGTTGATGTTTACAACCAGCACCCAGAGTTTGAGCGTGCAAAGATTATAGAGAGACTTGTAGAGCCAGAACGTATCATCACATTCCGCGTGCCTTGGGTTGATGACAAGGGCGAGGTACAGGTAAACATCGGTTACCGTGTTCAGTTCAACAGCGCAATAGGCCCTTACAAGGGCGGTCTTCGATTCCACGCATCAGTCAACCTCAGCATCCTCAAGTTCCTCGGATTCGAGCAGACATTCAAGAATGCACTCACCACACTCCCTATGGGCGGTGGCAAGGGTGGCTCTGACTTCAGCCCACGTGGCAAGAGCGACGCCGAGGTTATGCGCTTCTGTCAGGCATTCATGAGCGAATTGTTCCGATACATTGGACCTGAGATTGACGTTCCTGCCGGTGACATCGGCGTTGGAGCAGGGGAAGTCGGTTATCTCTTCGGACAATATAAGAAGCTCACACGCGACTGGAGCGGCGTACTCACAGGCAAGGGACTTGAGTTCGGCGGAAGCCTTATCCGTCCTGAGGCAACAGGATTCGGCGGTCTCTACTTCGTCAACGAGATGTTGCAGACTCACGGCCATTCCATCGAGGGAAAGACCGTAGCCATAAGCGGTTTCGGCAACGTGGCATGGGGAGCAGCCAAGAAAGCAACACAGCTTGGTGCAAAGGTAGTAACCATCAGCGGTCCTGACGGCTACATCTACGACCCAGACGGTCTCAACGAGGAAAAGATTGACTACATGCTCGAACTTCGTGCCTCTGGCAACGATATCTGCCAGCCATACGCCGAGCAGTTCCCAGGAAGCACCTTCGTACCAAACAAGCGTCCTTGGGAGGTCAAGTGTGACATTGCCCTTCCTTGCGCTACTCAAAACGAACTCAACGGCGAAGATGCAAAGCAGCTCATCGCCAATGGTTGCATCTGTGTAGGTGAGATAAGCAACATGGGTTGCACACCTGAAGCCATCGACGCATTCATCGACAACAAGATGATTTATGCTCCAGGCAAGGCTGTAAACGCAGGTGGTGTTGCCACATCAGGACTTGAGATGAGCCAGAACGCCATGCACCTCAGTTGGACGGCAGAGGAAGTTGACAAGCAGCTTCACAACATCATGCACAACATCCACGAGCAGTGCGTCAAGTATGGCAAGCAGCCTGACGGTTACATCAACTACGTCAAGGGAGCCAACATCGCAGGCTTCATGAAGGTAGCCAAGGCAATGATGGCACAAGGAATTGTGTAAACATATTTTAAGTAAAAGAAATGAAAAGTGAACCTTTTGCTCGACGGAGTCAAAAATTCATACTACTCTGTTCGTACAAATGAGCAGGCACAAATTTCACTTCTCGATTTTCCTACATAAATAAGCAAAGAAAGGGTGTGATTAAGTTCATGCCCTTTCTTCGTTAATACATTTTTCAACACAGAAAATATTTTGAAACCTTAACGGCAATACTTGCATGTTAATTGTTAATTATTAATTGTTAATTGTCATCCACTCCTAATTACACATTAAGAACAATTTCTTAGTATCATTTTTCCACAAAAAGCAGTAAAAATGATGATGAAAGTGAATTCATCGGATAAATTCTGTGACAGAAACGAAAAAATAAATTATCTTTGCAAGCGAATGAAATACGTTACGATTCGATGGAATCGACAATCAAGCTAACATTCCCAAAATGTCAAGCTAACATCATTATATGTAAGAAGTGCCTAATGAATACTGCTTTAGAATTTAAGAACGATACCTCAATATCTACCGTGACCTTTAAAGGCTTTGGCGAAGTCATCGACCAATCCCGTAATATCATAAAGGTCGTAGGAGTAGGCGGAGGTGGCAGCAATGCCGTAAAGAATATGGTCAACGTGGGTCTGACGAATGTTAGTTACGCCCTCGTCAACACCGACAGTCAAGCCTTGAAGAATGCCACTGTTCCAACAAAGATACAGATTGGCGACAAAGGTCTTGGTGTTGGCGGCGACCCTGCTGTCGGCCGTGAAGCCGCTGAATTCAGTATCGACGAAATCAAACATCTTTTCGAGGACAACACCAAGATGGTGTTTATCGCCGCTGGAATGGGAGGAGGTACCGGAACAGGTGCATCCCCAGTCATTGCGCGTGTTGCTCGCGAGAAAGGCATTCTTACCGTTGGAGTCGTAACCCTCCCATTCAAGTTCGAGAAGCAGCAACGCATTGACAAGGCACTCAAGGGTGTTGCCGCACTCAAGGAAGAAGTCGATTCACTCATCGTCATCAATAACGAGCGTCTCATCGAGATATGCGACGATGCCAACACATCCATAGAGGATGCACTCAAAATATCCGATCAAGTCGTGACAACAGCCACGAGGAGCATAGCCGAAATCATCACGGAGGAAGGACTCATCAACCGAGACTTCTGCGACGTCCGCACCGTGCTTCAGGATGGTGGAGCAGCCATAATGTCATCAGGAAGGGCAAGCGGTGAAAACCGTCTCGTCAACGCCATGTGTCAGGCTCTCAACTCGCCTATGCTCAACAAGACGGAGATAACGAAGAGTCAGAAATTGCTGTATATCGTATATCAAAGCCACGAGAAATCCGTCCGTATGCCCGAACTCAACGAGATAAATGCCTTCATGGAGAAGATGGCACCCGACCTCGAAGTACTCTGGGGACTCTACTATGACGACACCCTCGGCGACGAGGTACGCGTTGACATCGTGGCAACAGGCTTCGACAAGGTTCGTGACAGTCGCAAGGACGAATACACAAAAGCCATCAACGATATGCGCAAGTATTACTACAATGATAATACTACCATCACATCCAGCTCCGACATCGTTACCGAGTTGAAGAAAAAATACGATAAGCAAGAAGAGCCAGAGGAGACAAGCGACATATCTCTCGGATTTGACGAGACAGGTGAAGACCTCTCCGAAAACACTGACGATACGAGCGCCTGCATCATATCCTTTGATGACGAAGAGGCAGAGGCTATAGCTGAGACCTTCGTTACACCCACACCTGCTCCAGAGCCAGTGTACAAGCCAATCCAGACGCACATTGATTTCGGTAGTGACGAATCAAGTAGCATCGAAGATTTATCGGAAGATGCCTTAAGCAAAGAAGCAAAGGACGAAGTAGGTGAAACCGTGGAAGAAACGCCATCCACTACCCCATCACAAGGTAAATTTGACTACTACATCAACCAGTTCAAAACCTTCTTCGACAAGATGGACAAGATGATTACAGAAAACTGAGAATAGTTCATAATTAACGTGAGTTCGATAAAAAAATAATTATTTAAAAATCTAACAATTATATTCAAATAAGGCTTCTTTTATGTCTCTTGAATCAATTTGTTTAAGGATGAAGTAATTATAATCTCTAGCAACGCCATATTATTTGAACAAACTAATGATTATTGTTCTTGTAAAAAAGAGTTACACCATTATAACTACTTAATATTCAATATTAAAATTTCATCAAACTCATGTTAATTATTTGATATCGGACAATTTGAATATTTACAAAAAGAAAGCCGTTCGGACGCTTTGTCCGAACGGCATGTTACTTATTAATTGTTAATTGTAAATTTAACTTACAAGTTTATAGCTGTTTCGAGTGCAAGTTCCATCATGGTGCGGAAGGCGTTCTGACGGTCGTCGGCGGAGAGTTCCTTCTTTGTGACGAAGGAGTCGGAGATGGTGAGGAGACATGCAGCTCCCTTGCCAAGTACCTGGGCGTTGTGGAAGAGGGCGAAGCTCTCCATCTCTACGCACTCAGAACCTGTACGTGCCTTCAAGGCTTCCCAGCCACCGAGCTTAGGATCTGTGTAGAAAGCGTCGGAAGAGTGTACCTTACAGAGCTTGCAGTCGATGCCAAGCTTCTTTGCTGTTTCAAGCGTTACCTTGTTTATCGTCTCACTTGGGTACTTGACATTGGCTGTGTCGCCATTCTGACACTGTGCGTATGTGGAGTCGCTAAATGCTGACTCTGCGAGACATACGTCAAGCACGTCAAGACGGTCTGTATAGCTACCTGCAGAACCTACGCGAATGATGTTCTCTACTCCGTAGAAGTTGTAAAGCTCCCATGAGTAGATACCGATGCTTGGCATTCCCATTCCGCTTGCCATAACTGATACAGGCTTGCCCTTGTAGAGACCTGTGAAGCCATATACGTTGCGTACGGATGTGACGAGCTTAACGTCTGTGAGGAATGTCTCTGCTATGAACTTAGCTCGGAGAGGATCGCCCGGCATGAGGACGGTCTTTGCAAAAGCACCTTCAGGTGCGGTGTTATGTGGTGTTGCCATATTATTTTAGTTTTTAAGTTTGTGAATTTTTAGGTTTGTAAGTTATTAAGTATTTTAGTTTTTAGTGAAGAACTAGAGAGGCTAGAATATCTAGAGGGACTAGAGGGTCTAGATTATCTAGAAAAGAGTGCGAACTGAGTAAGTTCTATTTTTGAATTTTAATTATTAACTTCTAACTGTTAACTGAGGCGGAGCGCTGCCCCACTCTCAGATTCCTGCCCACTCGCGGAACATGAGGAACAGGAACTCGGTGTTTCCGATGATGTAGCGTCTCCACATTCGTTTAGGTTCCTTGAGGAGACGGTAAAGCCATTCATATCCCGACTGTTGCCATGATATTGGGGCGCGTTCAAGTGTTCCTGCGAAGAAGTCGAACACGGCTCCTACCGTGCCACAATGACAAGTGATGTCAAGGCGTTGCCAGTTGGAGTAAGCCCATTTCTCCTGCTTTGGTGCAGTCATGCCTATCCAAAGAAGGTCTGGGTCTGCATCGTTGATTGCCTTGCACATGTTCATATTGTCGGTGAGAGTGAAGTCCTTGCGGAATGGTGGCGAGTATGTGACAACGTCAATATTCTTGTACGTCTCGGCTGCCTGTTCACGTATCTTTCCGAGTACGTACTCGGAGCTTCCCATGAACATCACGACTGGTCGCTTGCGCTCTGGGTGTACGGTCTTCCAGTATGGCATGGTCTCAGCCTTCTCTGGCAACTCGTTCATCCTCGTCATCTCATACACGAAGAGATCCCATCCTGCTATACGTTCCCAAGGCTTTGACTTGGCGTTAAGGATATGGCAAGCACGCACAATACTTACGCCGTCTGGAATAAGCACGTCACATTTTGTCAACGCCTCCTCGAACAAAGGATCCTTACGGGCGTTATTGTACGAAAATGCGTTTATCGTATTTATCAATACCTTTCCCTCTGGCATCCTGTCAAGTTCGGACTTGCTGATAAGTAGCCTCAATGTCTTAACACTAATCATTCTCTTGAGTATTTATTTTGTGGATGTCACTTCATCAGAGATATAGCTTCCTCAGACTTCGTCACCTATATATTCACTTTAATTACCTTCAAGCGGAACTACTTGCTAAATAATCCCCCATTTTTTCACATTTCTCTGCAAAGGTAATGTTTCCTCGCTAATGAGCAAAGAATTTCGTGGGATTTTTTGGAACAAAAATTTAGGTCAATAAAGAAAATTGGAACTTTTCAGGCTTATCTTTATAACGGAGACAACCTCGATTAGTTCCTAATCTTCCTTACGCTTCCAACTGTCCGACAATCTCGCTTACAGACTTACATCCGTGCTTGTCAAGCCACTCGTTGATGCCATTAGCCACCTTGACTGTCACGGCTGGGTCAACGAAGTTGGCTGTACCAATCTCGATGGCTGATGCTCCTGCAAGGAGGAACTCAATAGCGTCATGAGCGTTCATGATGCCACCAAGACCGATGACAGGGATATTGACAGCCTTTGCCACCTGCCATACGCAACGAACGGCTACAGGCTTGACGGCAGGACCACTCATACCGCCAGTGGCGATGCTAAGAACTGGTTTGCGCTTCTCTATGTCGATGACCATACCCATGAGCGTGTTGATGAGCGAAACGGCATCCGCACCAGCATCCTGCACGGCAAGGGCAATGTCTGAGATGCTTGTCACGTTAGGCGAGAGCTTAACGATAAGTGTCTTCTTGTAAGCCTCACGCACGGCACGCACAACGCTTGCCGCTCCGTCCGTAGTAACGCCAAATGCCATACCGCCCTGTCGCACGTTAGGACAACTGATGTTAAGCTCTATGGCTGGTATGTTGTCAAGCTCGTTGATGCGAGCGGCACACTCAGCATAGTCCTCTGGGCAAGAGCCAGAGACGTTGACTATCATGTTAGTCTTGATGTCCTTAATCTGTGGGTAGATGTTCTTGCAGAAGTAATCCACGCCCTTGTTCTGAAGACCCACGCAGTTGAGCATACCGCTTGACGTCTCAACCATGCGAGGATAGTCGTTGCCCTCACGAGGATTGAGTGTAGTACCCTTGACGATGATGCCGCCTATGTCTTCGAGATTCACGAAATCTGCAAATTCAACACCGTAACCGAATGTTCCTGATGCAGTCATCACAGGATTCTTCATCTGAAGACCTGCTATATTTGTTGTTAATGATGCCACGAGTAAATTAATAATTAAAAATGCAAAATTCAAAATTAAAATGCAAGAAAGCCGAGTTCACTTTCTTACAGTTCCCATGTCAGTTCCTCGATAGGAAACACAGGTCCTTCCTTGCAGACGCAGACGTTGCCCTTGACGGTCTTCTCCACGCAACAGAGGCAGGCACCAAGACCACAAGCCATCATGTTCTCAAGGCTCACCTCACATGGGATGCCCTTTGACTTGGCATAGCGTGCCACGCTCACCATCATAGGCTTAGGACCACACACGGAGATACGGTCGAACGTCTCCTTTGTGAGCAAAGAGTGCTGAGTGACAAATCCCTTTTCTCCCTCGCTTCCGTCCTCTGTTGTGACGTAAACAGGAGCAATAGCCTTGAACAAATCCTGCTCAAGAAGGTCAGCCTTGGAACGAGCGCCAAGAAGGAACACAGGCTCTGCCCCAGCCTCCTTGAGTTCCTTGCCATAGTTGAGGAGAGGAGCTACGCCCACTCCACCGCCTACGAGGAGCACCCTTTCACCTGCCTTCTGCATAGGTGAGAAACCATTGCCGAGAGGGAACACGAGGTTGAGCTTGTCGCCCACCTTCAGCTCCGCAAGTTTGTGAGTACCTTCACCCACTGTCTGGATGAGCAACCACAACTGGTTCTTCGCCCTGTCAACATAATTGATGGAGATAGGACGACGGAGGAATGTCTTAGGACTACCCTCCACCTTCACCTCGACAAACTGTCCTGGGAGCATCTCTGGAAGAGGCTCAACATCTGTCAGCTTCAAGAGCACATAGCGTGAGTGTGGAAACTCCACCTCTGCCACGGTCAAATCTTTAACGTATTTCTGCATTACGATATGTTATTTGTTGTTCTTATCTTACGTTTAGGAGTCAAGCCAAAGACGGCTTGAAAAGAGTTATGAGTTCTGAATTATGAGTTAGTTATGAACTCATCAGATTCCCCATGATGATGGGTTGCATTCTGCCTCCACCTTCTTCTCCACATCGTCTGGGAGGGATGGGTAGAAGTCGATGCCCGTGATGTTCTCCACACGGTCAACCGATACGCAATAGTCACGCATATCCTTGTTGGTATCTGCATTAGGATAGATGAAACCTATTGCCTTTGGATTCTTGCCAATCATGAGTACCACCTTGAAGAAACGGTCTGGAACGGCAATCTTCAAGCCCTTGCGCTTGCCTATGGTATTCGGCTTCTTCTTGTCGAAGATAGGACCGCACACGATGTAAAGCTCGGAATAGTCCTTCACCCATTGGCGACATTGCTCCTCCAGTTCCTTCCAGTCGCCAGAATTGAGGTTATGGTTATGAGGACATATATTGGTCATCATGAACGACTGCAACATGGATATCCTATCGTGACGGTTGTCGGCAGCAGGACACATGTGGCCTCGATCATAGCCAGAGCCTGAATAGTCCTGAGTCTCTATGCGTGAAGCCTCGCCTATGGCGTCGTCACCTATGAATGAATCGGAACGGGACACCGTGCCGTTAAGCCTGTCCTTGGTAAGGCACCATGCCACATAATTAGGACACTTGGTGTCCATATTATAAGATATGACGAAGGAGTTCTTGAAGAGTATGACCTCGCTATTGGAGATAGGCGCAGGCTGTTCAAGTTGCTCGCCTATGATGCGAGACAAGCCCTCCGAAGGTGCCTCAATATCGTTGGAGAGGTTGCGCACACCCTTTATCTCTGTAGGCTCGCTATTGGCTCTCTCCGCATCCGCCTCGGCTGCAAGTGCCTCCACGTCATTCTCCTCCTCAGTCTCCACAGCCTTGGAGAACACCTTCGACTCCTGAGCCTTTTCCTCGCCAAAAGGAAGACCGTACTCCTTGACGTAAGCCCCCCCAAGAATGGCAATTATAAAGGCTGCATAAATGATTCTATTTCTATTTTCTGATTTTTTATTACTCTTGTTCATAAAAAAACACGCTATAATGTTTGTCAGTTTTAATAAAAGCGTTACCTTTGCCGTCGCAATTGCAAAAAAGCAATGCCGAATTGGCTCAGTTGGTAGAGCAACGCATTCGTAATGCGTGGGTCAGGGGTTCGAGTCCCCTATTCGGCTCTTAAATACATTGCAAATGTACATAGAAAAATCGACACTATCATTATGATGGTGTCGATTTTTTTTGCTGAAAAGCAAGGTTGCCCTATTCGTGGATTTTATTTAAAACGAAAATTTAGAAAATTAAAGAAAATTTCATCTCTAATTAATCTAATAGAACCCGCCAGGATTGCAGACAGGTTAGTTCTAAGAGAAAAAATAATTTTCCTTAATTTTCTAAATTTTCGTTCTTCCCCAAAAACATGTCACACGAAGCCTAATCCATCACCGTGAAACGTGCGAACTTGAGGAGCAGCTGCTTCTTGCCAAGGTTATTGAAGTTGATGGTAGCCTTCATCTGGTCGCCCGTACCCTCAATCTTCTCCACAACTCCGACACCGAAACGCTGGTGCTCGATGTGCTTGCCCACGGCAATATTGGCACTTGCCTCAGGCGACTTGGCACTCGCATTTGCCACATTTGCATCCGTAACCTTTGACACACGACGGATGCCAGTAACAGGAGTAAACGCCTCCGTCTTCTGCACCTTAGGAGTGAACGAAGACACGCCACCACTTACATGTGGCATGGAAACAGGCCTCTGCGTAGAAGGACGCGAATAAGACTCGCCACGCATAAACTCAGGTTCGTCATTATACACGTTAGTCTTACGCTTCCAAGGCAATTCCACGTCTCCACTCATAGAGCGTGAAGACATCCTTCCGATGCTTCCACGGTCGAGGAACTCAGGCGCAACGTCCGAGATGAAGCGTGAAGGATTGCCAAACTCCATCTTGCCGTAGCGATAGCGGCTCTTGGCGTATGAGAGGAAACAATGGCGCTCGGCACGAGTAAGAGCCACATAGAACAAACGACGCTCCTCCTCCATCTCACGCATGGAGTCGCACGCCATCTGGCTTGGGAAAAGATTCTCCTCAAGTCCCACGACAAAGACGGTTGGGAACTCCAATCCCTTTGCCGAGTGAATGGTCATAAGCGTTATTTTATGCTCATCCTCGCCCTTGTCCGAATCCAAGTCGGACAAGAGTGACACCTCTGAGAGATAGTCGGTTATCGTCACGTTGTTATTATCTTCCTCCAATCGGCTCTGAACGAAGTCGCTCAATCCGCTCACAAGCTCGTCCACATTCTCCTGACGCGCAAGGTCCTCGGCATCAGACGAAGAATGAACCTCCGAATATATTCCGCTGTCAATAACGATTCCACGACCCACCTCCTCGGCATTCTCCGTGGCGGCAAGGTTCATGTATTTCTCTATCAACTCACGGAACACGTTCACGCGAGCCATCGTAGCATTTGACACTCCAAGCGAGTACCTTTCAGGGTCGCAGATGACGTTCCAAAGGCTTGTGCCGTTCTCGTTGGCACAATCCGTAATCTTCTGGAGAGTGGTGTTACCAATTCCACGAGCAGGATAATTGATGATGCGCTTGAATGCCTCCTCATCATTAGGATTGACAATCATGCGGAAGTATGCTATGATGTCCTTTATCTCCTTGCGCTGGTAGAACGAGAGACCTCCGTAAATCTTGTAAGGCATTCCGCTCTTGCGCAGAGCCTCCTCAAACACACGGCTCTGGGCGTTGGTACGGTAGAGGATGGCAAAGTCCGAATACTCTGCATTCTCCGCACGACGGAGATGCTCTATCTGGCGAATGACAATCTGTCCTTCCTCCACGTCCGAGTAAGCCTCCGAAACCTTGATGCGCTCGCCAGGGTCATTCTCGCTGAACACGTTCTTCTGAATCTGCCCCCTATTCTTGCATATAAGGCTATTGGCTGCTTTTACAATCATCTGAGTGGAACGGTAGTTCTGCTCAAGCTTGAATATCTTTGCGCCCTCGTACAAGTTGCCGAAGGACAATATATTATCAATATTAGCTCCACGGAAGCTATAGATGCTCTGGGCATCGTCGCCCACCACACAAAGACGCTGGCGTTCCTTCGTCAACTGATAGACAATACGATGCTGGGCATAGTTGGTGTCCTGATACTCATCCACAAGCACGTAGCGGAAGAGTCCTGCATACTTGCGACGTATCTCCTCATTCTTCTCGAAGAGGTAGAAGGTATAGAGAAGGATGTCGTCAAAGTCCATGGCATCCGCCTGACGGCAACGGCTGCTATAACGCTTGTAGATGCTGCCTATGGCTGGTTTGCGCGACTGGCTATCCGCCTTGAAATACTCAGGCGAATTGACATATTCGTCAGCCGAGACAAGGTGGTTCTTGGCGTTGCTTATCCTGCCAAGCACGTCCGACTGCTTGTAGGTCTTGTCGTCAAGTCCCATCTCCTTGGTGATGGTCTTGAGCAGGCTCTTGCTGTCAGCCGTATCGTAGATAGTGAAATTAGCCGAGAAGCCAATAGCCTCATGCTCCGCACGTAGAATGCGGAGGAAGATGCTATGGAACGTGCCCATCCACAGGTGCTTGGCGCCATCACCACCCACTATGTTGGCAATACGCTCCTTCATCTCCCTTGCAGCCTTGTTCGTAAACGTCAAGGCAAGAATCTCCCATGGCTGGAGTCCGCACTCAGCCATGAGATAAGCTATCTTGTGAGTAAGTACACGAGTTTTTCCAGAACCTGCACCGGCAATAACAAGCGAAGGACCGTCGCAATACTCTACGGCAGCCCTCTGTGCAGGGTTAAACGAATCAAAATTATAAGACATCTGCTATCCTAAGTTATACAAGTTTCGCAAGTTCAGCTGACGCTTTACTTGCAAGGAGTTAAAAAGGAGTTAAAGAGTAGTTAAAGTGAAGTAAAAAAGACGATAGTTTAATCGCAGATTGTTTTCGTTCTTCTTTTAAAAAGTGAACAGTCAAACGTCTTTTTAACTTCCTATATAACTTCATTTTAACTACAATTTAACTACAAGCTAAATTTGATTTATTCTTTTACAAACGAAACCACATTTGGCAGTTTCACATACTTCCTGTCAGCGATGCCCTTGATGTAAGAATCGCTTATCTGTTTCATTTCAAGTCCCTTGTCCGTAAACTTCAGTTCTATATCCTGAGCCACGTCGCCCTTGTCGCTCATGGCACGAACGACTGCGCCCTTCTCATCCAGCTTCTTAACCTTGAGAATGACCCACGTGCCATTTATAGCACCCTGAATGTAGCCGTAGCAATTTTCCAGTTCAAGTCCTGGGATAGGGATATCACTCTTTTCGAGGTTAATCTCCATCCTTATCATCAGCTCATTATTACGGAAAGAGCCCTTTGCCATATCTTGTGCAAAAGCCGTGATGCCGCAAAGCATCATCAGGCAAGCAAATATCATTTTCTTCATAATCGTCTATTTATTTGATGGCAAAATTAAGATAAAAAATCCATACAATCAAATAATGGATGAAGAATATACATTTCCCCTCGTCAATTATGTTTCTCGTCCGTTCCTCGCCACTTTCATTTTGCTACCCACACTTCCCTATCCCACTACCATTTTGCCACACGCTCACCCTTCCTCAATCCTTCGTCAATGGTTCGTCAACCCTCCCTAATTTTTCCGAGATTTTGCGAGTGACAAAATGAAAGGGGAAAATGTCTTCAACATTCACATATGAAAGTCGCCAACAAATCCCAAAGGGATGAAAGAATACAGACAGGCACTAAAGCAAACCTTTTTACGAAACCATGCTGTTTGCGTCAAAATGTCCTTTTGACGGAATATATTAGAACAACAAGTTATTTTTAATCACCACACAACTATTGCAAGGAAGAAAAAAACGCCGTACCTTTGCGAACGTGAATATAGAATCTTTTTTAGCACCAGAAAACAATATCGGATGGGTAAATACAAGATACTGGCTGTGGACGTGGACGGAACACTCCAGAACAGCAACAAGTGCATAACAGAACATACTCGCGACACCATCATAAGGGCACAGGAGCAAGGAATGAAGGTCGTAATATCAAGCGGACGACCAACATACGGTATTGCGCCACTTGCGGAGACCTTGGAACTGGCTCGCTTCGGAGGATTCGTCCTCGCCTTCAACGGAGGACAGATAACGGAATGGGCTACCAAGCGCATGATGTACGAGGAGACGCTTCCTGCCAAATATCTTCCTTATATATATAACAGGGTAAAGGAAAACGGATTCGAGATTCTCATCTACCACGACGACCATATCGTGACGGAGGATGCAAGCAACGAATATGCCCGCTTCTCCTCCTCACGCAACAAGATGGCTATTCAGCAGGTCGATTCGTTCCTTGACGCCATAACCTACCCCGTCCACAAATGTCTCATAGTGGGCAATCCCGAAAGGCTCGAAGCCTTCGAAGCCAAGATGAAGGCTGAGATGGGCGCAGAACTCAACATCTGCCGTTCCGAGCCATTTTTTATGGAAGTGACGCCTCCGCACATCGACAAGGCAAGATGCCTGTCCGTACTCCTCGACAAGATTGGAGCGTCACGCGAGGAACTCATAGCCTTTGGCGATGGCTTCAACGACAAATCCATGATTGAGTACGCAGGAATGGGAGTCGCCATGGGAAATGCCCAGCAACCCGTAAAAGAAGCCGCAGATTTCGTCACTTTGACAAATGATGAGGACGGAGTGGCATTCGCAATCGAAAAATTCTGTCTGTAACCGTCACTTTTTTCCTTTCCGCATCCACCATAAACAAAGGGAATGTGAACAGGTGGCACACACTCTTCAAAGACAATATGCACACAAAAGGAGAAATAAAGCCATAAAGAGGTATTACTATTTCCGTCTTTTTGCAAAAAAACGCGATTTTATCGAAAAAAAAGTGCAAAACATTTTGTCAGTATCAAAAATTGTCATACCTTTGCACTCGCTAAACGAAAGGAACACCTCACGAGGTTACTTTCAAGGCAAAAAGGTGCGTTAGTTCAGTAGGTTAGAATACATGCCTGTCACGCATGGGGTCACGAGTTCGAGTCTCGTACGCACCGCTGAAAGAGAGTTTGTTCAGTCTCTCCTCTACATAAAAACGGAACACACTGGTGCGTTAGTTCAGTAGGTTAGAATACATGCCTGTCACGCATGGGGTCACGAGTTCGAGTCTCGTACGCACCGCTGAAAGAGAGTTTGTTCA
>JAFZVY010000114.1 GCA_017617575.1 Bacteroidaceae bacterium | reverse complement strand
TCCTTGCCCATGGCTTTGCGCATGACGATGAATCGCTTTGTACCTTCTTGTTCCACGCCCACGTAGCCGTAACGCTTCTGGAACGACACGAGACCAGCACAGTCGCCATCATTCATCTTTGACACGTCAAGCATGGTCTCAGCCGTACACTCAGGACCAAACGTGCGCTGGGTAAGCGTATTGCGCGCATCACGTATGTTATGAGCCATGATGCCTGCCTTCAGGCGAAGCCATCCCTTGCGCTCCGTAAGACTCCAAAAGCGATTGTCCGGGTTATGGTTCCATTGCCATACAAGGTCGAGGTTAGAGCCGTTGTAGTCATACTCCCCACCCATGCCGTATGAGTCGGCATACTTGTCCGATATGATGTAGCGAGTCTTGCCATTATTGAACTCGTCGCTCTTGACTATCGACTTCCTACGGTCAGCCTCCGTACTCTGTACAGGCATCTTCTGTAGGGCATCCACAGTTTTGCCGCCATTACCCAGTACAGGCCATCCGTCCTTGTCCCACGTCATATTGACGAGCACAGGCATACGTCCTATGGCTCCCTCGTCCTGAAAGAGCATGGCGTACCACCTTCCGTCAGGAGTATCGACGATACCGCCCTGAGCCACGCCAGTATTCTTCATATATGGCTTGCCCTCATGGGTCATATCTCCCGTGAATACCTTCTTTACCTCCCATTTGCTTCCAAAGAGAGACTTTGAACGCCATACAATCTCCTGACGTTGCCATGTACCAGGAAGGTTCTCACCCTGAATCATGAAGATGTAATAGTAATCGCCAATCTTATATCCATGATAGCCCTCGGCACGCAATCCACGTGAAGGATTATCTGCCTGAGTATAGTCTAGTAGCTTCTTTCTTTCGCCAAGCTTCACCCCACCCTTGCCGTCAGATATAATCTCGCAGAGATAAGCCTCGTGACGCTCAAGGCTGTAGTCAGGATGAACCACGTACTTCTTACACTCCTTGCCTGTGTCCTCAAAGAGGAAGCCAGGGTCGTAGCATAGCGACACCTCATTCCTGTGCCAAGGTCCACGCTCTATGTCCTTTGTAGTGAAGATATATGACTTCTCCGTCGTGTTACAAGTGACGATAAGATAGAACAGACCCTCATACCTGTCATATCTGAGGTTGGCAGCCCAAGAACCCTTGGCATAGTCGTTCTTACCATTCTTGAGGGCAAAGGCATCAATCTCCTCCAACTGGTCGTGGGCAAAACCGCACACCTCCCAGTTGACAAGGTCATGTGATTTCATGATAGTACATCCCGGAGAGTAATGCATGGTTGTACTTACCATGTAGAACGTATCATTAGCCCTGATGACACACACGTCAGGTACATCCGCATAGATGACCGGATTCATGAACGTGCCATCACCCAAGTCGCGTGATGTCTGCGCCATCGCTCCTGCCATAGGCAAAAGAGCAAAGATGAATGGTAGAAACTTTCGTCGCATATATTTTTAAGTTTTTAAGTTTGTGAGTTTTTTAGTTTTTTAGTTCTCGCGGAGTGATGTGCGCATGTGCGCCAATTAGAACTAAGAGAAGCGGTCTCACTGACCGTAGGGAAGTAAAAACAAAAGAACTTCTCTCACTGACCAAAGGGAAGTAAAACATAGGAAAACAAAAGAAAACAATTTATTTTCTCTGAGTCCTCTGTGCCCTCTGTGTTGAAAACTATTAGCGAACAGAGTAACCACTCCCCGTCTTGGGGGAAGGTCTTTCCCCTCGTGGGAGTGATGGGGAGAGGGTCTCTCTTACAGTCCCTTTAGGAACTCGTCCCAGTCCTTTGCACCACCCTTCTTGCCAAATACCTTTTGGTAAAGGCGTCCGCGAATGGAACTGATGGTACTTGCATCCTTGACGATGACCGTAGCAATCTCCGAAGGAGAGAAACGCAACTTCAACAGCATACATACCTGCATCTCCACATCCGACATCTTGCAAAGAGATGAAAGACGAGACTCAAACTTAGGAAATGCCTCCTTCAGTTGTGCCGACATCTCGTCCCAGTCAGCCTTCTTGAGCGTATCGCCCTTCATGACCCTCTTCTTGAGTGATGTATAATAGTCAGAGCCAAATAAATCATTCTCCGCTTGCTGTAGCTTCTCACTTATCTCTGTCGTGTGGCTCGCATTCTCATCCATTATAGCCTGAAGCTCCTTCTGTGCCTTACGCTTGCCACGAAGAGTGATTACAAGGTATATACAACCTCCTATGATTATTGCAACAAGGCTACCTAAGATAATGAGGAACTTTGATTTCTCCTTCTCTTGCTGCTCATTCGAGATATAGTTACTGAGAGTAGTACCATTGTTATTCATGAAACTATCTCGTATTTCCTGCTTCTTTTCTTCTGTCAGTTTATCTGCCCTAACCCACACTTCCGTATAGCCATCAAAAGTAGTCATGAAGACAGAATTGCTCTTAATCTTAAATGGTGTTTTACGACCATTCTCAATATAGACGGTATCATGCTGAGTAAATTTGGCTGCCTCGTGAGATAGGATGCGTACATCGCCCTCTCTTGATACAAGCTCTACGCAATAATAAGTGCTATCAGCATCATATACCTTGCATCGAGTATAACCTGAAGGGTTAGGGTTTACTTCTGACCCATCCTGAAATATCATTTTATCAAGTGTCCAAGCACCAACGATATTGAATTCCTTATTACTATCAACACCATGTGAACATCCTTGTATAAATAGGCAAGAAATTACAAAAGCAAAGTTTTTTAATGTTTTATTCATTTATATAAGTTAGCAAAGTAAGTATAGATTCCTTTTATTAAACATTGCAAATATAGCTAAAAATATCAAAAGCACTCATGTAGTACAACAAAAAAATGTTCACGGAGTAATATTTACTCCGTGAACTAACCAAACTATCAATCTAACCAAATTTATTTCTTATAAAGAATATGGTTTTTAAGGAGTGTCTGTGTCTTAACATCCCAGTCACCGGCACAAGCTGCCTTACATGCATTAAGAATGTGCTTACGAAGTTCCTCTGGGAAATTTGTGTTTCTAACCCAAAACTCATATCTATTTAAGAAACGACCCTTGAAAGAATTCTTACCTGTGAATATTATTGCTTCATCACCACATTCTCTTCCACATTCCATATACTTGCCATTCTTGTATGAGTAAGTACCATACTCATGAGGCTTAACCTTGATTACTCCATTACCATTATCCTTGACAATTTGAGCACAGCAATACTCTCCATTCTTGCCATATATTTTAACAGAAGATAAGCCTTCACGTGGTAGTGTTGCATTTTCCTTGCCATCAACATGATACTTTTCAAATATCCATACTCCCTCAAGAGTATTACCATCCTTGTTCTGTGCATTAGCAGAGATAGAAACTGTAAAGAGTGCTACGAGAGCAACAACGAAAGAATTGATTAAAGTCTTCATAATTGTAAATGTTTTTTAAGTTATTATTAATGTTAATTATTTCACGTTAGATTGTCATAAGCGAAAGGATTGTTTCGTTTTGACGCTGCAAAGATATGGGTGTTTTTCGGAGTCACCAAGAATTTGATTTTGCAATAACTTGGCATTTGATTTTCATGTTTGCATATATCTTGCAAGGACCTTGCACATACCTTGCAAACTGTTTGCAAAAACTTTGCAAAGTATAGATACACTTCACACAATAAGACACTTATATTTTTATTAGAACCCACCCATCCCTTCAGGAATTAAAAGTTAAAAATTAAAAATTAAAAATGCTTTACACGCTATATTTTTATTAGAACCCACTCCCTCTTGGGAGCTAAATTACAAATCCCCAAAACTAAAGAACTCAAAAACGTAAAATGTAAAGCGTAAAGTCGATGGATTTTGATTTTATTACTCATTACTAATTTCTCATTCCTCATAAAAAAGCGTGCGGACGAAGAAATAGTTCCTCGTCCGCACATATATTCTTTGATTCAAATTAGAAATCGAGTGTTACGCCAACGCCAAAGACACGATTGGTACGATTGAACTTGTCCGTACCAGGGAGTGCAACATCACCAAATGAGGCATAGTTGTCGCTATTGCGCTCGTAAGTCTTGTAGAGTGTCTGGAAATATGCAGCCTCTACAGCTACGCAATCTGTAATTTGACACTTTGCTCCAAAGCCGAATGTGTTGGAGTTAGTTGTAAAGGAGATATCCTTCATGTACTCATCCGTGTTAGGATAGTTTGTTGTCTGCCATCCTGCACTTACAGTCCAACGGTCACAGAAGTCGTACTCTGCACCTGCTGTCAACTCCCATGTGCCTCCAGAAAGCTTCTTATTGGCATTATTAACCTTTGTTGCCTGCTTGTCCCAATAGTAATGGAAACCACCATTTATACGGATAAACTTGACAGGTGAATACATGGCTCCAGCAGCAAGGATTGATGGTATATCCTCTGGCACTTTCTTTCCATGTTCGTAAGCTGCAAGGGCAGCCACGTTCTCTGTATTCACGTTCACACTCTCGTTGTTGAGACGAAGACGAGTCTTTACCTCAAACTTGGCAGCAAGGTTAAGATGCTCATTTACCTTCCAATCCACACCTACGATAGGAGTAATGGCAAAGCCTGTCTGGTTACAGTTAAGCTCTATATCCTGAGTACCGCTAACAAGGGCTGCGCCTGTAGCCTGCAAAGTAGCAAGCTTAGCAGCAGCTTCTTCCTGTGTCATCAATCCTGCCTGAACGGCAGAAGCAATCTGTGTAGAAGTTTGTGCACCAACCTGTGACACAAGGTCTTGAGCAGAATAATAGCTACCAGCATATCCAAGTTTGATATTCTTAACATATCCGAAGTAGTTGTTTGTCGCGTAGATAAGACGTGCTCCCGCATAAACGCTGAGGTTCTTAGCCAACTTATAGCTTAAACCACCTTGGAATCCATATTGGTATGAGCGGCCACGCATATATGTATCGAAGGCATAACCCGTAACAGGCAAGCCTTTAGCCTGTGCAATAGCTGGAATCATAGCCACCTTTGACTCGAATGATGGAAGACCGTCGTTGTAAGTACACTTACCGCCACCACCTACAAGACCGAAGTCGAAGCTTACGCTCCATTTTTCTGCCCAGTTATAAACAGCCTGAAGCGAAGGAAGGATAGGCGCATCAGCCTCTCCCCTGAATAGCTTTCCATTTGTGGCATCATAACCCTCATTCTTCTTGCCATACTGATAACCGTCAAATATGCTTGTAACATCACGATTCTGATGTACATTCTGAACGCCGATGGCAAAGTGGAAGCCAGGCTTGAGGAATGCCGTACCAGCAGGATTGTTGTAGAGTGCTCCAATATTGATTGCAGCATCCTGACTTGGATTACGTAAAAAAGAAATACTCTGATTAGTGTTAGTTAAGTACCCACCTGCCATCACAGGTAGAGAGATTACAGACATAAGTCCTAAAAATGTTCTTTTCATCCTTGTTCTTTTTGTTCTATATGTATTTATTTTGGGTGCAAAGGTAATATTTATTTTTTAATTTATGCACACTTTGAAGAAAAAAGTGCAAATATCGAGGTCGATACTTGCACTTTTATATATAATTTCAAATAATTCAAGTTTCTGAAGTTAACTTTGTGAAATGAGGGAGAACGAAAATTTAGAATTTTTCTCACCGTAAGGTAAAATTAAAGAACTTTTCTCACCGTGAGGTAAAATTTTGTTTTCTTTATCTACTTAAACGTTCGTTATCCTTGCTGTTATCTTTACCGTAATAACTTAAAAACTTAAATTATGCATTTTGAATTTTGAATTATTCTTTTATTTTGGCTGCTTTCCGATGTAAGCGAGGATACCGCCATCTACATAGAGAACATGACCGTTGACTGCATCTGAAGCCTTTGAAGCGAGGAACACAGCTGGACCGCCAAGCTCAGAAGGGTCGAGCCAACGACCTGCTGGAGTCTTTGCACAGATGAATGAGTCGAATGGGTGACGGCTACCGTCTGGCTGCTTCTCACGAAGAGGTGCAGTCTGTGGAGTAGCGATGTAACCAGGACCGATACCATTACATTGGATATTGTACTCACCATACTCAGAACAGATGTTACGAGTAAGCATCTTGAGACCACCCTTTGCAGCTGCGTATGCAGAAACAGTCTCACGACCAAGCTCAGACATCATAGAGCAGATATTGATAATCTTACCTTCCTTACGCTCCATCATCTCTGGGAGAACGGCAGAAGCGCAAATAAATGGTGCTACGAGGTCGATGTCGATTACCTGCTGGAACTCAGCACGCTTCATCTCGTGCATAGGGATACGCTTGATGATACCTGCGTTGTTTACGAGGATGTCAATCTGTCCAACCTCTGCGTGAATCTTATCCACGAGAGCCTTTACAGCAACCTCATCTGTAACGTCGCATACATAACCCTTAACGTTTGTGATACCTGCCTCCTTGTAGTTAGCAAGACCACGATTGAGGAGTTCCTCGTTGATATCGTTGAAGATGATATTCTTTGCACCAGCCTTTACGAAAGCCTTAGCGATGTTGAAACCGATTCCGTAAGATGCACCTGTAATCCAAGCGTTCTTACCTTCGAGTGAGAAATTTGATAAGTCCATATTTTGTTAGTATTAAAGTGTTGAATAATCCTTTTTAAATCTCAAGTTTATGAGATAGCTTTTTTGAAGAACGAAAATTTAGAAAATTAAAGAAAATTCTCGTTTTCTAAAAGTTTACGAATGTGTCTGTTATTATTTTCAAGAATTAAAGATAGAACAAAATTTTATTTAATTTTCTAAATTTTCGTTCTTAAAAACTTGTTCTGCTTACAGCATTCGTACGAACATCAAAAATGTACTCGGCAAAGATAAGACAAAAATATTTATCCTATACCATAATGCGAGTTTATTTTCTGTTTTGCCTCGTCAAGTAGAGCAAAAAGGGCATCTTTTGTCTCTGCCTGCAGAATCTTGATGCGTGTCTGACGGAAGTCAGGAATACCCTTGAAGAGGGGTGAATTGGCAAGATGACGACGAACATGAATGATACCACCCAGTTCAGTACGCTTACGCTCCTTGAGGGCATTATCCTCACGAAGACTGTACTCCACGGATTTCTCCACCTGACGCTTCAAGACCTCAAATTTCCAATCAAGAGTCATGGTATCATCATGCTTGCCCGTATCGAGGTATGTACGCACATCCTTGAACAACCATGGCTGACCAAATGTAGCACGACCAATCATGACGGCATCAACACCATACGTATTGAAAGCGTTCTCAGCCTGCTCAGGAGTACAGATATCGCCATTACCGATGATAGGGATATTCATGCGAGGGTTATTCTTTACCTCGCCAATAAGTGTCCAGTCTGCCACGCCTTGGTACATCTGCGAACGAGTACGACCATGAAGCGTGAGAGCCTTGATACCGCAGTCCTGAAGTCTTTCTGCAAGCTCAACGACAAAGGCACGCTCATCACTCAAGCGATTAGGACACTTGAGGTCGTCACAATCCCATCCGAGACGCGTCTTTACCGTTACTGGTATCTTGACAGCATCAACCACAGCCTTGGTTATGTCGAGCAGGAGAGGCACATTCTTCAGCATACCCGAACCAGCACCCTTGCCTGCCACCTTCTTCACAGGACAACCAAAGTTGATGTCAAGTATATCTGGATGAGCTTCCGCCTCAACTATCTTGGCAGCCTCCACCATGGATTCCACGTCACGACCATATATCTGAATGGCAACGGGACGCTCATTATCATCCACCTTTATCTTCTCAAGTGAACGATTAACATTCCTTATGAGAGCATCAGCACTCACAAACTCGGAATAGACCATCGAAGCTCCAAACTCCTTACACAAGAGTCGGAAAGCCTGATCCGTCACATCCTCCATCGGAGCCAATACCACCGGGCGTTCCCCTAATTCTATATCTGCTATTTTCATTATCAACTGTTTTATGCGTACAAAGGTAAAAAGAAAAAATCAATAATTCAAATACCAAGGTTTTAAGTTCTTTGTTTTTCATAATACCTACAAAACCATCATGTATTAGAGTAATAACAAGATTCTCGCCCAACAATAATTATATTGCCGGGCGAGAATCTTGAATGGCGTTATTGATAATCCTTGCTTACTCTGCCCATGCACGTGGAATCCATGCCTGGGAGCCTGTTTCACCAACTGTACGTATCAAATACAAGTCGGTTCCCCTAAGTGCCGCACCAAAGATAACTGGTGTATTGTTATCCTGATTAACGCTAAGTGTTATCTCCTCATACTTTGAAGACATATCGTTTGAAGCAACAGTCACGCTATTAGTCATGGCGTAGTCACGCATGAAACGATATATAAGGTCATAGTCCTCGGATGTACAGTTAGGAACAATATAGCGAATTCCAGAACAACGATAAGTACTGTCATACTGCTTAAAGAAGCATGAATATCTGTAATTGATTTTTTCGCCGTCAAATTCTATATTCTCCTTTTTTACTCCCTTCTTCTTTATGTATTTGCCAAAGAACTTATCTATGGCATCTGCCACATCCTGACGCTTATCCCAAGGCATCTTCATTCCTTCAATATAGCCTGTGTAATGGAAATTAACAGATGTTGGCCTCAGATTAAGGTACGCATAATCCTTCTGGTCGTAATTATCTGTCTTTGGAGTAAGTGAAACACCAAATCCACTTGTACCAGTAGAGTCAAGACGTTCTGTGTAAGAGCGGTATGCAGGAACGTCACGTAGACGTATGATAAGCTTCTCTATGGTTTCACGTACATCATCATATTCCTTTTGATTCTTGAAGTTATAGTTTACCCACATTCCCACACAATTTGGCTCTTCGTTTATGAGGTAATGTTTTGGGAATAAGCTGTCGAGTGTGTTGTACACATCAATCAGTTCCGAATTGAGTGTAAGGTACTCTCCTTGTTTCACTTGCTTGCCATACCACACATTACGAGACTGGGCGTGTCCTGCTGCCATTGTGGCACAAAGCAGAAGCGTAGTTGCAAATGTCTTAATGTTAATAGCCATAAGTCGTTCCTCCGTTTGATAAGTTATTATGTTGTTTTGTAAATTCATTCATATTTTGAGCAATATCCCTCATAACCTGATGTGAGACATCGTGCGTATTCAGCTTTTGCTCCGTTTCTGGAGAAACAGAAACAGCTACTATGTCCTCATATTGTTTCATGAAATTATCCATGACCTGTTCGGCATCGTTTATACTCAACATCACGTCTGGAAAGATTGTTTCCTCCATATTGGTGGCCTCTATTGTCGTTTCCTCCACTTGTTCTGGCTGAATACTCTCCTCCACCTCGTCTTGCCTACTTACTACGGCTCTTGACACTTGCCTTGTAGCAATAGTCTCCATAGCTACATCTTGCCTTGTTGGCTGTACCTCTGCCTTGATGGTTCCCTGTGGATGGTGTTTTACCACTTCAGTCTTTGCAATCATATTATTGTTCTCTATTGTACCTTCATCTATCGTCATTCTGTTATAGACGAAGAATAATCCTGCAATAGATGCTGCCACACCAACTGTACGCAAAGACCATAGACGAATGACCGTGGTTTTCTTCCTTGGTGAGTCTTCGTTCTTTGCTGGCATCTGAATGTCTTTTATCCGCTCCATCACCCTGTCCTCAAATCCTTCGGGCAGCTCTGGCAACGGACGACGAGCCTTGCGCCGTAGCATAGCCTGTCTGAGCGCATCATTATTTGGTTTTATATCATTGGGTGTATTCATCTTAATCACGTTCTAAGTTCTTTTTTCAGTTTGTTCCTTATTCGCCGCAGTCGGCTTGCCAATATGCTGTCCTTGCTGTCGAGGATATAGGCTATCTCCTTTAGCGGCAAATCGTCCTCGTAATAGAGACGAAGTAGCGTCCTGTCGTACTCAGGAAGAGTGTCTATCACTTCATCAAGCCTTGCCAACTGTTCCTCTGTTGCCTCAGACATCCAGCTATCGTCATCTGTTTCGTCGGCTGATTTAAGCAGGCGTTCATCCTCGTCCCAAGAGACGGTTGGAAGTTGCCGTCGCTTCACGTGCCGCAGATATTCATTATAGGCTATACGATGAAGCCAAGTTGCAAACGAGGCTATACTGCTATCATATTGGCGAAGAGAACGAAAAGCGTTGACGAATGCCTCCTGCACAATGTCTTCTGCTTCCTCGCGACTGGCAACAAGACTCTCTATGAAGGCTAATAGCGTTCCTCCATGCCTGCGCATCAGGTGGCGAAACTCCTCCGTTTCGCCAGCAAGAATATGCTCTATGAGTATGCTGTCATCATTTATCATTTTATTTGGGTGCTTTTTTATATATAGACACAAATGTAATGAATATGTCGCACAACAGAAAACTTTTTTACTTTTTTATCGTTCGTCAGACATTTCTCGGTTGTATTCCCTTATTGACTTGCCACCCATAAAGCGATATGTGACCATCAACTGCAAGCATCCCTTGTTGTTACTTGGCCATGCACAGAAATAATTCGTGCTTGTTAAGGCTGGAGATACCACGTAAGTCCTATTCACTCCGCTTCCAGACTTAAATGGAGCTATAGTTACGAAAGCCACATCAAGATGCTTCTTGCAGAATGTCTTCCTAAATGTAAATGCAAGAAAATCATCCTTATCAGATAAAGCATAAGTCTGAGGCGTCACGCTCTTGCCATGGTACATTTGATAGTCCACCTTTGCGCTGAAATCCCACTTTGGATAGTAGTATTGGAGAGAAGTCCAGAACTTGAATGTATGGCCCTTCTGTACATCGTCGCCATACGATGCTCGTGGCAAGGTATAAATGGCATCTGCCTTATATAAAAAGTTCTTGGCAAAACGCTTTGTGAACGAAACACTCACCCATGGTGACACGTACTTTGTATTGACAAATGTGTTTGCCACATAGTCGCCTTCCACTCCGCTTGATAACATTCCATGTCTCAACTCAGAGAAACCGCTAATAGTATTTGGCGCATAAGTAACACCTGCCTGTGCGTTGAAACACCACCACGCATCAAACCATACCTTTAAGTTGTGCGTAACGCTTGAACGGAGGAAAGGATTACCTCCACTCCATGAGAGTGAATCCGTAAAGTAACCGTAAGTCGAAGTCTGGCTTTGGTTTGGATGGCTGACGTTACAGTCATAGTTAAAACGAATCCAGTTTTTCTCCGTTAATTTATGCCAATACATGGCATTTACAGACCATACCACCTGATTCTCGCTCGTTCCATTGCTCTTCACATGAATCTCTTCTATGCTACCACCTATGGAAGCCGTGTTGTGTCCTATGCTGTCAATCTGCCTCCACAAGTTGAACCAAGTGTTATTGCGGAAGAATCCATTAGAATTGAGACGATTGTCCGTATCGAAGTCCCTACGCTCATAGTCCTTCCATGTACTTATGTTACCAAAGCTAAGCTGAGTGCGGTTTGTGTCCCAATGCCTTCTGGCATCTGAGCGAAGACGGGCATAGTTCATATGGTCATTATAATGGTTTCTTAGAGTGAAATGCTCACCACGCTCAAAGGTATTGTCAGGAGTGTTACAATTATAAACATAGTTGATATCGGCATTATAGCTCCACTTGCCACTCTTGCCACGATAGAAGAGAGCCGTGCTATGGTTATGGTTGTCCGTATTGTTGAAGCTATGTACAGCCATGGTGTCAATAGTACCAAGTCCTAAGTTAGTCTTCTCAAGCATGTAGTTAGTCTCATCCTGGTTCAAGCTATAGTAGTATGCGTATGACCACGAAAGTGAATGATTCTTATTTATCTGATAATCGACAGAAAGGTTTACGTTATAGTCGGAGTTATTCAATGTCTCCTCATTCGTGTCATCCACATGCAAGGTACGCTCTGATAGTCCTTGCATAGGATATGACTTCTCAAACCAATTCTGATAAACAGTCTTGTTGTCTGCACTTCGTGAAACATTAGCCACGAAGTTCCACTTATTCCTCGTATATGTTATTGAACCTGTCTCAACATCCCAAATAAACTTACCAGCGTTAGGACCTGAAGGCATAAGGCGAGTATTATAGAACACATTTCCTTCATATCCCTCATAGTTCTTCTTAGTCGTAAGGTTTATGAGAGCATCATATCCGTTGTACTTACCCTTAGGTTGGTCGATGATTTCCACCTTGCTGAAACGCAAGTGATGGAGGTTCATGATATATGAGTAACCCTTCTCAATGCTATCCACAAGCACGATGATATTCTTCTTACCATGATACTCTATGCTGTTATCAACGGCATTCCAATCCAAGCCACGAATATTACCGAGCATCTGAGCTGTATTCTGTGCGCCACGACGCATATCCTTAGTAATGATAGCCACAGTCCTGTCACCCATGGTATTGACACTTGAAGCAACGACGCATACATCATTAAGAGCCTTGTCCCATGTCACGGAATCATTATTTACGGTTAGTGTATCAGCATTCTCAGCCTTAGCTGTTGTTGCCATAGCCATCATGGCTAAAACGATAGTTAGTTTATTAATCTTTTTCATTTGGTTTTGTTTTTGTTTCTACAATCATATAGTACCACTTCCCAAAAATATGTCGCGCAAAAAACAAAAAAATGAAAAAAATTTTTCTCTGTAAGTAAACTAACGTCAAGTATTCATCATAACTCACTAAACTTCTATCACTTAGCATCCCAAGCATTCATACTAAAAAAATGTGACGTGGAACTTCACTATATAAACCTCAGTCGAAAGTCTCATATTAGTCTCTAACAAGTCAGTACTTAGTCAATACTTTAATTATGGGCAATAGAGTTGATATATTAACTCACTTTCTATTAATATACTCCCCTTTTTTACCGATGCTATTGTATAATAAAAGGCGAAACCACGATGAATGGTTTCGCCTTTTGTTTATAATTATGAATTTTGAATTCTTAATTTTGAATTCATTTTACCTCCCAAATATCGTTTGTTTCGAGGAGCTCTGCGAAGTTGTGATACTTCTTAGCTGCCTTTACTTCTTCTATCTGAGCTGTTACACAATCGTCGTAAGTAGGAGCATCAACGTCACGGATGACACCGAGTGCTACTGGCCATTCCATTTCAGCAAGCTTGAGCTGGAGTGTGTTGTCCTCGCACTTTGCATCGTGAACGAGTACGTCAGCCTCTGTGTAGCCGCCCTCGCCAAGCTTTACAGCCTTTACGCCGAAGCCTTCCTGAACGATACCATATTCGTTGTTCTCACCGAAGAGCATCTTCTCACCATGCTTGAGATAGATAGCATTCTGAGCACGTCCTTCCTTAGAATAGACTGCATCGTGAGTACCATTATTGAAGATTACACAGTTCTGGAGAATCTCGCATACTGCTGCACCCTTGTGGTTGTAAGCTGCCTTGAGTACTTCTACTGTACCAGGAGCGTCTGTGGCAACGGCACGTGCAAAGAAGTGTCCACGAGCACCGAAACAAAGTTCTGCCGGGCGGAATGGGTCCTCAACAGTTCCGTATGGTGAAGACTTGCTGACAAATCCACGTGGAGATGTAGGAGAGTACTGACCCTTAGTAAGACCGTAGATACGGTTGTTAAGAAGAATCATGTTGAGGTTGATGTTACGACGGTTTGCGTGGATGAAGTGGTTACCACCGATAGCAAGACCGTCACCATCACCACTAACCTGCCATACTGTAAGATTAGGGTTGGCAACCTTAGCACCAGTTGCAATAGCTGCTGCACGGCCATGGATAGTGTTCATACCGTATGTTGCCATATAGTGTGGGAGTCGGCTTGAACAACCGATACCGGATATTACTGCTGTGTTCCAAGGGTCAACGCCTATTTCTGCCATTGCCTTGTGAAGGGATGCGAGGAAGAAATGGTCTCCACATCCAGGACACCATCTTGGCTGTCCTTTCTTAAAATCATTCTGAGTATATGCCATAATTGAATGTCCTTTTTTATTTGTTAATGATGTTGTTGAATGATTCAACGAGTTCTGCTACAACGAATGGCTGTCCCTTAACCTGATTGAACTGATATGGAACGAATCCGTCAACCTTCATGCGGAGCCATCCTGCAAGCTGTCCCATGTTCTGCTCTGCCACTACAACCTTCTTGTACTTCTTGAGTACCTCAGATGTGTTAGCTGGAAGTGGGTTGATGAACTTGAACTGTGCCAAGGCAACCTTCTTGCCAGCAGCACGCATCTCGTCCATAGCTGCGTGGAGGTGTCCGTATGTACCTCCGAAACCTACGATGAGGAGGTCGGCATCATCCTTGTCACCCTCTACCTCAAGGTCTGGTACAGGAATCTTGTCAATCTTCTCCTGACGGAGGCGAGTCATAAGGTCATGGTTCTCTGGGTCTGTAGAGATAGCACCTGTCTTGTTGTCCTTCTCAAGACCACCAAGGATGTGCTCGAAGCCCTGACGACCAGGAACAGCCCAATAGCGTACCTTAGTCTCCTCGTTGCGGAGATATGGTGCCCATGTACCCTTGAGTTCCTCTGGAACATAAGGAGGGTTGATAGCTGGATACTCTGCAAGGTTAGGAAGCTTGAATGCACCTGAACCGTTAGCCACGTAAGCATCTGTCATGAGGATTACCGGAGTCATGTGTTCAAGAGCCATCTTAGATGCTGCGTATGCTGCCTCGAAACAGTCTGTAGGACTTGTAGCAGCAATAACTGGCATTGGGCTTTCACCATTACGTCCAAAGAGAGCCTGAAGGAGGTCTGTCTGCTCAGACTTAGTAGGGAGACCTGTAGCAGGACCACCACGCTGAACGTCGAGAACGACGAGTGGAAGCTCCATGATAACAGCAAGGTTCATAGCCTCTGACTTCAAGCAGATACCAGGACCTGATGTTGATGTTACGGCAAGAGCACCTGCAAATGATGCACCTACGGCTGAAGCACAGCCGGCAATCTCGTCCTCACATTGTACTGTAGTAACTCCGAGTGACTTATGCTTTGAAAGTTCATGGAGCACGTCTGTTGCAGGAGTGATAGGATAAGAACCAAGGTAAAGCTTCAATCCAGCCTTCTCAGCAGCTGCTATGAAACCGTATGCTGTAGCCTTGTTACCTGTGATGTCCATGTAACGTCCTGGCACCTTGTTCTTAGTCTCAATTCTATATACGTTGGCAACACTTGAATGAGTGTTGTGACCATAGTCATAACCTGCCTGAATAACCTTGATGTTAGCCTCAGCCACACCAGCCTTCTTTGCAAACTTCTCCTTGAGGAAGTTGTAAGCGATGTCGAGGTCACGGTCAAAGAGCCAGCACACAAGTCCGAGAGCGAACATGTTACGGCACTTGAGGATAGCCTTAACGTCCATGCCTGAGTCAGCAAGGCAGTCCTTTACCATCTGAGTGATAGGACAAGCAATAACACGGTCCGGGTCGATGCCGAGCTCACCAAGGTAATCCTCTGTCTGGAAGTTAGCCTTCTTGAGGTCAGCAGCACCGAAAGAGTCTGTATCAATAATGATGGCAGCACCTGGCTTAGCGTACTTGTACTGAGTCTTGAGTGCAGCTGCGTTCATAGCAACGAGCACGTCACACTTGTCACCAGGAGTATAAACCTGACCAGCACCAATGTGAACCTGGAAACCAGACACACCAGTAAGCGAACCTTGTGGGGCGCGGATATCTGCTGGATAGTCAGGGAAAGTACTGATACTGTTACCTACAGTTGCTGAAACTGTAGAGAAGATGTTTCCGGCAAGCTGCATTCCGTCGCCAGAGTCACCTGAAAAGCGTACCGCTACATCGGCAAGCTCTTTTACTTCCAAATTTTCTGCCATAAAATATTATATTGTTTTTGAAATCTCTTTACACATTTACTTATTGCGGGTGCAAAGTTCAGCAATTATTATCAAATAGCAAAATAAAACGCATATAAATTGCGATTTTTAAGCATTTACTATATCTTTTCTGTCAATTTGATAAAAAATCACCACGATTTAGTATCGTATTATTAGATAGAAGGGGCAATAATTAACATCTTTGCAAATTCCCATATCACCATGCCAGCGGTAGTGCTGACATTAAGCGAATGCTTAGTACCAAACTGAGGAATCTCCAAGCATCCGTCTGAGGCATTCACCACCTCCTGTTTCACGCCCTTCACCTCATTACCCATGATGATAGCGTACTTTTGGGAATGAGAAATGAGGAATGAGGAATGAGGAATGTTTTCCCCAGACACACAAGACTTAACCGATGAAGAATTATCCTTTTCCCCTTGTTCCGGATGGCAGCCCCCTTCGGTGGTTATGGGGCTCAGATTCTGAAGCTTTGTACTTCCCTCACATTGCTCTATGCTATACACGAAGTAGCCACGAGCCTTGAGGTCTTCCACAGCCTCCATAGTGTCCTTGAAGTAACGCCACTCCACGGTGTCCTCTGCTCCAAGGGCAGTCTTGTGAATCTCAGGGTGAGGAGGCTGAGCCGTTATGCCACAGAGATAGATAGCCTCAACGCGAAAAGCGTCCGAAGTACGAAACACACTTCCGACATTATACATCGACCTAACGTCATCAAGTACCACCACAAGCGGCATCTTCTCGGACGATTTGAACTCCTCCACGTTCATGCGTCCCATCTCTGTAATCTTTAGTTTTCTCATAACAGATGCAAAGTTAGTATTTAATTAGCATAATAGAATGTAATTGGTATTAAAATATGCTTTTAGAATCAAAATACTTAACATATTAAGATATTATAACACTCGTATAATTGCTTAATTCGTCAAAAACAAATACCTTTGCGCCCATAAACTTAAGTATTTTATTTCTGTATGAAAGAATTTTTCAACATCATGGGCAAGTACTTTGCCAACTATAAAAAGTATATCGCTGGAGCCCTATTAGTAAATATCATATCTGCCATACTTAACGTGGCTTCATTCACAGCAATCATTCCTATACTTCAGATTCTTTTCCAAGTTGATACAACCGTGTACGACTTTATCCCTTGGGACGAAGGCGACTTCAAGGACACGGCTATGAACAACGTATATTACTATTCACAGGTGTTAATAGAGCAATACGGACCAAGCACAACCATGCTTATGCTTGGACTTGTACTCTCCTTTCTCACTCTCCTCAAGACGAGTGCCTACTTCGGAGGCTCTGCACTCATCATGCCACTCCGTACTGGTGTTGTACGCGACATCCGTTGCGACATCTACCGCAAGATTCTCAGCCTCCCTCTCTCATTCTTCTCAGAGGAGCGCAAGGGCGACATACTCACTCGCGTGACAACAGACGTGAACGAGATAGACGGTAGCATCACAAACTCACTCGACACCCTCATCAAGAACCCTATACTTATCATCGTATATATAGGAACACTTCTCTATATCAGTTGGCAACTCACACTCTTCACACTCCTCGTCGTGCCTGTACTTGCCTTTGCCATCGGCAAGATAGGTAAGTCACTCAAGGCAAACAGCATACTTCAGCAGACAAAGCTCTCTGACTCAATCAGCCAGATAGAGGAGACACTCGGAGGATTACGCATCATCAAGGCATTCATAGCCGAACAGAAGATGCAAGACAGATTTGAAAGGGTAAACAACGAGTTCCGCGACATAGCAAATCGTGTTGCCATACGTCAGTCGGCAGCACACCCAGTAAGCGAGTTCCTCGGTACAGTCATGATTGTTATCGTACTCTGGTTCGGAGGTTATCTTATTTTCTCTGGCAACTCAAGTATTGATGCAAGTATGTTCATCTACTATCTCATTGTGCTCTACACCACACTCCAGCCACTCAAGGACATCTCCAAGGCAGGATATGCTGTACAAAAAGGACTTGCAAGCATGGAGCGTGTCAACAAGATTCTCTCCGCACAAAACAACATCAAGGAAGTTGCATCTCCAAAGAACATAGAGGGACTTAATGACAGCATCGTACTCAAGAATGTTTGTTTCCAGTACGAGAATAGCGACCGTGAGGTACTTCACGACATCAACATAACAGTAAAGAAAGGACAGACAATAGCCCTCGTAGGTCAGTCAGGTTCGGGCAAGAGCACACTCGTTGACCTCGTGCCTCGCTACCACGACATTACTGCAGGCGAACTCCTCATAGACGGAATAAACGTGAAGGATCTCTCCATCCACTCACTCCGCTCCCTCATAGGTAACGTAAATCAGGAAGCAATCCTCTTCAACGATACCGTGTTCAACAATATCGCCTTTGGCGTGGAGAACGCCACACAGGAACAGGTGGAGGCTGCAGCACGCATAGCCAACGCCCACGACTTCATCATGGAGATGGAGAACGGCTACCAGACAAACATTGGCGACCGTGGATGCCGACTCTCAGGAGGCCAGCGCCAGCGCATAAGCATAGCACGTGCCATCCTCAAGAACCCACCAATCCTCATCCTTGACGAGGCAACAAGTGCACTCGACACAGAAAGCGAACGACTCGTACAGGACGCACTTGAGAAGCTCATGTCATCACGTACTACAATCGCCATCGCCCACCGCCTCTCTACAATCAAGCATGCCAACATCATCTATGTCCTTCACGAAGGAAAGATTGTAGAACAAGGCACTCACGAAGAACTCATTGCCAAGGGTGGCTACTACAAGAAGCTTAATGACATGCAAAGCTTGTAGAGTGATAAGTTAAAAGTGAACCTTTAGCTCGACGGAGTCAAAAATATATTTTACTCTGTTCTACATATTTGAATGGACATACATTTTTTACTTGCACTTTTAACTCTTCACATGAACTAAATGTATAGACGAGAGAACAATTTTTTGTATTTGCACGAATTACCATAAATTAGCCACGAATTATCATAAAATTTTTAATTCTTATTTTGTCTAAACATCATAGATAAATAGACAAAGAATTAATGATAATTCGTGGCTAATTTATGGTAATTCGTGTTTTAATACACCACAAGTAGTTTTTGTTTTCCCCTTAATATTCGTTTTTTATCTGTTTTTTCTTCGTCCGCGCCTCTGGTGCAATATTCCATTCCAACTCCAATTCATGTCCGTAGTAACTTCGTTCTTCCTCCATATTTTCACCATCACATCTCCATGGAATCTCCATCTAATGTCCACCGTTTCGGTGGACATTCGGTGGAGATTCTACGGAAGAAGAACGAAGGAATAAGGGAGAAATGACGGAGATAAAACGGAGGAACATAAAAAGAGTGAATGAAGAAAAAGAGAATAGACACAGAGAAATAACGATACTTTTTGCACTCTCGACTTAACTATTTTAAATTTAAGTTGTTTGGAAATGGCAATATTATACAGATAATACTATAGTGCTATTATTTTTTGTATAAATATTTGGTATAACCGTTGTATTTGTTGATATTTGCAATGATTAAGTGATTTATGTATGTTTAGCGTAAGTCTAAAATGATAATCTAAAAACGACAGATGAACACTTATAGCTATAAACTAACGAGTTTTGTATAAACTAACCACAATATCTAACTAATTTATTAAATTTACTAATCTTATGAAGAGAAAATTACTATTCTTGTTAGCATCGGCAACGATGTGTGCAAGTGCTTCAGCCACAGAATGGGAGCTTCCTATTCCTGAGCATCAGGCAATCAGTTATGGTGATACGGTTTATCTTTATAACCGTGACGCCAAAGGATTCTTTGTGGGTGGAAATGCCTATAACACTCATGGCTCTGTAGGTCCAAAGGGCTACAAGTGTGTTCTTGCAGAGACTGCAGATGGTATTACTATCTCTGACATGGTAGAGAACAAGGAGAATAAAATGTTCTATGTGTTCTGCGAGAATCAGGTTCATGAGCCATACGTTGACTTCAACAACAATGGTGACATCAACTGGGACTTCGTTGATCAGGGTGACGGTTCCTACCTCTGGTACAGCAAGTGTGCAACAACTACTGGTCAGCCACTCGGTGTGGATGTTGCAAGAGACAACCTTACTATCCTTCTTTTCACAGACCCAGAATTCAAAGAGGCTAACTACGTTCATTGGCAGTTTGTTTCAAAGGCAGAATATGCTAAGTATGTAGCTGCTTACGACATCTATTACTCCGCTACTTCACTTGGCGAGAAGATTCAAATGGGTACTGAGCTTGGAGTAAATGAGGATGCTATTTCTGCTGCGCAGGCAGTATATGACAACGCTTCTTCTACTCTCGAAGAGTTGACTAAGGCTAATGAAGATCTTATGGCAGTAATCAACGACTTCAAGGAGCATGCAGCAACTCCTGACAATCCACAGGATTTGACAGCGCAATACATCCCAGATAGTGACTTTGAATTGAACCAGGGTGCTGGCGTATGGCAGCGTACTCATAGCGCTCAGAACTACCAGACATCAGGAACAACTGGTAAGTTGGGCGACAATACAGTATTCCTTGAGGCTTGGGATGCTAATGCATTCTCAGGAAAGGAATATGTATCAATCACAGGTCTTCCAAACGGAGTATATCAGTTCTTCCTCTCTGCTGCCACAAACGGCGGTAACGGATGCTATGTATATGCAGGAAAAGACTCTATAGAGGTTACTTCTGGTGAGATGACTCCATACTTCGTATTCACTCGCATTTCAGACGGTAATCTTGAGGTAGGTCTCAACATGCCTAAGGCACTCCAAAACTGGGTAGGTATTGATGACGCTAAGCTCCTCTACCTCGGTAACACACCAGCCTCATACACTTACTGGGTAGAGAAGAATATAGAAAAGTCTATCGACCCAGAGGAAGATGAAATCTTTGCTCAGGAGTCTTTGGTTCAGGCATTCTCTGAACTTAGAAACAAGGATTTGAAAACACTCACTACAGTAGAAGAGATTCTTGCATTTAGCGACCAGTTTGATGAAACATTGTCTGCTCTCAAGGCTAATATGGAAGCATACGCTCAGTTCAAGGCTTTATACGATGAGATTGATAATCTCAGGACTATAGGCTATGCTGGCGAATCTGCTGACGAACTCTATGACTCATGCAATGAAGGCGACATCTACAATATCATCGAAAACAAGAACCTCTCAACAGAGGAGATGCTTGCTAAGTGTGAGGAAATTAATGGTATGGTTGACTATGTTAAGAAGCATTGTCTTGCTCCAGGTATGGAGTGTACAAATCTTCTTACTAACCCTAACTTCGACAAACGAGTTGAAGGATGGAGCCACGACACAAGTTTGGCTGATGCTGCATGGGGTGGATTAAGCTCTAACCCTAACGTAGAGCGTTGGAACGGAAACTTCGACTTCTATCAGGTTATAAATGGTGTTCCAAATGGTGTATATGAGCTTTCTGTTCAGGCATTCTACCGCCCAACAGGTGACACTAAGACATCATACGATAACTTCTATAGCGAGACAAAGGATGACATCCTTGCTCAGATTTATGTAAATTCTTTTGAGGCTCCTATTAAGAACATCGCTGAGCACACTTATACAGAGAATCTTGAGAACAACTGTACTCAGGTATCTACAGAGCCTGCATTGTACTGTCCAAACGGTATGAACTCTGCTTCAAACGCTTTCTCTAAGGGTGACTATGTAAATACTGTAAAGGGTATTGTTATTGACGGCGTTCTTAAGGTAGGTATCAAGTCAATGGGTACTATTGAGGGTCGTTGGACACTTTGGGACAACTTCACTCTTAAGTTTATAGGCAAGGATATTGATATCATCAACGAAGAGATAGATAATTACGCCAACGATGCTACGAAATATGGTGTAAATTCTACTTTAACTATGAGTACAGCTACCAAGACTGATGTTGATAATAAATATGCAATTGCACTTGATGCTAAGATAAAGGATGCAGAAACAGCATTTGCTGCTCTTAGTGAATTGGTACAGGCAATTAATGATGCTAAGGATAATGTTGCTACATACGAACAACTCGTAAAAGATAACAACAATCTTGGAAACCTCATTGACGGCAAGGAATCAACAGACTTGATTAAACAAGCACTAAATATATTCAATGAAGTAAATACTGCTATTTCAGATGGTAGTTACACAACAGCTGAGGCACGCGCTAAGATTGCTGAGATTACCGAATATGCAAAGAATATTCTTATAGCATTCGCTTCTGAAGATAATCCTTCAGACTTCACAAATTGGCTCGTTAATCCTTCATTTGAAACAGCTGATGGTTCAGCAACACTCAATGGATGGACAAATGATGGTGACCTCAAAATGCAGACTCAGACAAATACTTCATTTGCTAAGACTGGTAAAGTATATTGCGAGAGATGGCATGCTAATGGCAACATCAACCTCCATCAGACAGTAACAGAACTTCCTAACGGTTACTACACTCTCTATGTAGATGCATTCTGTGAGGCTCAAGAGGCTGTAATCTATGCAAATGACAAGGAGATTACATTCTCTAACAAAACTAACGCTGAGTCATTGACTACAGAGGAGATTGTATTTAAGGTTGAGGATGGCACACTTGACTTCGGTATCAAGGTTGCTCTTACAGGAAGTACATGGGTATGCGTTGATAACTTCCAGCTCTTCTACCTCGGTGAGGTAGCTCCTGTAGCAATAGATAATGTTGCTGCTGACGCATCAGATGCTACTGCATCAGAGTTCTTCTCTGTATCTGGTACACGTACTAAGGCTCTCCAGAAGGGTATTAACATCGTTAAGATGTCTAACGGTACAGTCAAGAAGGTTATCATTAAGTAATGTATTCATTTGGTAAAATAGGAAGAAGAGCGTAAACTTCCTAAACTTGATTACTACATTATATAATGTGGCGGAGTTCAGAAATGAGCTCCGCCTTTTTTGGCTTAATTAGAAATTAGGAATGTGGAATGAGGAATTGTCACTCTATCGCAAAAAAATAGACGAAATGAGTATCCATTCCTCATTCCTAATTCCACATTCCTAATTATGCATAAGTGTACTATCAATTCCTCATTCACATTCCTCATTCATAATTATCATAACGCCTAAGTTTCTATAAATAGGGAGAAAAACATGTTGGTGTACCACATGTATAGTACACTATGTAAAATATTTTTACACTTTTGTGTAAAATATTTTTACAACCGTACCTTTTGTGATAAAAATCTCTATGTGGTGAATGAAAACCTCCATATCTTTGCAATGTCAAAAGGAAACAACGATGTTTCTGATGACAGAGAGAATAGATAATAATAAAGAAATAATATACGCCCAATGACCTGTATGGCGTTCTTCTAATAAAGAGAAGTTAAGAGGGGTCACAAAGATTATGAAGACTATCAATTTTATCGCAGCAGTTATCACTTCAGTAATGTTTACAGTCAACGCTAATGCAGCAGTAAACGAGGTTAAGGACAATAATGAGAGCAAGTCAGTAGAGGTTTCTAATTCTACTAACCGCTCAATGGTTCAGACAACAGTAGACGGTAAGATGGTTAAGTATGACTATATCCTCGATAATGAAGGTCGTGTAATCAACAAGGTTGCTTCTCGTTGGAATGATGATTATTCTGAATGGACACCAGTAGCTGCCTACTCAGTAGTTTACACAGAGGATGAGACAGTCCTCAGCTATGCTAAGTACAACTCATTCTCTAAGACTTACACAACAGACGTTAAGCAGACTCGTTTCAACGCTAAAGATTATCCTATCGTTATCCGCGTTCCAGAGTGCTGCAAGTAATGAGAAATTAGGAATTAGTAATGAGTAATATTTATGTTCCCAATGATGGTAACATAGAAAAAAGCAATATCCTTTAAAACGTATATATATAAACAAAAGAGAAATAAGTCAAGTGACTTATTTCTCTTTTTATTTTATCATGAATGCTCCCAATGAAAGTAACATGAATATTACTCATTTCTCATTACTAATTACTCATTCTTATTCACCCTTCACGGAAGAAGTCGAGCATCTCGAATATCTCGTCCTTTGTGGCTGTCTGATTGATGCGGATATCACCTATATTACCAAGGAGAGTGAAGTTTATCACTCCTGCAGTATTCTTCTTGTCGTGAGTCATATATTCAAAGAGTTCCTCGTAATCGTCACAAGTGATAGGAAGAGTACCATAGTTTTCCTTGATGAAACGTACTGTCTGGCGCATCTTATCTGTAGGGAAACCTGTCTTAACGCAAGATAGATAAAGCTCGCATATTATTCCCCATGCCACAGCATATCCATGAAGGTAAGGCTTGCGTGTGAGTGCCCAGCTCTCAAAAGCGTGTCCTGCTGTATGTCCAAGGTTGAGAGCCTTGCGAATACCATGCTCAAATGGGTCTTCCTCCACCACCTTCTCCTTGATGGCTACGCTTGCACCTACCATATGTCCGAGAAGAGGATAATCCACGTTGTCAAGGTCGAAGTTGAGGAGTAAGCCAAAGTCCGTATAGTCCTTGCCATTTGCAGGGGCCTCGCCTTTAAGCTTATCGCTTACGAGAAGACCATGCTTAATCATCTCCGCATATCCTGAACATATATTCTCGTGGTCGAGCGTCTTGAGGAACTCTGTGTCGATGATGACTGTCTCAGGTGAATTGAACACACCAATCTCATTTTTGAGTCCGTTGAAGTTGATACCTGTCTTTCCACCTACACTTGCATCTACCATGGAAAGAAGCGTGGTAGGTATGTTGATGTACTTTATTCCTCTCTTGAATGTGCTTGCAGCAAATCCGCCAAGGTCGGTAACCATTCCTCCGCCAAGATTAATCATAAGGGAGTGACGAGTACCTCCACCATTACCCAGCTGTGTCCATACGTTAGCAAGTGTCTCAAGCGTCTTGTGCGTATCCGTGGCACCAATAACGATGTTGATGGCATCCTTCATACAAGGAATATCCTTGACAACAGGGTAGCAAAGAGCTTGTGTTGTCTCGTCAGTTAAAAGAAATAGCTTGTCGTGTTTGACAGATTCCACAGCTTCCGTAAGAGTCTGCTTTATATCTGTTGAAATGATTACTTTGTTCATGTTGTATATTTATCTCATTTATATTATCCAACTATTATGTGTAAACTCAAAACTAAAGAACTCAACTTTTAACTTTTCATTTTTAACTTTTAACTCTCCGAAGGAGTTTACATTTGTCCCGACTCTATCAGCAAGATGCAACGTTCTGTTAGACGGTCGTCACACTCTGCGTCATACTCCTTCTTGAGGCTTGCTCCAAAGAGACTTGCGAAGGTGTTGTAGAAACCAGCCTTGAAGCTACCCATGTACATCTTGATGAGTTCATAACTCGTGTGGTTACATTGACGGTCAATAAGCTTGATAAGTAGCTTTCCCTGTGAGAATGTTAGCTTCTTTAGTCTTGGAGTATATTGTTTTTTGAGTTCCTTTTCCGCTTGCTTCATATATTCGTCCCTCGATTTCTTGTCAGGAAGAGAGTCAAGATGAGCGATGGTCTTGTCAAGTGTACGCTTTATCTCGCAAGCAATAGGATAGACCTTCTTTATGTTGTTGGCTATCTTGTAGTATTTCCTTGCCTCACGCGCATTCTTGAACACAAGCTTCTTGAACACATAAAAGTCGGAATATGCAAAACTTGGTATCATCTCTCCATTATCCTCCACCATACCCGTATAGTAGCATCCATGCGAAAAGATAGGTGCCCCCGTCATGTCCAAATCGTTTTGACGGGTTGCCTCAATTTGCTGAGCATTTATGCTTAAAGATAAAGTCAGGTATAGAGTGAAAAATAATATGTACCTTGTTTTGTAAATCATAATTATGAATTCGAGTGCAAAAGTAGTAAGATTTTTTCTTTTATTAGTTTATATTACCTATTATGAAGCTCTTTTTTACACATTTTTAATTTACTTTAATATATTTATACTTTGTTTTATTAACTTTGCGTGTTTTTAACCAAAGAGGAATTAAAAAATGGCAAAGAAAGAAGAATTGACCCCGATGATGAAACAGTTCTATGATTTGAAGGCAAAACATCCTGATGCCTTGCTTCTGTTTCGTTGCGGAGATTTCTATGAAACATATAATGAGGACGCAAGTGTAGCGGCTGACATACTTGGTATCACTCTTACCAAGCGAAGCAGCGTGGCTGGAACAAGTGCAAGCGGTACGGCTATGGCTGGCTTCCCTCATCATGCTCTTGACACATATTTGCCAAAACTTATCCGTGCAGGAAAGCGTGTTGCAATATGCGACCAGCTTGAAGACCCAAAACTTACCAAGAAACTTGTTAAGCGTGGCATCACGGAACTTGTTACTCCAGGTGTGGCTCTTAGCGACAATGTGTTGAACTACAAGGAAAACAATTTCCTCGCATCCGTTCATTTCGGTAAGTCTGCCTGTGGTGTAGCCTTCCTCGACATCTCCACAGGTGAGTTCCTTACAGCCGAAGGAACCACGGATTACATCGACAAGCTACTCGTTAATATTGCACCAAAGGAAGTGCTCTACGAACGTGGCAAGAAGCTTATGTTTGAGGGCAACTTCGGAAGCAAGTATTGTGTATATGAACAGGACGACTGGATATATACGGACGAGACAGCATACAAGAAGCTTACTACTCACTTTGGTACAAAGAACCTCAAGGGATTTGGTGTTGAGCACCTAAAGAACGGTATTATTGCTGCCGGTGCCATACTTTTCTACCTTGAGCATACTCAGCATACTCAGATTTCACATATCCGTAACCTCTCACGCATCGAGGAAGACAAGTATGTACGACTTGACAGGTTCACCATACGTAGCCTTGAACTTGTCAACTCCATGTGCGAAGGTGGTACAAGCCTCCTTGACGTAATAGACAAGACCGTAAGCCCTATGGGTGCACGTATGTTGCGTAGATGGATGCTCTTCCCACTAAAGGACGTGAAGAAGATTACAGACCGTCAGGAAGTGGTTGAATACTTCTTCCGCAAGCCAGACTTCCGCGATTCCATGGACGAGTTGATGCGACAGGTAGGCGACCTTGAGCGTATAGGTTCAAAGATTGCCGTCAACCGTGCTACTCCTCGTGACATGGCACAGCTAAAGAATGCTCTCAACGCCATAGAGCCTATGAAGGAGCTATGCCTCAACTCCGAGAGTGCAAGTCTTCGCGCTATAGGTGAGAAACTTGATGCTTGTATTGAATTGCGTGACAGGATTAGTCACGACCTTACGGACAACCCTCCTACTGCGCTTGGCAAGAAACAGCCAGTCATAGCAGATGGAGTAAGTGATGAACTCGACGAACTTCGCAACATAGCTTTTCGTGGCAAGGACTACCTCCTCCAGTTACAGGAGCGTGAGACAGCTGCCACAGGCATCCAGAGCCTGAAGATTGGCTTCAACAACGTCTTTGGCTACTACATAGAAGTACGCAACACATACAAGGACCTCGTGCCACAGGAGTGGATACGTAAGCAGACGCTTACTCAGGCAGAGCGTTACATCACACAGGAGCTTAAGGAATACGAGGAAAAAATTCTTGGAGCAGAGGATAAGATTGACGTCATAGAGGCGCAACTATATGGCGAACTCATAGCATACGCCAATAAGTTCATAGCTGCCATACAGAATGACTCTACACTCGTGGCTAACCTTGACTGTCTCCTTTCGTTTGCCACAACAGCAATGGAGAATAGGTACATACGTCCTGTTGTTGACGAAAGTCTTGTGATAGACATTAAGCAGGGACGTCATCCAGTTATTGAGCGTCAACTTCCTATAGGAGAACAGTACGTGCCAAATGATGTGTACCTCGATTCTGAGCAACAGCAGATAATTATACTTACAGGACCTAACATGGCTGGTAAGTCCGCATTATTGCGCCAGACAGCCCTTATCACGCTCCTTGCCCAGATAGGTTCTTTCGTACCTGCCGAGAGCGCACGTATAGGTCTCTGCGACAAGATATTCACACGTGTGGGAGCAAGCGATAACATCTCATTGGGAGAATCAACCTTCATGGTCGAGATGAATGAGGCTGCAAGTATTCTGAACAATATCACAGAGCGTTCACTTGTCTTGTTCGATGAACTTGGACGAGGTACTTCCACATACGATGGTATCTCCATAGCATGGTCTATTGTAGAGTATATTCACGAGAATCCAAAGGCACATGCACGTACCCTCTTCGCCACACACTATCACGAGCTTAACGAGATGGAGAATCTGTTCTCACGTGTAAAGAACTTTAACGTCTCTGTACGTGAGGTGAACGGCAAGGTTATCTTCATGCGTAAACTCATGCCAGGAGGTAGTGAGCACTCCTTCGGTATTCACGTAGCAAAGATTGCAGGAATGAATCCAACTATAGTGAAACGAGCAGAACAGGTTCTCAAAGACCTTGAGCGCAACAACTCAGGCGAATCTGTTTCCAAGCCAGATACCTCAGCCATTCAACCTGCACCAACAGGAGGACAACTCAGTTTCTTCCAACTTGACGACCCTGTCCTCTGTCAGGTACGTGATGAGATACTCAATATTGATGTGAACAACCTTACACCAATAGAGGCACTCAACAAACTGAATGAGATTAAGAAGATAGTAAAAGGAAAGTAAATCATAATGAAAGAGCCTCATCCTCACGGATGAAGCTCTTTTTTTGCAATTATATAGTTGATGGAAGTAAGTTTTTATGTTTTTTGAGTTCTTAAGTTTTTGAGTTTGTAGGTTCTTATGTTCTTACGAATATCAGTTACCGTGAAAACAAATAAACTAAAAAAACTCACGAACTTAAAACTTAATCAATCCTTACCGCTGTACCGCTACAAGCTACCATAAGCATGCTTCCGCTCTGTCCTACTGTCTCATAGTCGATATCTATGCTGAGGATGGCATTTGCTCCAAGCTGTGAAGCTCTCATGCTCATCTCGTTCATAGCGTTCTCCTTTGCCTCGATGAGGGTACGCTCGTAACTTCCAGCCCTACCTCCGAAGAAGTCATGAAGTGAAGCTGTGAAATCCTTAAGGAAGTTAGCTCCGATAATAACCTCGCCTGTAACTACTCCGTAATACTGGGTGATTGTGTGTCCCTCTACTGTTGGTGTTGTTGTAAGTAACATAGTAAATTAAAAGTTAAAAATTAGACATTAAATAATTATCACGTTGTTTTGCCTTAATTCACCTCGTTAGAGCTAAACATTGGCATCTTATTTTGTTTTGATGCTACAAAGATATGGAGTATTCCGTAAATCTACGCATTATGGCAACATATTTGCATTTTTTTATTACTCAATTTGCATCATAGTCACTTAACTGTATGTTTATCAATAGTCATGCTATTGCCGTTTTGCAATACTCCATTACTTTCCCACTTATTTAGGATGTTTTATCCATAAGTGTTGCGAAAAATAGAGAAGAGGAGAGAAAACGAGAAAAAGAATAAGTATAATACTGATGTTTTATAGTTTTTCCATAAATTTGTAAGGCGAAAAACAAAAAAAGTTGCTTTTTTCGGTAGCGAAAACGAAAGAACGACGATATAGTTATGTACAAAGCCTGAAAAGGATTCATAAATTAGTCAGAACAAAACCAAATAAAGTATAATCAAAACATGGAATTACAAGAGTTTACCGAACAAGTACCGAAGATAAGGAGGCTTATGTTGACAGAGGCTCTCCATTATCTTTCCGACCCTGACGATGCAGAGGATGCCGTTCAGGAGGCTCTTGCCATTCTATGGGTGAGGCACAAGAAGATTAAGGATGCCGACAAGATGTTGCACTATGGCGTGGTTGTCGTGAAGAACGTCTCGATAGATATGTTTCGCAAACGAAAACGCATAGTTCCTATTGACACGGAAATGTACATCACGGACAATCGCAACGCTCAGGTGCAACAGGAGGAGGCAGAGGGCGAGCAACGCCTTAAACACGCCATAGAGTCGCTTACAGAGAAACAGAGTGCTATCATAAAGATGAGAAATGTTGACAAGCTTTCATATACAGAGATTGCCAAGATACTCGGCACAAGCGAATCGTCCGTAAGAGGCATGATATGTAAGGCAAGAGCCATATTGTTTAATAAGTTGAAATGATTTTTATGGAATATACAAAAGAATACATAGACAGGCTTATAAAGCGTTTCATGGATGCGGAAACTACAGAAGAGGAAGAACAGGTGCTTGCAGATTATTTTGCAGAGACAGAGGACATTCCTGCTGAGTGGGAGCCTTATCGTGAAATGTTCGTGAGTTTCAATACTGAAGCCTATGGCATGAGCGACAAGTTCGTGGAAGATATGTTTGAAGAAGACAATACAGCTGACATAGGTATGTCGGAGCCTAAGGAGATTGCAAGAGCCATACCTTTGAAGCCTAAAATAGCATGGTGGAAATATACTGGCGTGGCATGTGCCGTAGCGGTAATATGCAGTATCACGTTCATGCTACCAGATTCATACACACAGCAACAAGCCTCAACAGATAGCGACGATTCACTTACCGTCACAGACGAGGAAATAGAGCAATTCCTTGCAGATGTTGCTGGCAACACATATAAAGCCCAAGACATGAACAATCTCTTGGGTGAAGTGAAACATTATTCAGGACATTCGTCCTACCATCAAAATGATTAAAATGATTATGAAAAATATATTATCAACTATTACGACAATAGTACTTGTATGTATTTTGTTCGTAACTTACTCTTGCAAGAATAATGATAAGGAAGTGTATCACTTTACTAAAAGTTATATTGATACAAATGGAAATCCTGATATGATGTCTTTTATTTCAGACCTAAAGGAAGCTGGATGTTATGAATACCGTATGGTTTTAGTACAAAGATATAGTCATGTTCGTGAATACCACATAAATTTATTATGTCCTACAGAATTAGAAATACCAGAGAAGTTCACAAAAGTACTCAAAAATAGTAAAGACCCAATTCAAATTGCAAAAGTTAAAGATGCAATAGAAAAGGCAAAGAATGTCCATGCTCAAGAAGTAGCATCATTTAACAAGGCGTATCAACTATTGACGTATGGCTTGGAGCAATTGAAAAACAAGGCAAAAGATAGCCTAAAACTTATTGATAACAAAGACACATTAATGATGGCCTTTACGTTTGATACATTTCCAAGAAAATCATGGCTTCAAGATGCTTACATAAAAACACTAAGTGACTATGGTAAAATCGATGCATGGACTTTTGGAAGAGACGAATGTGTACTTGTATATATAAAAAAAGGAGAAGAATCAAACAGTATAAAACTTGTATACAAATCTTCATTTAGAGAAGATGAAAGCAAAGTGACTTTTTGTGAGCCAGATACTACTTTAATAGAAAAAACTTTACTTGACCATCTTAATACACTACCTACACGTTCTGTTGACGTTAGTTATAAATATACTCGCAAAGTTAATCCTGCAAATAATAAAAAAATATTTCAACTTCTTATAAAAAATGGATGCTATAATAGCCATGCAAAAGCTGTTGGTAAACATTATTTTATTCCTCTTTCACAAGAAAAAGACCATAATTTTATAAGTGAATTAACAGAAAAAATTCACAATGTTGTTATGTCACAACATTTTTCTAATATAAGGTGGACCATGTTTGATGATAAACTTATTAATTATTTATCCAATAATACATTTGTATTTGAACTTGATGCATTATATTACGAAAATGGAATGCCACCAATGCCAATTAAATATTTAGATAAAAGCAAAGAAAATATTTACAAATATGACCCTGATTATCCTATAGAAAGAATTGCAAAGTCACGACATTATTACCTACGTGGTATTCTTACTCCAGAAGGTCTTCATATTCTGCGCCTAAACACTACCCAATCTATATATGTTCCTCACGATTGGATTCATATAAAGAAATGCGTGGACTTTGACTATGAATATTATGACTTAACAAAAGAAGGAGCTTAACCATAACAAAATAAGGGTGTGCCAAAAGTCAATATGACTGATGACACACCCTTATTCTTTTCAGAAAGATGAGTCATTATTTCATAATCTCTTGCAAGAATGATAAATATAAGTTACTTTTGCATCTGAAATGCTCTTATGGGCAATAACCCATAAACCACTCAACGAACAGAGTATATTTATACTCCTCCCTTCGGGGAGGTTGGGAGGGGGCCATAAACTTAAAAAATCATGAAACAAATATTCTTTTCACTTGCAGTATTTTGTATTTCTGCATCTGCTTATTCTGCTGACAAGGTTACACTCAAGGTAAGTAATCCTGCTACTGTTGTTCGCTCAAACGAAGTGGTGGAGGTTGATGCCAACGCACTAAGAAAGAAGCTTGGTACGGATGGTAGCGTTATTGTGACGGATGCTGACGGTAATGAGTTGACAAGTCAGGTGACTTATGACGGCAAACTTATCTTTCAGGTAAGTGTGGCGAGCAAGGGTAAGTCAATATACTATGTCATGGATGGTACTCCAAAAGAGTATAAGAAGGCTGCCAAGGGACGTCTATTCACAGAGCGTGGCGATGAGTTTGGCTGGGAAAACGACCGTGTTGCCTACCGTATCTATGGACATGGAGGAGCGGTAGGTTATGACCTCTTCAACAAGAGCACAGATGAGCTTATGCTCGACTACTGGTATGCAAGTGAACAGAACCAAGAGATGCGAAGCGTTAGCAAGCAACTTCATGACCGTGGTTATCATGACCTTGCCGACCAAGTGTATAATGCCTACTGCTACCACATCGACCATGGAAAGGGTATGGATTGCTATACCGTAGGTCCTACTCTCGGTGGTGGTGCAAACGCCCTCATTAATGCTGACGGAAGCCTTTGTATGCCTAAGTGCTACAAGTCATACGAGATACTTGACAACGGTCCTCTCCGCTTTACAGTAAAACTCACATACCCAGAGATAGAATACAACGGTCAGAAGGTGGTTGAGACACGTATCATCACTCTCGATGCAGGAAGCTTGTTTAACAAGGTTAGCATCAGCTATGCAGGTCTTACAGGTGCTCCAAGCATAGCTTCTGGTGTTGTCATTCACCAGCAGAATCCAACGGCATACATCATCAGCAAGGATAATGGTTACCTTGGTTACGAAGACCTTGGTGATGCAAGTGTATATAACAAGAAATACAAGGACGAGCTTGCACGACAGATGGGCAATATATATGTTGGTACAATCTATGCAGATAAACTCACAGAGGCGAAGTACCAGGAACGTGCTAATGGCATAGCTACAGGTCATATCCTTGCCGTAGCCCCTTACAAGGCTAACTACACTTATTACTTCGGTACGGCATGGAGCAAGAACCCAAATTGGGGTGTAAAGACACTTGCTGAATGGGAAGCACTCCTATCAAGCACTTCCGCAAAGATTAAGAAGCCAGTTAAGGTGAGTTTTTAAGTTGTTGTTCGTATCGTTATGTCTTCACTATCTCCCTATGCTGACTTCGTGCCCACTCTTTATTCTTTAGGCGAATGTGTTCCTGGGTGTTGCGGTCGAAGTAAGTGTCTTGGAAACGTTGCCAGATGTATTCGACGGCAAGTGGAGACGGATGAATCATGTCGTCAGCATAGAAACGGTAGTCACGAAGTTCGTCGAGCATAATCTCGTAGGATGGAAAATACTGAGGTATGGAGTTGTCAACAGTTGTGTTGATAACTCTATTTTTTTTGCTAATAACATTATCGGATATGTTGATAGCATTTGCATTATCAACAGATGAATCAACACTTTTAATAGGATTATCAACTCTATTAACAGGATTGTCAATAGGATTATTTACATCGGTTGATAAGTTGCAGGTGTTGATAATTTCATCTACACTTTGGAGGAGTATTCCCTTGCTTATATTATTGATATGCATTCCGTCACGCTTATGACGGATAGGACTTACGGTAAATATTATTTTTAAGTTATTATTAACTGAATGTAACTTATCAATAACTTGTTTCCACTTATCAACAATACTTTCAACAGATAGACGCTCCCTTGTGAACAGAGTGTCCAGTTGTTTATGACAGTTTGCAACAAGACGGCCGTCATGCTTATGGCGGTATATTATCGAAGTGCCAAAGGTAATGACAAGCACGTTGCCAGTAGCAAGAAAGTTTCTGACAAGTGAATATGCTTCGTTTATGTTTGATATAAGTTCATCACGATTAGGTGACGAAAAACGTGAGTGGTGCATCCATGAGTGCCAAATGCCATCCTCCGACTGAAAGATGTCAGCAGAAGCGTCAATATCTGATGCTTCATCCACACAACGAAGGAGTAGCTCGGCTATACTCATAGGATTGTAGAGCGTGCCGAACGGATTGACAAGTACATCAAATCCTCCTCGCACGAACTTCTCGCCTACGCTATCGGCAAAGCATGAGCCAAGGAACAATACCTTGTCATCTGCGCTTATCTTGAACTTCGACTTTGGAATATCTATAACTGTTGTTAGTTGCATAACTCTTATTTTTGAAGTTAAAAGTTAGGAAAAAGTACGAACAAAGTACTGACTAAGTATAGACTAAGTACTGACTTGTTACTGACTATGAACTATAGTACAATATATGCAGTAAATACTACGCCATGATGTAACTATGAAAAAGAAGAACAAAAAAACGACTTGAACGAGTTGGCTTAGAGAAGCCTGAAAGGCTGGTGAGATTACAGGCAGGGCGTGGAGCGTAGCGAAAACCCTGTTTGTTGGCATCACATCATACTAAGAACCCTGAAAGGGTGACATAACAAAATATTTGTTCATGTCCTTATTCTATCACTCCTTCAGAGTTATGAAAAACAAGGATGTACATTATGCAGGGGTTACGCTACGCTCCACACCCTGCCTGTGTTCTTTCAGCCCTCTGGGCTTTAACTGCAGAATTCTTTCAACTGTACACGTCAAAAAAAATTTGCTTTAACATAATTTACTATGTTATTTTTCTCATTCTTATGTAACGAATTAGTATGTTTTTATTGAGACCTCCCCTAACTCAGTATTTATAATTTTATTTAATTATCTAAATTTTCGTTTATTATACCCTGCTTAGGTATTTTTAGTGCAAAAATATAAAATTTATCTTAATCATGAAGCACTTATTCATTTCTAATTAGTACCTTTGCAAGAAATAAATAAAATTCTAAAAAGATTGTAAATAATATGGCAAAGAAAGCACTTCTTATGATTCTCGATGGATGGGGAATCGGCAACCAGGGTAAGGGTGATGTAATCAAGCAGACTCCAACTCCTTACATGGATTATCTCAACGCAACTTATCCTAACTCACAGCTTCAGGCTTCAGGTGAGAATGTAGGTCTTCCTGACGGACAGATGGGTAACTCTGAGGTAGGTCACCTCAACATCGGTGCAGGTCGTATCGTATATCAGGACCTCGTTAAGATTAACCGTGCTTGTGCTGACAACTCAATCCTTGAGAATGCACAGATTAAGGCTGCATACGGATATGCTAAGGAGAACGGAAAGAACATCCACCTCATGGGTCTTACTTCAACTGGTGGCGTTCACTCAAGCTTTGGTCACATCCTCAAGCTCGTTGACATAGCTAAGGAATATGGAATCAAGAACTGCTTCGTTCATTGCTTCATGGACGGACGTGATACTGACCCTAAGTCAGGTAAGGGATTCATTGCTGACCTCCAGAAGCATATCGACGAGGTAGGCGTAGGTGCTATTGCATCAATCATAGGTCGTTTCTACGCTATGGACCGTGATAAGCGTTGGGACCGTGTAAAGGTTGCTTACGACCAGCTCGTAAACGGCAAGGGTCGCAAGGTGACAGACATGGTAGAGGGCGTTCAGTCTTGCTATGACTCTCACACAGAGGAGCACAAGAACACAGACGAGTTCATGGAGCCACTCATCAACGCTAACGTTGACGGTACAATCAAGGAAGGCGATGTTGTTATCTTCTACAACTACCGTCCTGACCGTGCTAAGGAGATGACTATCGTGCTCACTCAGCAGGATATGGAAGCAGAGGGTATGAAGACTATTCCAGGTCTCCAGTTCTACTGCATGACTCCATACGATGCTTCATTCAAGGGTGTTAACATCATCTTCCCTAAGGAGAACGTAAACAACACTCTCGGCGAATATATCTCTTCAAAGGGTCTCAAGCAGCTCCACACAGCTGAGACAGAGAAGTACGCTCACGTTACATTCTTCTTCAATGGTGGTCGCGAGGCTCCATACGAGGGTGAGGAGCGTGTACTCGTTGCAAGTCCAAAGGTTGCTACTTACGACCTCCAGCCAGAGATGTCTGCACCAGAGGTAAAGGACAAGCTCGTTGCTAATATCAAGAAGAACGAGTATGACTTTATCGTTGTTAACTTCGCTAACCCAGACATGGTAGGTCACACAGGTGTCTATTCTGCTATCGAGAAGGCTGTAAAGACTATCGACCAGTGTGTTAACGAGGTTGTAGAGGCAGCTAAGGCTACAGGATATGAGACAATCATCATCGCTGACCACGGAAATGCAGACAACGCTATCAACCCAGACGGTTCAGTTAATACAGCTCACTCACTCAACCCTGTTCCATTCATCTACGTAACAGAGAACAAGAACGCTAAGGTTGAGAATGGTGTACTTGCAGACGTTGCTCCATCTATCCTCCACATCATGGGTCTTGAGCAGCCAGCTGAAATGACAGGTAAGAACCTTATTAAAGACTAAAGACACCAATGGCAATAAGAATAATATTTTTATTGCTGGTGACAAACATATCGTTCGTCATTACGTCAAATGCTCAGATATTTGAGCATTTGCGCGATGACGATTATTGTATAGATACTACGGCAGAAAAGAAGCTTGCCGTGGAAATAGATGCCCTCACATTCTTTAGGGACAACGAATATAACTCAAGCCTTACGAAGGGCTATTCACTCCCAGGATTATGGATAAATCCAAAGGCTGAATATAATCCTAACAACAAGGTTCACCTTGAACTTGGACTTAATGCCATTATATATGAGGGAGCAAATAAATATCCTAACTATGCCTATCACGACATTTCAACGTGGAAAGGCAACCAATACCAGAGTGGAGCACACATAGTGCCATGGTTCAGGGCACAGGCCAATACTAAACATAGCTGCTTGGTTCTTGGCAATATCTATGGTGGAAGCAATCACATGCTCTCTGAGGATATGTACAACTCTGAGCAAGACTTATCGGCTGACCCAGAAATGGGATTTCAAGCCTTGATTGACTATGACTATTGGCACTTTGACACATGGATCAACTGGCAGAGCTACATCTTTGAGGAAGACTCCCATCAGGAGACATTCACCGTGGGCGTAAGCTCCATACACAAATGGAATAGCAAAGACTCTAAACTACACATATATACGCCTATCCAAGCTCTCATACAGCATAGAGGAGGCGAACAGGACACTACTTCTCTGGGTGTACAAACACTCATGAATGGTAGCGTAGGAATAAATGCCTTGTATAATGTAGATTGCAAGGCTCTTAAAAAAATAGAATTTTCAGTCAAGGCATTAGGATGCTTTCAGGAGTCAGGTGAGCTATGGCCAAAGACAAAGGGAGGTGCATTTAACTTCTCCGCTTCTGCATATATGTGGAAATACCTATACATAAAGGGTGGATGGTTCAGAGCTCCTAAGTATTATGTCAATCTCTTTGGCAGCCCTCTGTTCAGTACTTATAGTATGAAGACAAACAACGAGGCATTCAAGAGTATGTCAACATACTACCTAAGATTTGAATATTCCAAGACATACGCTAAGAACTGCACACTTGGATTCAACGCTGATTTGTTCATAAACAAATCACACAAACTATGTGAAACAAACAGTTCTTTTGGCATATATTTCCGTGTAAACCCAAATTTTATGCTTAAAGAGTTCTAATAAATAAATGGTGAAAATCTTTAATATCTTTATTTTTCTTTATAAATTAGGGGGTAATAATATAATTAAAATTCCTTTTTATTGTCACTATTTTTTATTTATATATAATAAAGGAAGAAAATATCGTATTTTACATTGCACTATTACTTATAATAAGTACATAAAAAGAAAATTATTACATTTTTACAAATTACAAATTTACAATTTAGCATAAATGGTCAAAAATAAGGTTATTATATTATATATCAATTATTTAAGCTCATATATATAAACATAAAACACGAATTTGTAAATTTGTAATTTGTAATCTGTAATATTTCTAAATATTGACTATTCAGTATGTATTTTTGTTCTTTTACGAAACATACCCACATCTGGCATAAATTACACCCATATCTCCCAACATTTACACCCATATCATTTTGATTTTACACCCATATCTCCTGACAAAAAGACCCATATCTCCTGTACAAATTATTATGATATCGTTAATGATTTAAATTTCGCTTACACTTCACTTCAAAAAAGTTATAGAATAATTAGTAATATTTTACCTATACAATTAAATTAATATTAAATTTTTATTGAGGTCTTTCAACAATACAGATTGAAAAGTGAAAAAATGATGTAAATGTAGTATTAGTATGGCATAATCGAAGTGTAATTTGTTAAAAATAATAAAGAGTTCGTTTTATGTACAAAAATATGTTAAACGGGAAGTTTATTATGGAGAAAATAAAAAGAAAAGGCATATATTTGTAAAAACAAAATCTTGAACTTCTTATATATGCTTAAAGTGATGAAACGTCTTGTTTTTCTTTTTATATCAATTGTTTGCTGGTGTGGTGTTTATGCCCAGTCAAGGAATGTGAAGTGTACTTATGCTGCTTCACACGTTATCTCTGATGCTGTAAAGAATATGGAAGATGTTCATATTCGCGAGTTGGTCATAGAAAAATTCAAGAATGACAAGAAGACATTTAGTATGATATTTGCAAATGGAATATATTCCTTCTGCGAAGTAAAAGGTAATGAAGACCCTAATTTTATGGTTATGGGTGGTAGCAATAGCGTTTATATTGATACCAACAAGGACTCAATTATAGCACAAAAGTGTATTATAGACAAAGACTTCCTCGTCAAAGATAAATACCAGCCACGCGATTGGGAGCTTACGAAGGAAAGGAAAACTATTAATGGCAAAGAATGTGTCAAGGCTATCACAAAGGGAAAAAGCACCATCACGGCATGGTTTACAACTGAAATACCTTTAAGCGTAGGGCCTTTGGGATATATAGGCTTGCCTGGCATAATAATGCAATTGGACACTCCTACATATTCATACGTGTTGCAGGAAATAGTGGAGTTGGCTGAAGTGCCAAAGATAGAGAAACCTACAGAGGGCAAGGTTGTGACTCTGGCAGAGTTTGACAAGTTGGAGGCAGAAAAGATGAAGTCACGTGGTGTTGAACCTGGACAGGTAAAAATAATACATTTATAGTCATGAGTATAACGACAAATAGGATATTTTCTTGCATACTACTATACGTCCTGTGTGGTAGTATGTTTTGTTTTGCGCAAGATACGATAAAGGGGCGAGTAGTGGATGAAAAGAACCAACCTGTCAAGATGGCTAATGTAATCCTTTATCCTGATAGTCTTGGAAAGCAACCAATGGAATCTTTTGCCGTTACAGACAAGCAAGGAGCATTTTCATTGACTACTCCAGATGGATTTGACGGCTGGCTTTTTGTCAGATGTATGGGATTTGAGGATTACGTGGAAAAAATTTCTAATGATAAGAAATCATACCTCGTAATGCTGTTTGACAAGGCACGTGAGATACAAGAGGTACTTGTGAAGGGAAACTACTCAGGTGTCAAGACAAAGGGCGATAGCGTCATCTTTGATGTCAAGCACTTTAGTACTGGTACGGAAGAAAATATCTCTGATGTGTTGAGACGACTTCCGGATATGGAGGTTAGCGAGACAGGCAAGGTCAAATTTGAGGGAAAGGATGTGGACAAGATTCTCGTTAATGGTAATGACGTCATGACTACTGGAAGTGGAATGATGCTTAACGGATTGTCGGCAGATGTGGTGGAAGGTGCAGAAATATTGAGAAACTGGAGTGATGGAAGTCTGGCTCATTCGCTAAGGAGTGGAGAGCAACAGATGGCTTTGAATATAAAGACTTCCGACTCATTTCGCTATTCGGGTAAAATAGATGGTGGCGGTGGTATTGTCGATAAGTATGAAGCAAAATCAACTGCTATGTTCATTGGTAAACGTGGTTCGCTTACGACAGCCTTATCTTCAAACAACCTTGGAAAGGAGATTATTTCCATGGATGATTACATAGGCAGTTTTGTTGACCTTAAAGGTCTTTCCTCAAATGGCGTAAGTCAATTAGAGTTTTCGGAAGAGGAAAGAGCACTTATGAATCCGCCAACTAATGTGTATAGGAATACAAACTCAGCTCTTATTCTTAATGGAGGATATAATGTCACGAACAATCTTGAAGCCAAGGTTGGAGTTTTGCTCAACAAGGCAGACATGAACTCTTTTGACAGGAACAGTAGTATTTATTTTCATCCTTATTTAGCAACGGATAATGAGGATTCAAAAGATAAATCGAACGAAACGGAATCTTTTAATATCCGCCTTAAATGGCGACCAGCAACAAATATTGAGTTACAATCTTCCACATTAGGTAAATGGTCGAATTATACCACAAACCAGTCGATAGGTTATCTTGGCATGAACAACATTCAGATAGAGGAAAAAGACATTATGAATAACTATGATGTCATGCAGTCTTTGCAAGTAACAGGAAAAATTGGCAAGACAACGCTTTATTCATTGGCTTCGTTTGGAACTAAAACGCAGAATGAAGACTTGAACGTACTCAACGACAGTTTGCTTCTACCTACATACTTCGCTTATGATAATGGAAGGTATGGAATAACGTCATATAACTCTGGTAAAAGTACATCTTGGGGTGTTGAAGTTGGAAGTAAATGGGCAATATTCAAAGGGTATAACCTTGCGCTTGCGGTTCGTAATGACTATATAAAGGACAAGTTTGCATTAGATGATTCATACACAACTAATAGTAATGTTATAGGAGCGTATAATAAGCTAAGTGGTTCATTAGTATTTGAAAAGACCACGGGATTGGTAAGGTTTTCAGCAAACGCATCTTTGACAGGAAACAGCTATGACTTGTCAGAGAAAGAAATAAATGACAAGTCATTAAGGTTAAACTTCAATTCATTACTTCGCTTTGTGTTCAATCCTAAGAGTGAACTTATATTTACAGGTAGCAGGGAAACTTCACAAACAGACATTAACCATATGGTAGGTTTCCCTATTCATCTTTCATACAACAGAGTTCAGAACGCATCTGTTGATGTTTCCCCTTTTGTAAATAATGATATGTTTTCCTTCACTTATCGCTTGAGAAGTAGTTATCATAATATTATTTTTTATTTATTGGGAATATACTACGACACAGATGGCGGTGGACTTGCCAATATAAGTCAGCAAGGCTTGGTCAATAATATTACATACAAGAATGGTGGAAGGAAAAAATTACTATCTCTTAATTCTGTACTTTCAAAAGGTTTGGGACATTATCCAGCAGATGTAAAGATTAAAATGTCTTGGTCAAATAGTTGTATTGCTTCATCGCTTAATGATGTGCTATTTAATAATACTATTCAAAGTCCTAAGGCTGAGTTGTCATTATCTACAAGAATGAAGTCCATATTTAACTATGAGATAGGAACAATATATAAAGGAACTAAATATATTAGTTATGCTGACTACACACAGAAAACAAATCTATGGTCAGCATACGCATATACCTATCTTGCAACTGGCAAGTTCAAAGGTACTTTTAAATATGAGTTTAGCAATATACATGGAGATAAACAATCAAGGGTGAATCATAATGTAGGATTTTCTTTTTCTTATAATATAAAACCTTTCCTTCTGACTCTGTCAGGAGAAGAACTGTTACACTTAAACAATAACGAGTGGATGTCTGTTTCAAGTTCGTCATATTCATCTACCGTCTCATATTACAGAAAGATGCCTGGTTATCTTCTTCTCTCCGCTTCTTGGAACTTTGACTAATCCTTCCATATAGGGAAAATCCCCACGCAAATAGGAAATATCCTTTGCGTGGGGTTTTTATTTACAATACCTTTGCCATGTAAAATAAGAGAATAAGGTTTATTTAATAAAAAGGTAAGATATGAAGACGATTAGGATTATAATAACATCATTATTCATAATGATAGCATCATACACAAAGGCACAGCCAATGAGTTATGATGCGATGAGCCATAATGCGTTGTTTCTTACTGACCGTATGGCTTATACATTAGGCATCACATCTGAAGCTATAATAGATGACTTATATAGAATAAACTATGACTATATATGTGGAGTAAATGACTATCTCGATGATATTGCTCGTGGTTATCATAATGAATACTACGAGGAAATATGTTACGAGAGAGACTTGGCTCTTCAGTCTCTCTTAGGTGAATACCTGTGGAGACGACTCATCACTTATGACTATTTCTATCGTCCAATAGCTTTCTCTAACAGAAGATGGAGGTTCATCATTTATACACATGATGTAAGAACCAATTACTATTATTGCCGCACGCCTATATACTATCACAAACACTATACTGGAGGTCACTTCTTCCATGGTATGAGGGATAGGATAAGTCACGGAAGAACAATGAACATTGTTGACAGGCGTAACCACAATAATGGTGGT
>JAFZVY010000113.1 GCA_017617575.1 Bacteroidaceae bacterium | reverse complement strand
TGGAGGAGTTCCACGAGATAGGTAGGCGTACCAGTCTCAAACCAATAGCTGCCAAAGTCCTTCTTCTTGAACGTATTGAGTACGCTGAACGGATTATACATTCCGCATCCTCTTGGATGGAAATGGTAGCCGTCATACATTTTTCGAAGCTTCTGGACACACTCTTCCACGCTCATGTCATTTGCATCTGCAAGAACCTTGACATAATCCTTGAGCGTAACCGCCACCTCTTCCTCCGTCAAACCGCAGATATTATGGAACTCATAGTCCATGGATATATCCTCAAGATTGTTAAGGTCACTAAACACGCTAACCTTGCCGAACTTGGTAACGCCAGTAAGGAGTGCAAACTTGATGCAACCATCCTTGCTCTTCAACGCACCATAGAATCCCTTGAGAGTATTACGGAACTCATTCTGCAACTCTTCATTACCGATAGCTTGAAGCATAGGCTTGTCGTACTCATCCACGAGGATGACCACGCCCTTACCCGTCTTATCGTATGCTCGCTGGATTACACCCTCGAAACGAGTTCCAAACGATTTTTCATTTGGATTCTTGCCATACAAGTCTTCTGCCTCAGAAAGGAATAGGTTAATCTTATCCTCCAGCACCTCCTTTGCATCATACTTCTCCGTATTCAAGTCAAGGTGCAACACAGGATGCTTTGCCCAATCCATATCCGCCTTATCAGCTATGGCAAGACCATCTAACAACTCACGCTTGCCATCAAACACAGCATTAATGGTTGACATCAACAGAGACTTACCAAAACGACGAGGACGAGAGAGAAAATAATAACTTCCTCCCTTAATCAACTTATAGACAAGTTCCGTTTTGTCCACATAAAGAAATCCATCTTTACGAAGTCTCTCAAAGTTCTGTATGCCTATTGGCAATGTCTTTAGTTGTTCCATAATCCACCAAAAGTTTGATAATGATGCAAAGATACAACTTTAAAGTGAAAAGTGAAAAGTGAAAAGTAAAAAATCAAGATTACACTGTTCACTCATAAGTTCAAAGTCTTATGTTAGTCTCATATAAGTCAACTATACTTTGACTTAGACACTACCACCAAGAATGGCGAAAAAAGCATAATTCGCTTATAAATACTTGCTACATACTTGCCCACTCCTTGCCTATGAGTATTCAAAACAGCAAGAAACAAGCAAGAAAAGAAGTCTCATTGGCAAGACAAAGACAATAAAAAACAAGTTTTCAAATGCTTTTTCATATCTTTGCCACATAATGATAAGAAAAAGAATATGGAAGACATTATCATGCCTTTTTCAAATCACATTTCAACAGGTTCAAATTCCAATCCTGTTAAGTTGTTTTGTATAACAGCTTCTACAAAACGTTCGCTTACATACCATGAAAAATCAAACCTGTCCAATTTGAACATATCCAAATGTAAGTCGTAAAAAGAATCCAGCATTTTAATTCGTTTTGCTTCTATATTATAATTCCATTCGTTATCAAAATTAGAATTATCATATTTATTTCTAAACTCTTTCAAAGAATGGGCTGTCACAGGATTTATTACAACATCATCTAAATCCTCCTCGTCTTCAATTTTTTCATATAATTCAGAATTAGCGAAATCCACAAGTTCCCATCTCTTTGAAATTATCTTCATCATATAGTAATCCCTTGATGTCTTCTTTCTTAGACTTATTACTTTGGCTGGATATATTCGATGCAAGTCAAGATTCAGATTTTCAAGAAGAATTTTGGCTTTTTCACTAAACAAATATATGTCATTATCAAATCCATTGCTTAAAAAATCCGTAAATTGAGCACCACTTGCTAATTTCAAGCCAGACAAATCTGGTTCTTTTTCAGGAAACAATTTGTCTTCGTCATACAAAGTAAACAAACCATTATCCTCAGGTTTTGGAGAATACCCCTTGACAAAATCCCAAACTTGAGGAAATTGATTGCCGACAATCTCATTATCGCAACCATAATCTAATTTATAAAACTTCATAACATTTTTTTACAAAATTAAAAATTATTCACATAACAATAGCATCCTTCTTGAAAAAAGATAACATTCCTTATATTTTTAATAATATGGAATAGTCCCAAAGCGTAGTATTCAAAAAAAACTTGGGTGTTTAGTGTAGATGAACGCAATATGATAAGAGGGTAAACCTAAATTAAGAACAAGCTAAAACAAAGTCAACCTTTAGAAAAGGTTAGGCATAAAGTGGGTAACGAATATTGTTAGACTACAGAACGTTGAAAATACGTCGGGAACGTACTCGTAGTACGTGGCGAGCGTACTCCTAGTACGTTGGGGACGTACTGAGAGTACGTTCCCGTACGTACTGGCTGCGAACCACTAACGTCATGATTTCGTCATGACTTCGCTATGACACCGAAGTGACTCCAAAGTGACACCACTATGGCTCTACTATTATAGCGGAGAAATAGCAGAGAAATAGTAGAGACACAAAAAAAGCATAACGAATGAGCAACGGAACATGAACGAAAATCGACCAGAATGGTTTAATTTTATAATCCCTTGGAAACTAAAAATGCCTCGTGAGGACTTTAGAGTAAAAACGTCAAAGAAAAAGAGAGCAGGAGGACAACAATAGGACAAAACGAAACCTTGTTACGACAAAGAGGAGGAAAGTACCTTGAACAGAAATAAATCATAACAAAATATGATTGTGCAATACGTGAATAATGACTACCTTTGCACAAAATTACAGAAGTATGCAAAAGAATCCTTTTTTAGCAGTATTAAATAACGAGTCGGTACAGCGCCCTCCAGTATGGATGATGCGTCAGGCTGGTCGTGTACTCCCACGATACCGTAACATCACAAAGACAACACCTTTCCGTCAGATTATGGCTAACCCAAGCCTTGCTGCGGAAGTGACCCTCATGCCTATTGAGGACATGGGCATGGATGCCGCAATTCTCTTTAGCGACATTCTCGTGGTGCCAGAGGCTTTGGGAGTCAAGGTTGACTGGACAAACGAAGGACCTACGTTCCCCGAGCCACTCATGGGCAAGGATAAACCAGTAGATAGCCTTCACTTTGACATCAACCGCCTCACACATGTGGCAGACACCCTCGACGAGATTCAGCGTCAGAAGGATGCAGACACACCCGTTATTGGTTTCTGCGGAGGTGTTCTCACGTGCCTTTGCTACATGCTTGGCGGTCGTGACCGCAGCTTGCAGTTTACGGACGTAGTTCGCTACCTCTACACTAATCGTGAGGAGGCGGTGGAATTGCTTGAGACACTCACAAGTGCCACGGAGGAATACGTTCACCTTCAGGCAGCACACGGCATAGATGCATTCCAGATATTCGAGTCGTTTGCCGGCACGATATCCGTGGAGCTTTACACATCGCTCATCATGCCTTACATCCGTCGCATCACGAAGGCTGCACGTAGCCACGGACTTCCAGTCATATTCTTCCCAAAGGGATTTGGAGTAGGAATAAAGACCCTCACAAAGGAGGATTGCGACTTCGTAAGCATCGACTGGCACACGCCTCTCACGGAGGCTCGCAAGATGGTTGCACCAGAACTTGGCATACAAGGCAACCTTGAGCCACGTCTCCTGTTTGCGTCACAAAAGGACATCGAACAGCAACTGAAGACCTACATACCTTTCTTCTGTCAGAATCCTAAGTGGATATTCAACCTCGGACACGGACTCCACAAGGACACTCCACTTGAGAATGTTCGCTTCGTGACGGAATGGATTAAGAATGCTGACTGGAAATAACAGAATATGAATCAGAAAATAATTGACAAATATAACGTATCGACTCCCCGATACACAAGCTATCCACCTGCCAACTACTTCGGGCAGATGAACAACGAGGAGTACCTTGAGGCTGTTGACAACTCCAACAAGGAAGGTTGCCAATCGCTCTCATTCTACTTACACATGCCTTTCTGCAAAAGGTTGTGCCACTACTGTGGTTGCAACTCCTACATAATGCCACGTGACGGTCAAGCCGTAAGCAACTACATAGATGCACTCCACAAGGAGATTGACCTCGTAACGTCACACATAGACAAGAGTCGTCCAATAAGCCAGATTCACTATGGCGGAGGAAGCCCTACAGCCATGCCAATAAGCGTGCTCAAGGAGCTTAACGACCATCTCCTGTCGCTCTTCCCTTCGATTGAGAAGAAGGAGGTTGCCATAGAGTGTCATCCTGGATATCTCACTCCAGAGGACTGGGAAGGACTTACAAACAGCCACTTCAACCGATTCAGCATCGGAGTGCAAGACCTTGACGAGAAGGTACTCAAGACCGTAGGTCGCACACCATCAGCCATGCCTCTCAAGGACATCATGGAGATACTGAGAAAGGCAGGTGCAACGGTCAACATGGATTTCCTCTTTGGTTTGCCTTACCAGACACCAGAGTCATTTGGCGAGAACATACGCAAGGCAATAGAGTTGCGTCCAGACCGACTTGTCACATTCAGCTACGGCCATGTGCCTTGGGTGTTCAAGCGTCAGCAGACACTTGAAAAGCATGGATTGCCTGCACCAGAGCTAAAGCAACAGATGTACGACAAAGCGTCAGAGTTGCTCCACGAGGCAGGCTACAAGACTATAGGACTCGACCACTTCGTACTCCCTACAGACGAGCTTTACATAGCACTTGAGAACGGTCAGCTCTACCGCAACTTCCAAGGCTACTGTACACGTCGCACGACGGGACAGGTATATGCGTTCGGAGTCACGGGAATAAGCCAGCTTGACTCCGTATATGCCCAGAACACAAAGGACATAGAGGAGTACATACGCGACATCAACTCTGGCTGCATCACCATCCGCAAGGGTTACAAGCTCTCGCACAACGAGCGCATAGCAAAGGAAGTGATTGAAAGGCTCATGTGCAACTACAGGATAGAGTGGAAGGAGATAGCAAATACTCTCGGCATAAGCGTAGAGGACGTTCTTGGCGCACTCCACTATGACGAGCAGAAACTCAAGGAGATGCATTCCGACGGCATCATAGAACTTAGCGCAGAAGGCATAAGCATGACCGACCTCGGACATCCATTCGTAAGGAATGTGTCAGCATCACTCGACCCTCTGATGCAGAACACAACCAAGCAATTTTCAAAACCTATTTAGACAGACAGATGAAAAAAAACGTGATAGTCATAGGCGCAGGAATAACAGGACTGACTTGCGCTCACCAGCTTATACGTAAGGGATGCAACGTACGCATACTTGAATGCAAGAACCGTGTGGGAGGACAGATAAACTCAGTTGAAGCCGACGGCTTCGTGTTTGAGAGCGGTCCTAACACGGGTGTGGTTAAATATCCGGAAGTGGCAGAACTGTTCGAGTCACTTGCAGGCAAGTGCGAACTTGAGACAGCTCTCGAATCAAGCAAGCGTCGCCTTATCTGGAAGGGCAACAGCTTCCACGCACTCCCTTCAAGCCTTCCAAGCGCACTTCGCACGCCTCTGTTCACTTGGCACGACAAGTTCAGAATCCTTGGTGAGCCTTGGCGAAGCAAGGGAAAGAACCCAAATGAGACCGTAGGTTCACTTGCCGAAAGGCGTCTTGGCAAGTCATACGTTGACTATGCCGTTGACCCATTCCTTTCAGGTGTCTATGCAGGCAACCCTTACAAGCTTCCTGCACGACTGGCTCTCCCACGACTCTATAACCTCGAACAGGAATACGGTTCATTCATCAGGGGTGCTATTGCCAAGTCACGCATTCCTAAGACAGAGCGTGACAAGAAGGCGACAAAGAAGGTATTCTCTTCACGTGGAGGCTTCTCACGTCTTGTGGAGGCTTTGACAGAAAGCATAGGCGAAGACAATATCATCACTTCAGCATCAAACATAAAGGTTAATCCTGCCGACAACAATACTTGGGTAGTTACCTACGACAAGCAGGGAGAAAGCGTAAGCCTGACTGCCGACCACGTGGTGACTACCTGTGGAGCATACTCCCTGCCTTCCGTCATCCCATTCGTGGATGAGTCAACGATGGCAAGCCTCAGCAACCTCTACTATGCACCTGTCATCCAGATAGGCGTAGGTCTCCGCAACTGCAACGGACACCAATGGAAAGCATTCGGAGCACTCGTTCCTTCACTTGAGAAGAAGGACGTACTCGGCATCCTCTTCCCTTCTGCCTTCTTCGTAGGAAGGTCGCCAGAGGAAGGAGCTACATTTGCATACTTCATCGGAGGCGCACGTCATCCTGAATATCTCCAGAAGAGTGACGAGGAGTTGATAGAGATTGTGAACAAGGGACTTACGGACATGCTCAAATATCCTGTAGGTACTCAAGCTGACAGCATTCGCATATTCCGTCACGAACGTGCCATTCCTCAATACGAGGAAAGCTCTGACGCACGTTTTGAAGCCATTCGCAAGGTACAGGAGCAATACCCAACCCTCACCATAGCAGGTAACCTTCGCGATGGTATCGGCATGGGCGACCGCATCAAGCAAGCCTTTGACGTAGCAGAAGATATAGCTGGCAAGTAACGCTTGCCACAAGCAATAATAGGCAAGCACTTGCTTGCAAAGCTTCACTACACAAAAATCGGTCATTAGAAGACATCATCAAGGGAAACAGCCCTTGTGCGCTTCTAATGACCGATTTTGCTTTACCATAAGACAAAAATAAAAAAGGATGCGTCTATTCTGACACATCCTCTTTTGCGTGATCCGCTTGGGGTTCGAACCCAAGACCCCAACATTAAAAGTGTTGTGCTCTACCTACTGAGCTAGCGGATCTAACCTCTAAAGCTTGCGAAACTAAAGTCGAGACTTAATATGACAGCATTTTAAGCCGTCTGTTTTCGTAAGCGGGTGCAAAGGTAAGAGTTTTTATTTTATCTGCAAAGTTTTTTACTACTTTTTTTCATCTTCGCCATCATCTTCCTCCTCTTCAAGTACGAATCGCTTGTAATAAGAGACCAAAAGCGTGGTGAGTGGTAATGCTATTATAAGTCCGACGAAGCCGAGAAGGCATCCCCACACAGAGAGGGAAAGGAGTATGACGGCTCCGTTAAGTCCTGTGACGTGTCCCATAATCTTAGGAGTGAGGAAGGCATCCTGAATTATCTGTACCACGGCAAACACGAGAGCGCACAGGAGGAGTATCTGCCACACGCTCTGTCCCGTGTCGTACGACTTTATCAAAGCCATGACTATAGTCGGTACAAAGCCTATCGTCTGCAGGTAAGGCACAAGGTTGAATGCACCTATCAGCAATCCGAGGGGAATGGCAAGAGGAAGTCCTATGATGCTAAAGCCTATACAGAAGAGTATGCCGACGATGAAGGCGATGAGCGACTGTCCACGGAAATAACTGTTCATGCCGTCCTGTACGTCATGCAATATCTCGCCAACGAACTTACGCTTGCCACGTGGCACAAGGTGAAGCACTCCCGAACTCATGTGTTCATAATCCATGAGTATGAAGAACATGTAGAGTATGGCGATGAGAGAGCCAAGGAAACCGAGTATTACATCCACTCCGCTTGACACAAAGGAGAAGAGTTGAGGAATGCGTTCCTCGATGAAAGAAGACACGTCCCCTATGGTGAGCATACTGATGATATGGTCAAAGTTCACGTTACGCCTTACGAACCTGTCTATTTCGCCTGTGATACGCTCAGATGCATCAAGGCTTCCTGCATAGCTAACCACGATGTCCTTCACCTTGGCACATTCATCAATTATAGGTGGAACCATCAGGTAGCAAGCCACACCAAGCACTCCTATGACGATGGCAAGCGACACGACGATGCTCACAAATCGATTGCGCAAGCGACACTTGTACTGGAAGAAGCATACCATAGGATAGAGCATGTATGCAAAGAGCCATGCGATAAGGAACGGTATGAGCACTCCACTCAGTTGCTTGAGAAGAAGGTACACAATCACGAGGGCAACCACGAGTAGTAGTCCCCTGACAAAACGGTCAAATGTTATTTCTCTACGTTTCATATTTATTACATGAGTAAGAGAAGTAAACGGAACAGACAGACGACACTTCGCAAACAAAAAACGAGCGGGAAGATAAGCGTCTGTTTCATTCCCATATTACTTCCATTAACTACATTTTACTATACCAAGTAGGTAGTTTGTTTTGATTTTTCTCAGCAAAGATATAATAAAAGATTAAAAAAAGATAAAAAATGCAGAAAATATTACCACGAATAAGTTTTTCTCCTTATTTTTGCAACATGTTATATATAGTACCTACGCCAGTTGGCAACATGGAGGATATGACGATGCGTGCCATACGCGTCCTAAAGGAGGCAGACCTCATCCTCGCCGAAGACACAAGGACATCAGGTGTCCTGCTTCAGCATTTCGACATCCACACGCCATTGCTTTCGCACCATAAGTACAACGAGCACGAGACTGTGGAGCAGATGGTTCAACGCTTGAAGGGCGGTCAAACCATAGCCCTCATAAGTGATGCTGGCACTCCGGGAATAAGCGACCCTGGCTTCCTTCTCTCAAGAGAATGTGCAAGGGCAGGCATAGAGGTACAGACCCTGCCGGGCGCAACGGCATTCGTGCCAGCACTCGTGTCAAGCGGTCTTCCTTGCGACAAGTTCGTGTTCGAAGGATTCCTGCCACAGAAGAAGGGACGCCAGACGCGACTTGAATTTCTCAAGGGCGAAGGACGCTCGATAGTATTCTACGAGTCACCACGCCGACTACTCAAGACTCTCGAACAGTTTGCCGAAGTGTTCGGTGCAGAACGTCACGTAAGCGTGGCACGAGAGATATCAAAGCTACACGAGGAACATGTAAGGGGTACTCTCAACGAGGTAATCGACCACTTTTCGAAGACTGAGCCTCTTGGCGAGATAGTCATCATCCTCGAAGGAGCAAACGAAACGGACATTACATTACAATCAGAAATAACTAACAATAAGAAACAAAACAGAAACAAAGAACCAGAAAACTTCAACCCACTCATAATGGGAAATGGTAAGTCTAAAAACAAGTACAAGTAATTTAAGAACTGTGAATTAAGAATTAAGATTTAGCAGATAAATATTAACTCTTAGTTCAAACAAGTAGCGTAAAAACTCAAACAAAAGATAAATTATGAAAAAGATTTATTTTATTGCTGCAATATCTATGGTGCTTGCATCATGCGGACCAAGCAGCAAGGAGCTTAAGGCTCAGGCAGAGAAAGACTCACTCCAGAATGTCATCGACATGAAGGACAACGAGATTAACGACCTCATTGGCACATTCAACGAGGTACAGGAAGGATTCAATCTCATCAACGAGGCAGAGAACCGTGTGAACATGATGAAGGCTAATGCAGAGAACAACAGCGCACAAGCCAACATCCGTGACAACATGAAGTTCATTCAGGAACGCCTTCAGGAGAACCGTCAGAAGATTGAGGAACTCCAGCGTAAGCTCAACAACAGCTCTATCAACGCTCACAAGCTTAAGGAAATGGTTGCCCAGCTTGAGCAGCAGCTTGAGGAGAAGAACAAGGAACTTGAAGACCTCCGCATGCAGCTTCAGTTGAAGGACCAGAAGATTGCTCAGCTCAGCACAGATGTGTCTAACCTCCAGACAGAGAACGAGACTATGCGTACTTCAAAGGAGAAGACAGAGCTTATTGCACGTAACCAGGACGAACAGCTCAACACAGCTTACTACGCTATCGGAACAAGCAAGCAGCTCAAGGAACACAAGATTCTCGGTTCTTCATCTATCTTCAAGAAGAGTAGCGTACTCAAGGAGGACTTCGACATCAACTACATGACGAAGATTGACATCCGTAACACAACTGTCATTCCTCTCTCATCTAAGTCTGCTAACATCATGACTACTCACCCAGCAGGTTCTTACACACTCCTCAAGGACAGCAAGGGTCTCTATACTCTCCGTATCTCTGACCCAGCCAAGTTCTGGAGCGTAAGCAAGTACCTCGTCATCAAGGTGAAGTAAAATGAGGAATTAGTAATGAGGAATTAGTAATGAGGAATACTCATTACTACCTAACAATAAAAAAGGAACGCTTCCTGTAGCATCAACTACGGGAAGCGTTCTTTTTTATTGTAAAATCAAATTACATGCAAACATCCTATTCTTTCTCGGATTATATTTAGCATCCCTCCTTTATCTTTTTCACATACTCAAGAGGAGTGGCACCATACTCGGAGACAAAGCAACGGCTCATGTAGCTGGCAGAGTTGAAGCCTACGGCTTCGGCTACGTCCTGTACACTCATAGTACCAGCAGACAGTAGTTCCACAGCTCGCTCAAGACGGATGGAACGTATGAAGGCACTCGGAGAACAACCTATAAGGGCATTCATCTTCTTGTAAACACCTGTGCGCTCCATACACAAGTCCTCGGACAATTGTTCCACGCTATAACCCTTGGCTCCAAGATTAGCGACAACGAGCGACCTCGCCTTGTTTATAAATTCACGGTCTGCATCACTCATCTCTTGCTGCGCAACCTCTTCCTCCTCATCTTGCCTACGGTCTATGCCACTAAGCCACAATACCACGTGAACCATAATGATAAAGATGCTCACATAAAGTGGAATATTCTGTGCCCAACTACGTTCCACGATGACATACAGAGTGCGGTCGTACTTTGCCTTGCCAAGCACAGCCCTTACCTCTACGGAATGGCTGCCAGAACTGAAGTTCATGCCTCCAAGTACAAGGCAGCCCCTGTCGTCCACCACTCCACCAAAGTCCTCTGGTGAATGCCAGAGAGTGTCTATATCTGCCATACGGACAAGATAGCGAGTGAGTCGTGGCAAAGGATAGTTCAGGGAACTAAAGGTAAGAGTGACATCACGTTGACTATATTCAAGATGTAAAGTGTCGGACATAAACATAGCTGCCACAGCATCTGAGCCAAGGAGCGAAACACCACCAACAGTCACATCCGTCACAATAGGCATAAGCGGATAAACGGCATCCGTCATCTTGTCTCGTGCATAGTCCTCAAGTCCCACGATATCCTGCACGTCGGGCACCCTATGCGAAGGGTGCGAATAGAGAAGTCCATTGGCATAGCTACCAAGCCATACGCCACCTTGATTATCCACGAATACGGTATTCATGTGTTTAGGCAATATTGGCGTTCCTTCAAGCATGAGGTGTTCCACCACGTGAGCCTCATCGGTAGTCGTATTTATCTCCCACATGTCCTCTCTCGTCACCACATACGCCATGCGAGGCGATACGGCAAGGGTGTGAACCGTGTAAGGTACTTCAAATATGGTCTTCCAAAGGCGAGTGTTGGAATCAAAGCACAGGCACACTCCCCCATCGTTGCCGTTACGCAACTGATAGTAGCGTCCCTTGCCAACAGGCACGACAAGCGACGTGCCTGCATACTTATCGTCATCAAGGGCACGAACGGAATAGAGTATCTTTCCTGATGACTTGTCCATAGCCACCACCTCAGTATTGGAGTAGAAGAGATAGAGGCACTTGGCATCATCCATAAGGTCCTGCAACTCGCCCTTTCCCTTAGGCAGGGCAAAGCTACGTCCATCACTTCCAACTATATGATTGTCACGAGTGATACACCACACATTGCCTTCAAGGTCGCAGAACATATCCACAACATCGGACTTGCCAGTGAGTTGACTTAGCCTTGCTGCCACGTCTTCGACAAACGTCATGGAGGCAACATCAAGACATTTAAGCCTGTGATTATCCTTTATCCACAACAGATTATCCATACCCACATAACAATGGTAGGCACCATTATAGGCATCAAGCCTTATGCCCTCGCTACGCGACAACGGTATATTACGGAAAGACACGGCATCATACAGGCTCACGGCATCATGCGTAGTGATAGCCATACGCCCGTCTGCCACCTGTAGGATATGGTAAACACGGTCGTCACCAAGTCCGTTGTAGGTGTCAATCCTCTCAAACATCATCTGGTGTACCTGCGCACGAATGCCGTTTCCCATCCACATGAGAAACACGCACATAATGATTATATGTCGCAGTAATCCTACCATTCAGGCAACATCTTGTTTTTTCATCTTACAGAGTAAACATTTCCCAAGCACCAAAGCAAGGTTTTAACGTTCGTGACAAAGTTACAAATTTTAAGTGAAAAGCGAAAAGTGAAAAGATAAAAATCAAGTTTACCATGTTCACTCATAAGTTCAAGGTCTTATGTGAGTCTCATAATAGTCTCATATAAGTCAGTACTTAGTCTATACTTTGAGTGACAGCCATACCATTTTTAGTTTTACGACCATATCTCAATATATAGAACACCCATGTCTCCCGAACGAGAGATATGGGTGTAATTACAACTCAAACGAACATGCTATTTAATTTCTGCAATCTTGTAAAAATAATGCCATGTTGATGGCAAATCAACATAAAGAGGGCAAGCAAAATATAGCTTATCTTCTTTATACCCCACAAACAATTGATATCCTTGCCTTTCAAACATACCACCTTCGTTTCTTATCTCTGGATCTGTTAAATAGACCTCATCATGGATATATAAAGAACTAAAAACAAGAAAATCTTCACTCATATTGAATACATCTTTTTTATATTTCCATGATGTTTTTGCACTATAAACAAGAACATTATTTATGTCATACACCTTTTGTACACAAGTTCCATCTTCATACAACCAAACTGTGTCTTTATCTTGTGTATGGAAATCCGTGTATACTCCAGGAATCCGCTCTTTTGGAATAGAGCAAGCGAATAACAAACCACAGAAAAACAAGATTTTCAGATTTTTCATAATGTTTGAAATATTTTTTCAATTAGTACCGTATCGCCACTTGTGTCTTACTCAACAAAAGCACACAATAGCTTATTTGCGAACACAAAGTTAACACTTTTCCAAAAGAGGACAAACAAAACTGACAAGAAAAAATGAAAGACTTCAAGCATAGTTAGTGCCACTAGTGCCATAGTGCCAAGTGCCAAAAACTATGAAAAATGCTATAAAATATGCTATAAATGCTATTTTTAAGTATAGAATGGCACTTGGCACTATGGCACTAACTGATGATTTGTAGAACCATTAAACATTATGTTTGGGATGCGTAAGTATTATGATTGAGGGGGATAAATATAGTTCTTTGTGCGAGTACTTTGACTATTACTCACAGTTCAGACAATTTCTGTTTTCGGTCTCATTACGCCCTATGTTCGTTGCTACTCCCTCATGCCTACGTTATGTCTTCGTTATGCCTACGTATTAACACCAAAATATCTCCATATTATCACCACCGAATGTCCATCGAAACGATGGACATTCGATGGAGGAAGATAGGAGGTACTACGGAGACAGAACGAATGAAAAACGAAGACAAAAGAGATGAATAAAAATGAAGAAACAAAGAGAGGGAAAAACAACAAAGGCTATGGTCGAAAACCATAGCCTTTGACTATATGAGCCATCTTTCAGCCAAAGACGACTGAAAAGAAAGAACTGCAATATTTTT
>JAFZVY010000112.1 GCA_017617575.1 Bacteroidaceae bacterium | reverse complement strand
GAGGACAAATACTCCTGTATAAACGCAAGACGTTTATCGTCCGTCATCTCTTTTGATTTTCGCATAATAATGACACTTTTTGTAGCCCTAAAGTGTCAACTTATTTAGTACACGTCAGAGATTTAAAGGACAAAACGATGGGTAATCACGTACTGGCAGCTTATCGTATTTTCTCAAAGGAATAAATACGCATGGCAAACACCATTAGTTGTCATAATAGGAACGATAATTGACATCGGTTAATTATGCTTAATAGGAAACTCCCACATTCTTCATTAACTCAGTTGAACCATTCTTCATTCTTCATTAAACATAAGGGGGGCAGGTTCAATAGGACTAAACCTAAGAACCTGCCCGACCCGGTTAATGGAGATAATACTTTTTTCAAAACCTTTTGAACACTGTTACATCTTAAACACTATATAATATATTAAAAACATTTTTCCTGAGTAAATTTTTTTTACATTCTTTATTAACCTTTTTTCAACCTTTTACATTAACCTCCAAATTATGCCAAATCCTAAAAAACAATCTCTCACCCCAAATCATACCCACAAGCAATAATTGTTAACCATAAATATATCGTTCAAAAATTCCCGTTTACCAGTCGTTTTCATCCTTTGTCATTCATTCCTAACTCCTATTCTTAGTTGTTGTTATAGCCTATTACTCATTACTCATTAATTACAGAGTGCTGCGATGATAGTTCCAAGTACCAAGCCACCTGCTACTGCACCTACAACACGGTCAGCTGTGCAGATATGGCTGTGGAAATGAGCTACTGGGCGAGCGAAGTAGTAGTCTGGCTCAAAGTATGTGTCGTACCAGTACCAATCACGACCTCTCAAATAACCCCAGCGACCGTTGCGGTAGCATACTCTGCCTTCCCAACCAGGAACGTAGCAATCATTCTCCAAGAAATAGTAATCGTTGAAGTGATGTACTGGAGTAGCAAAGTAGTAAGTTGGCTCAAAGTAACGATTGTACCAATACCATCTGTTGTTGCGGAAGTAACCCCAGCGACCGTTGTGATGGCGAACTCTACCTTCCCAACCGCGAACGTGACCTCTGTGGTCGAATGTTCCGTTGAAATGATGATGAGCTATTACTGGACGATGTACGTTGTGACCGAAATGTCCAACATCGTGATGTCTGTCATTATGATGTAAGTTACCTCTCAACTCTGGACGACCGCCATGATGCATGTTCAACTCACGACCTCCGTGGTTCCTGTTCATATCGTGACCACCTCTATGCTCGTTCATCGTGCGACCCTCATTGTGATGTCCTCTCATGTGGAATCCACCGTTATGGTTTACCATCTCGCGACCACCATCTCTGTGTCCACCACGACCTTCAAATCTCTGAGCGTATGTTGTATTTGCTGTTGCCATCATTGCCATTACTGCAAAAGCGAAAAATGTATTGCGTGTCATAAGCCTTATATTTTAGTGAGTGATGAACACTCGGTGAATACTTGTTTTTAATTTTGATGCTGCAAAGATAGGGGCTTTTCAGATACTATGCCAAGGGAGAAACTATATTGCCAAAGGTACTTTCCCTATTGTTGAGGGGAATTGCCTATGTAAAAATCCCACGTGATGAATATTTTCGTCCTTTCACAAGTAACCTTTCACTTAATTTTCATACCTTTGCAAACACAAAAACAATCTAACAATATGGGATGCATAAGAGTCTTGCTCTGTTTAATATTTCCTCCATTGGCAGTTTTCGACCAAGGATGTGGTAGCATAGTGATAACAACCATCCTCACAATATGCGGATGGGTACCAGGATGTATTGCCACTTTGATAATACTGAACGGAAGCAAAAAGTAATTCAAGAACTGAATAACTTAAAAACTCAAGAACTTAAAAACTTACAAACTCACATAATAAACATGACACTAATAGACACATTTCAGAAGGTGAAAGATGCGAGCATCGACCTCGCCATGCTTGACAGCGACACGATAAACAACATCCTTAATGCCGTGGCAGATGCAGCCATAGCACAAACAGACACTATTCTTGAGGCTAATGCCAAGGACCTGAGTCGCATGGACAAGGCAAATCCTATGTACGACCGTCTTATGCTCACAAGGGAACGCATAGAGGGCATAGCAGGTGACACACGCAAAGTGAGTACCCTACCTTCACCTCTCGGACGTGTGCTCAAGCACCACGTACTCCCAAACGGACTTGAACTGACACGTGTGAGCGTACCTTTCGGAGTGATAGGTATCGTGTATGAGGCACGCCCTAACGTCACATTCGACGTCTTTGCCCTTTGCCTCAAATCAGGCAACGCATGTATCCTCAAGGGCGGAAAGGATGCCGACGACAGCAACCGTGCCATCGTCAGCCTCATAAAGAATGTACTGAAGGAATACAACGTAAACGAAAATATAATAGAACTGCTTCCTGCCACTCACGAAGCCACAGGCGAGCTACTTCACGCCAACGGATATGTTGACCTCGTCATCCCTCGTGGAAGTAAGCGACTCATCGACTTTGTACGTCAGGAGGCAAGCGTGCCAGTCATCGAGACAGGCGCAGGCGTCTGCCACGCCTACTTTGACAAGGACGGCAATGCTGACATGGGAGCAAAGATTATCAATAACGCCAAGACACGTCGCGTGAGCGTGTGCAACGCACTCGACTGTACCATCATCCACGAAGACCGCCTTGCCGACCTCCCTACGATATGCGAGCCACTCAAGGCAAGCCATGTACTCATATATGCCGATGCACCAGCCTTGGCAGTTCTCAGCGGCAACTATCCAGCAGAACTCCTCAAGCCATCAACAGAGGAAAGCTACGGAACAGAGTTCCAGTCATACACCATGGCAATAAAGACTGTAGCAGACATCCACGAGGCAATAGCCCATATCCGCAAGAACGGAAGTGGACACTCCGAGTGCATCATAACGGACAAGGACCAAGCAGCCGACCTGTTCCTCAAGAAGGTGGATGCCGCTTGCGTTTACCACAACGCCCCAACATCCTTCACCGACGGAGCGCAGTTCGGCCTTGGTGCAGAGATAGGCATCAGCACCCAGAAGCTACACGCCCGCGGCCCTATGGCACTCGAAGAAATAACCACATACAAGTGGATAATAAAAGGTAATGGACAAGTGAGAAAATAATGCACTCACGTCACGATAAATGGGACAATGAACACCGTACTTTGTTGATAGCGAAAGAGAGTCTGTCCAAGTTTCGTAACCATTAAAATGTTCAACGCGTTAAACATATTTCACATGAATTTGTTTAACGCGTTGAACATTTCATATGAAGAAGGGTGCATGGTATTTGATTATTCGAGAATTAATACATATATTTGCACGAAAATAAGAATCGAAAGGGACAGATGAAAGAAAGAGCAAAAAATAACAGGACAGTCACCGTTACCGCCACAGAAGCAAAAGGACTGAGGAACGTGATATGCAAGACGGCGGATGGGGGCGACGTTTCTGACAGAATCATCTGTAATGACCTGTTGAAAGTCATAGGGAACATTCCGGATGAGATTGCTGACCTTCTTATCATCGACCCTCCATATAACCTTGCGAAGGACTTCGGTACGGTGAAGTTTAACGCTACGAAGAGTGCGGGTAAGTATGAGGAATATCTGAGGACTTGGCTGCCTCTCGTGGTGAAGAAGCTGAAGCCTAACGGTAGCATGTATGTGTGTGGCGACTGGAAATGTACGTCCTCACTACAAAGGGTCATTGAGGAGACGGGCATGACCATCATGAACCGTATCACATGGCAGAGGGAGAAGGGCAGGGGCGCAAAGAGCAACTGGAAGAACGGTATGGAGGATATCTGGTTTGCGGTAAAGAATCCTGATGATTATTACTTTGACCTCGATTCGGTGAAGGTGCGCAGGAAGGTGCTTGCCCCTTATCGCAAGGACGGAGAACCTAAGGACTGGGTGGAATCGGAGAATGGCAACTTCAGGGACACGTGTCCTTCCAACTTCTGGGATGACATAAGCATTCCTTTCTGGTCAATGCCTGAGAATACCGATCACCCTACACAGAAGCCTGAGAAGCTATACGCCAAGCTTATACTTGCTTCGTCCAAGGAGGGCGACCTCGTGATGGATCCTTTTATGGGTAGCGGTACGGCATGCGTGACAGCAAAGAAACTGAATCGCCACTACTGTGGCATAGAGATAAACGAGGAATACTGCCTATGGGCTGCTAAGAGGCTACAGATGGCAGATACCGACACGAGCATACAAGGATATTCCGATGGGATATTCTGGGAAAGAAACTCTGGTATGCCGCAAAGGCATTCCAGAGTTAAGAATTAAAAGTTAAGAGTTAAAAGTTGGGTTCGTGAGTTTTTAAGTTTGTAAGTTCGTGAGTTAAAAGTTGGAGTTAAGAGAAGTAAAAAGACGATAGTCTGTTTTGCTGACTTTAATATACAGAGTGACGTCTCTTTACTCCCTTTTACTACCATTTACTCCTCTTTACTTCTTAAAACTTTAGACTCCTAATTACACAAAATATGACAGGAAGTAATAACAAAGCAAGTCGTGCTCCTTACAGCAAGATGAATTTTTCCCTCAAGTATCCAGAGAATGAGGGTGGTATGAATGAGCGTATCAAGCGTCTTCATAAGTTGAGTGTGGAAACAGAGCCTACGCTCACCATTGAGCGTGCGCTCATCGAGACAGCATTCTACAAGGAGAACTATGGCAAGATGCCTAACTGCATTCTCAGGGCACGTAACTTCTATGAGATATGCAAGAAGAAGACCATATACATTGGCGACGACGAGCTTATCGTGGGCGAGAGAGGTCCTGTGCCTAAGGCTGTTCCTACTTTCCCAGAGCTTACCTGCCATACGGTGGAAGACCTCCACACACTCGACACACGAGAGCTTCAGCCTTACCATATCTCGCAGGAGGACATAGACACCTACGAGCGTGAGGTCATCCCTTACTGGGAGGGACGCACACAGCGTGAGCGCATCTTCACTCACGTGAGCAAGGAGTGGGAAGAGGCTTATCACGCAGGAGTATTCACGGAGTTCATGGAACAACGTGCTGGCGGTCACACGTCAATGGACGGCAAGATGTACCGTCGCGGACTCTTGGACACAAAGGCTCTTATCAAGGAGACTCTCAACGGTCTTGACTTCATAAACGACCCTGAGGCTACGGACAAGCAGATGGAGCTTCAGGCTATGGACATCAGTTGTGATGCTGCCATACTCTTTGCCGAGCGTCATGCTGACTTGGCTCACGAGATGAGTGAAAAGCTAAAAGAGAAAAGTGAGAAATCTGGGTTGCCGGAGGATGAAAAAGCTGCTATCCTTCAGAGGATAGAAGAGCTAAATAAGATAGAGGACACATGCCGTTGGGTTCCTGCCCATGCGCCAAGAGACCTTCATGAGGCAATACAGATGTACTGGTTCGTACACCTCGGTACGGTAACTGAGCTTAACGGCTGGGACTGCATGAATCCGGGACACATAGACCAGCATCTCTATCCTTTCTACAAGGAAGGACTGGAGAACGGCACTCTCACTCGTGACAAGGCAAAGGAACTTATCTCATGCCTATGGATTAAGTTCAACAATCAGCCAGCACCTCCGAAGGTGGGTGTGACTGCACTTGAATCGGGTACATACAACGACTTTACGAACATCAACATTGGTGGTATAGACAAGCTTGGCAACGATGCCACTAACGAGATATCATACATCATCCTTGAGATACAGGAGGAGCTTCACGAGCTACAGCCGGGTCTGTCCATCCACGTGAGCAAGGTGACTCCAGACGAGTTCGTGATAGCAGGAGCAAAGGTCATACGCCAAGGACATGGCTATCCTTCATGCTTCAATCCGGACACGTACGTTCAGGAGCTTGTGCGCCAGGGCAAGACTCTGGAGGATGCACGTGAGGGAGGTACGTCAGGATGCATCGAGGTAGGTGCATTCGGCAAGGAAGCCTACATCCTAACGGGTTATCTCAACACTCCTAAGATACTGGAGATAACGCTCAACAACGGACTTGACCCTGTGAGCGGAAAGAAGCTGGGACTGGAGACTGGTGACCCTCGCTCGTTCAAGACATTCGACGAACTGTACGAGGCTTACCACAAGCAGATGGTGTATTTCGTGAACATGAAACTGGCGGTGAACAACTATATAGAGCGTATGTTCTCACTCTATGCTCCTGCCACGTTCTTGTCACTCTTCATCGACGACTGTATCACACGTGGCAAGGACTACTACTCTGGTGGTGCGCGCTACAACACTCAGTATATCCAGTGTACGGGACTCGGAACAATAACCGACTGCTTCTCTACACTCAAGAAGCATGTGTTTAGCCCCGAAGGGGACAAGCCGTCTGGTCCTTTTGCAGAATGTAAGACCGTAGCCGAAAGGATGGACTTGTTGCTTGAGGCTGTTAAATATAATTGGGGCGAAACAGCTCCAGAGGGACACCCTCTTCGTGGACTTGGTGGCGAGAAACTTCGTCAGTTCATCATTAACCGTACACCGTTCTTCGGTAATGATGACGACTATGCCGATACGATAGCCGTCAAGGTTTACGACGACCTTGTGGAGGCAATAGAGGGACACCCTAACACACGAGGGGGAACGACACAGCTCAATATGCTCTCCACTACCTGTCACAACTACTTTGGTTCTGTGTGCGGAGCAAGTTGTAATGGCCGTCTTGCCAAGTTTGCCATTAGCGACGGAACATCACCTGCCCACGGAGCAGACACCAACGGCCCTACATCCGTGGTCAAGAGCCTCGGCAAGCTTGACCAGACAAAGTCGGGCGGTACGCTCCTGAACGTGCGTTTCGTGCCTCAACTGTTCAAGCGTGACGAAGACCTCAAGAAGATAGTGAGCCTTATCCGCACATACTTCAATCTCGGTGGCCATCACATCCAGTTTAATGTGGTCGATACTGCCACCCTGCTTGAGGCACAGACTCACCCAGACGAGTACAAGGACCTCCTTGTCCGTGTGGCTGGCTACTCCGACTACTTCAACGATATGACCGCTCAACTCCAGAACGAGATTATCGCAAGGACGGAAAACGAGGAATTCTAAAGCCCCCCATCCCCCAAAGGGGGCGGCCATACGGAGAGAAACAATTTTGAATTATGAATTCTTAATTTTGAATTTATCATGTCAGTATTCTGGATAAAGAAAGATGAGGAGCAGGAGGTTGACGAGAAGGCTCTCAATCCTTTTGCAAAGAAGATAGGGCATGGAAACATGTTTTTCCCTGACCCGGACAAAGATAAAGATGCGAAAGCAGAAGACACGAAAAGCGAGTACGAGAAATATTGCCAGCAACAGCTTGACAATATGCTCGACGACATGGAAGACCGTTGCATAGGCGACATGGCAGAAGGACAGTTCGTACGCTCACACTAACTGAGGGTACGAACTCCCCTTAATTCCTAAAACTAACTAACTTAAAAGAAAATGAAGAAAAACTCAATCAGAAGAATCACAACAACCATCCTTGCCCTTTGCGCATTGTGCATAAACACTTATGCTAATGACGGTGGTTACTTTGTAAGTGGAAACCATTTAATACCAATAAGCAATACAGATATTAAGATTGCAAAGGAAGTATTGACAATCAAGTTAAGTGACACAACGGAATACACATACGTGGACGTAGATTACACATTCGTCAATAATTCATCAAAGCCTAAAACCGTAAAGATGGGATTTGAGGCTGAGATTGAAGATTTATACAAACTCCCAGAAGAGGGAGTGAAAGGACATCCTTACATTTATGACTTTACCGTTGAACTCAATGGTAAGCACATTAACCATACCAATGAATTTGCTTTCTATAGTGACTCGGAAAGTCTCGACTACAAGAACTTCCCTGTTGATAAGACAAAATGGATTCTTGGAGGTGACAAATACGAAGATGACGGAGGATGGGACAGAGGACTGATGAACGTAAAGACAAAAGAGTTCTATGCCTATGCTCACGTATATTACTTTGAGGTGACATTTAAGCCCGGTGAAAACAAGATTCACCACACATATAGATATCTTGCAGGAATGGGACAGGAAGATGCTTTTACCGTCAAGTATTGGCTAAAACCTGCCATGCGATGGGAAGGAAACAAGATAGAAGATTTCACGCTTCGCATTTCTGCTGAGAACACAGCAAAGGACTTTATCCTGAATGGCCCATTTGATGACAAAGGAAGTTTCCGTATAGCAAGCGGAACAGGCAAGACACGCATCAGTAAATATGGAAGGGAGTTTGTTATCAGAAACGGTGTGGTAGAATATAATTGCAAGGATTTCATTCCTAACAAGGACTTGCTCATAAAATCTCCAGACACATACATTTATAAAGACCACGAAGAAAACAATACAGAACATGTGTTGGGAGAGTTTTATGACAGAGGAGAGTATTGGCTACCGATGCTCTATGGCGAATACTCAGACTGGAGTAAACGCATTCTTCGCAACCTACCATACGCAAGTCGTGGATATGTGTTCAAGGACAAGAAGCTTGCAGACTATTTCAGCCAGTTCTTCTGGTACATGCCCGACCCTTCATGGACACCTTCCCAAGCTGACTTCACAGAATGGGAACGAAATTTTGTCAAGTCTTTTAGCAAACAATAATGAAAGCGGAAGCTTAACAGTAAAGAGTAAAAAACTATGAATAAAAACTATATCAGAAGAATCACAACAACCCTCCTTACCCTTTGCGCATTGTGCATAAACACTTATGCTAATGACGGAGAGTTTCACATAAGTGGCAACCACCTTGTTCCGATATCTAATACGGATATCAAGATTGTAAAGGAAGTATTGACTATCAGATTAAGTGACACAACGAAATACACATACGTGGATGTTGATTATACTTTCGTCAATAATTCATCCAAGCCTAAAACTGTAAAGATGGGATTTGAGGCAAAGATAGAAGACTCTTATGCTACTCTTCCTTCAGAAAAGCATAAAGGTCATCCTGATATTTCGGATTTCGAAGTTGAAATAAACGGAAAGCATATTGAATACACAAATGAGTTTGCGTTCTATGAAGATTCCGTTAACCTTGATTACAAGAACTTCCCTGTTGATAAAACGAAATGGATTCTTGGAGGAAAGGAGTATATGGATATGGATGAAGGAACAGGATGGGACAATGGTCTCTTGAACATGGAAACAAAAGAGTTTAAGCCATACGCTCACGTTTACTTCTTCAACGCAACATTCCTTCCTGGTGAAAACAAGATTCACCACACATACAGATATGACTGTGGACGTAACTTAGAAGAGGACTTTATGATTCGATATTGGCTGACACCTGCCATGCGTTGGAACGCAAATAAGATAGAAGATTTCACGCTTCGTATTGTCGCTGAAGGAAGCAAGCATTTCAGTATATCAGGCCCTTTTGCAAGAGGCTCTTACAATATAGCAAATGGAATGGGCAAACATAGGAAAAGTCAATATGGTGGCGAAGAAGTTGTATTAAGAAATGCAACGATAGAATACCATTGCAAAGATTTTATCCCAAATGCAGACCTTTGGATTGACTCATTTGATAATTATTTTTATAATGACAAAAAACACAAAGGTATAAAGGTACAGACTGGAGCGTATTACAGATATGGGATATTCTTTGATATGTACCGAGCTGGAGAAGATGGTTTCAACGATTTTGAAAAAAGAATCATTCGCAACCTTCCATACGCATCACGTGGCTATGTATTCAAAGACCAAAAACTCACAGACTACTTTAGCCAGTTCTATTGGTACATGCCTGACCCAGAATGGCAGGCTTCTACAAAAGACTTCAGTTCTCTTGAACGACTATTGATTAATGGTGAGTTCTTCAAGTCACCAAGATATTATTATTAGATGGTATGTGTCAAATATTTTTACGCACCTGCGTAAAAATATTTGACCATAACGTTTTACTTGACCTTTTCTTAACCATAGGAAGCAAATATTAGCATACCTTTGCACTCGATGACAATAATAACAAAGCATAATAAAGCAGAAAAACAATATGACAAAGGAACAGATATTTGAAATAATTAACGGGATGCAGCACCCTGTGATGAACGTGGCTACTTGTGAGAACGGACAGCCACACGTAAGGGTAATACTATTGTACAAGGCTGATGAAGACGGCATAGTGTTCCACACAGGTAAGATGAAGCCTCTCTGTCAGCAGTTGCTTGACAATCCTAAGTCGGAGGTGTGCTTCTTCTCGGGTAAGTACCAAATAAGGGTTGAGGGCGAGTTTGAACTTGTGGATGATGACGACTACAAGCGCGAGATAATCAATCATCCTACACGTGCCTTCATGAAGGGATGGATTAAGGAGCAAGGCGAGGCTGCCGTTCTTGACTTCCTTCGCGTGTTCCGTATGAAGCATGGCAAGGCTCACGTCTGGACTTTTGAAGATAACTTCAAGCCAAAGGAATACGTCACGCTGTGAATTAATAATTAATAATTCAAAATGCAAAATTGGGCTTCGCTCCAGCAAGAACGCTTTGAGAATTAAGAGTTAAGAACTAAGCGAAGCGGTCTCACTGACCGTAGGGAAGTAATTAAGATTTTTGCAGAAATAAATAGTAGCGAGAACTTAAAAAGTCAAAAACTCTCAACAAACAGGGTATCTCTATACTCCTCCCCTCGTGGGAGGTTGGGAGGGGGCCTTAAAAACTTAAAATGTCCGAGCACTGGGAAATATACGCTGACTGGAATCCGTGGCATGGATGCACCAAGATTAGTCCTGGGTGCAAGTATTGCTATGTGTATAGGCAGGACGAGATGTATGGCAGCGAGATTTCGAGTAGTGAGTGCAGGAAGACGGCTAACTTCGACTTGCCCATAAAGCGGAAGCGTGACAAGTCGTGGAAGATAGGGAGCGGACGGATAGTCTTCACCTGTTTCACTTCCGACTTCCTGCTGAAGGATGCTGACGAGTGGAGGCCTGAGTGCTGGAGAATGATGAGGGAGAGGCACGACCTTTGGTTCTACTTCTTCACCAAGCGTATTGATCGCTTCATGGAGTGTGCGCCTGATGACTGGGGCGACGGCTATGACAACGTGCTCGTGGGATGCACGGTTGAGAACCAAGTCATGGCTGACTATCGACTGCCTATCTTCCTCTCGCTTCCCATCAAGCACAAGAGCATCATCGTAGGTCCGATGCTGACGGACGTTGACCTCACGCCCTACCTCACCGACGAGATAGAGGAAGTGGCGGTAAGCGGTGAGTCGGGCATAGACGCAAGGCCTTGCAACTATGACTGGATTCTGCACGTGAGGGAGCAATGCGTTGCAAGAGGCATAGCTTTTCGCTTCCACCAGACAGGTGCACGGTTTATCAAGGATGGCAAGATGTATCGCATCCCACGACGCTTCCAGCTGAGTCAGGCACATAAGGCAAACATTGACTACAAGATAGGCAGGTACATGGTGCCCGAAACGGTCAAGTTTGAATGGAAAGAGGACGACTATCATGACTGATACATATAGGGTATGAAATTCATCCTCGATTGATGTGCAATATCGAACCTCGTTCGATGTGTCATATCAATCCTCGTTTGATGTACCACATCATACCTTGTTCGATTTACCACATCAAACGAGGTACGATTTCCCTCCCATAACGAGGCAATAAAAAACAACGAAACAACACACATAAATACTCTTTAATAACAACTAAAAACGATATGGAACAGAAATTTTGTCAGAGTTGCGGAATGCCACTCACAGACGATATTCTCGGCACAAATGCCGATGGTAGCAAGAATGAAGAATACTGCATCTACTGCTATAAGGATGGTGCATTCACTGGTGACTACACAATGGAGCAGATGGCTGACTTCTGTGCTCAGTTCGTGGGCGACTACAACAAGCACACAGGTAAGAACCTCAGTCGTGAGGAATACAAGAAAGAGCTCTTGAAGTTCTTCCCTCTCCTCAAGCGTTGGCAGTTGCCTGCAGACCAGCTTCCTCATGCCACTTCACCTATCAAGCAGGCTCTCATTGACGAGGTGAATGCACTCGGCATTAAGGACATGCCTAAGATTGACAATCTCTTCTCGCTCACAGGCTCATTCATCAATCAGGAGTACAACTTCAACGGCAACATGATTAAGTTGTTCGATGACAAGGCTAACTACTGGGGCAATCAGGTGGAGAAGCAAGGTGTCGAGGGCAGATGCTTCGGCATAGCTTGCGACGAGCGTTACATCGTAGTAAGCGAGTATGGCAAGGACGGAGTGGATGCCGAGATTGTAATGGTGAAAAGACGATAATCGCAATGGAGTAAAATGAAGTAAAAAGGAGTAAAGTGGAGTAAAGAGACGATACTCTTTGGGATAATGGCGATTAGTCATCCGTCTTTTTAGTACCATTTACTTCTTTTAACTCCTTCTAACTACAAGAGAATAGAATGACAATAGTACTCAACACATTGGAGACGAACGACCATGACGACGAGATAGCCACACTTGTCTCCAACATGGGTAATGAGGTTGAAATGATAAAGACCTCAGGAATGAACATATCACACTGCATGGGATGTAATCATTGCTTCCTGAAGACTCCGGGAGTATGCGCCATAAAGGACGACTACGAGCAGATACTGAGGAAGCTGGCAGGTGCACAGAACCTATGGCTCATATCTGACACACGCTTCGGATTCATAGACTATCGTGGCAAGCGAGTGATGGATCGCATCCTGCCTATGCTGAACATGAACATCGAGTTTCGCAACGGACGTATGCGCCACTCCATACGCTATGCGCCACTTAACGTGGGACTCATCTACAAGGGGCATGGAGTACAGGACATGCTGGAGGAATGGTGCGAACGAACATCCGACAACCTTGGCGGTCACTCACTTGGTGCAACAGCCCTGATGGGCAGAAAGGAGGGCGCATAATGCATATAGTAATAATCAACGGAAGTCCACGTGTGAAGCAGTTCAGTAACACGGACAAGATTATCCAGTCATTTGCAACGGGACTGGAGGAGGACGGAAGCACATACGAGCTTTACAGCCTGTCCGACCGTAAGGAATGGGATGCAGCACGCGAGGCTTATATAGCCAATGACAATATCATCATCGCCATGCCTCTCTATGTGGAGTGCGTACCAAGTCTCCTTCTTGAGTTTCTCGACACCCTGCCAACCAAGCGCACCAAGCCTGCACAACTCTCGTTCATACTCCACAGCGGATTTGACGAAGGATTCCAGCTTCGCCTTGGCGAACGCTTCCTGAGGGCACTCCCTGCACAGTTGGGATGCACCTACGGCGGTTGTCTCGTGAAGGGAGGCACATTCACCATACGCACATCCAAGCCACAGGATGCAGAGAAGATGACAAAGCCCTATCAGGCAATGGGACGGTTATTTGCGCAACGAGGCACTTTCATCACCAAGGAGGCTGCCAAGTTTACCGGACCTGAGCAGTACCCATGGCTGCTCCGCCTGATAGTTGGGCTATTGTTGAAGAAGGTAGTCAACAATAAATTCGAGCGTTTTGCCCAAGGATGTGGATGCGTACGACCTTTGGACTACAAGGCATACCAAGATAATTCATAATGCATAATTCACAATTCATAATTAACTACGTTGAGCCCTTCGGGGGCATAATCGGATAAAGGCATGATACAGAACAATGATACGATTCATGATTTTGAACACAACGAAGCAACTCAAATCAGTTCTATAGAAAATGACAAACTGGATGAGGCGTTAAAGCTCGTGAAAGAGGTGTTTATGGAGTTTGAAGCCCCAGACTACTGTGATGAGGGTATTGCAGAATTCATTCATACCATCGGTGATGAATCATACCTAAGTATGCATCGCTTTTATGGAGCGTATCAAGACAATAAGCTGGTGGGAGTAATTGCCTCTCGCAATGAACATCACCACATCGGACTATTGTTTGTGGATAAGAACTATCAGCGAAAAGGCATTGGCAGGCAACTAATCCAGCATATCCTTCGTATGAAGGACGAAGAGCCTATCACGGTAAATGCCTCTCCCTACGGTCATGAGTTTTACAAGAAACTGGGATTTGCGGATACCAGTGAGGAACAGATTACGAACGGAGTTCGATATTATCCGATGCTGAGATATTAACACGTAATTGTTGAAAGAAAAAAATGTCATGGAAATATCAAATTGGTTTAAGGGTTTCGAGAAAGGTATAGCACAGCTCTCTCCAGAGGAGCGGTCTGCATTCTTCTCGGAATGTGGAAAAAACTGTGTAAATGGCGGCACACTTTCTGTTTACAAGAAACTCTATGAGGATGCCAAAGGTAACATGGATGTGTTCTTTCAGATGGCAAATGATTTGCCAGGAGTAAAAGGCGAGGTTGTTGAGAAAGGTCATGTCTATCGACTT
>JAFZVY010000111.1 GCA_017617575.1 Bacteroidaceae bacterium | reverse complement strand
ATTGTCTGGGATTTGAAATCGCCTGTTACGTGACACCATTGAGTATCGTTCTCGCCGTAGTATTGCCAGTCGAGCCATGCCGTTGGCTGAAGATATCGCATATCATCAAACAATCGCTGGAGCATCTTTAGGTTGCCTCTGATACCACGACCGCCGTCACCTGTTTCGCTTTGCCAGAGTATGAGGTTAGGGGTTAGAGTTGAGTGGTTAGTGTTTAGGGAGAGAATACTATCACGAAGTGCGGCTTTCTCTTCATTACTGCCGTAGTAGGTATGGGTGTTCCATTGGCCTAGCATTGGCATGATACCAGCCTCTTTGTATGCCTTTAGGGCGGTGAGGGAATGGGCGAGACAAGTCTCGTCAGAGGCAGAGATAACGGTATTGAGACCGCTTGCCTTTAGTTTCGGATACAGGACCTTGATGAAGGCTATCTGTGAAGATGTATCGAAATGACATCCCTCCTGTGAACCATTCTGATACCAGTAGTCGGTTAGTGGTTCGTTGAAAGGCTCAAGGGTGCGGAATTCAAGGTTATAGGTCTCCTTGAAGTGCTTGCAAACGTCTATGAGATAGTCGGCAAAGGCCTCGTAGCAGTCAGGTCGAAGATTATCCTTCCACTTATCCTTATGGCCGCCCACGCATCCAGAAACGGTCATATACCAAGGGGCGGAGTTGCTGAAAGCCTCAAAGATGGCATCAGGACGGCGCTCACGAATCTTGAGCATTATCTTTATCTGAGCGGAGTCGGCTTGCCAATCGTATTCTGTATCCGTGGGGTAGTGTTTGAAGCCCGGCATCTCGGCTCGTATGCCCTTGCCACGCGCCATGTGATGCACATCGCAGTTACGGTTCTCCGGGTCATCACCACCACCGATGTTATAACGGAATATGTTATAGTTAAGACCTTCGGGAGAAACGAGCCAGTCAACAAGAGAGTCTATCTTACTCTCTTCCCACTTGCCGCACATGTGCGCCCACCAACATAATGAGACACCCCATCCCTATATTGTCTGTAAACGTTTGGATGTATCAATAGTGACCTCGCGGGAAACGTTCTTCCCGCTTTCTTCTGGAACAGGATGCCTCTGTGCCATCAAAAGTAATGACAAGGGGAGAAATATTGATATTATAAGGATTCTTTTAAGCATATTGTGATTCATTTATGCGATATTAGTAGAATATCTATATATTTGTTTGCAAAGGTATGTTTTTTCTATTAAATTGCCAAATGAAATTACAAAAAATCCCCGTATCATGAAAATAATGACACGGGGACTAGGTATGTGTGATATATCTTGTTATGGCTTATAGTTAACGAGTCTCTTCTTGCTGACAAGCATGCCATCAAACTTCATTCTGAGATAATAGTATCTGCCGTCTGTATACATCTGGAGACTATTACCATATTTGAATGTTGGCTCGAAAGGACAGCCAAGCTTTATGATTTCTCTGTTTTCATCGTTGAGTGTGCTAATCTTTGTCTTGCACAGGATATTATTATCTACATAGTAGAGCCACCCATCTTGTACGGTAATGCGTTGCCAACTACTTGATGGCAATTCGCCGATTTCCTCTATGGATGATGGATCGCCAGATTTATACCTGTAGAATATTGTGCCTGATGAACCATATACATAATCTCCATCGATGCTGAAATAGTTGAATTCATCGACTCCATCAACAAGTTCTGCTTCATTTGTCTTGACATTTATTTCTCGCATTTCTGTGTGGAGGTCACAGATGTAAATCTTTGATTTATCAACCCAGATACGATTGATTGAACCTATGTAATATGCCAAATGTTCAATCTCGGATGTATTGAGGTTTAGTCGGTAAACGTGATATTTCTCATCGTTTTCTTTGTCATCAAGGACGTAGTACATATAGTCTTTTGTGAAGAATGTTGCGCGTGCTTCAACATTTTCATTCCAAGGGTATGACTTTAGTAGTTCACCTGTTTCAATACTATACTGTTTTATGGCATCTTCTTCAAATGTGAAAATGCTGCTTTCGCAAAGACCAGAAGGTACGTTCTTTACTCGTCTTGTGGTTATCCATTCTGATGGATGTACCAATGTAACGGTGTCTGATTTTATGGTAGCAGTATCAGTCTTTATGTATGCTACAGCTTTAAACTCCTCTTCACCCTGTGAAGGCCAGAATCTGTCATCTAATACAATTTTGTTTTTTGCATCAAGCTTGACAAGTCTGTCATCTGCAGTTTCGGGTATTGTATGTTTGTTGGTGAATATTTCCTTAAAATATACAGTCTTTATTTTTGTAGTGTCGAGATTTGTTGTCTGAATTTCGTATCTTGGGTGGTCTTCGTTCCAAGTGCCATTAAGTGAGATGCTTAGCTGTGGCTCTTCTACAGAATCATCGTCTTTGCAACATGCAGTGAATAATGATGCAATGCACATAAAAATCGCTAAATACTTTAATTTCATAGTTTTGATGTTTTTTGTATTTCTGTTTTTGTTTGAATTAATTAAAAATCGGTGCAAAGGTACTTGTTTTTTTTAAATCTGCCAAGAGAATCGATGTGTTTTTGTGATATAATTGGTAAATTGTAACGAAATAGTCATCATTTAGAATTCAGGGATATATAAAAGTACCAATCCTTGCGTGAAAAGATTGGTACTTTTGTTGTATAAAAGCTATTTTGTCTGCTTCTTCCCTTCCTTTATCACCACTCCCTTCTGATTCTCATTCACCCTGCGTCCTGCGAGGTCGTATGTTGGGGTAGTGGTTAGAGTTGAGTGGTTAGAGGTTAGTGAGCTGATGCCTGTTT
>JAFZVY010000110.1 GCA_017617575.1 Bacteroidaceae bacterium | reverse complement strand
GTATTGAAAAATGATTATAACTATACTTTAGCTGATATGGTTCACTCCTCCTCCTGCATCACGTATAGATACAAAGACTCTGGAGTGAGGTATGGGTCTGCTTCGAGATATGTTATTGCAAGTTCCAAGGGAACTTCAATGCCGTATTGGTTGAATACTTCCTCGACCAAGTATTCGGGTGTGTTTGAAATCATATTCTTAGTAATTGTTAAATGTCAAATCTCAAATCTATAATTTATGCGTCCCGAACGCTTGTTCCGAAGGCATAACTTTGAAATTATAGATTTGAGATTTTTATATTTACAGTTTCTTCACGTGGAAGGTGAAGTAGGTGTCTGGGAATGGCTCATCCTTGAGGGTGAAGTGCCACCATTCGGTGCGGAATGGCTTGAATCCGTGGCGGAGCATGGCGTTACGAAGTATCATGCGATTGTTGAACTGTGCAAGCGTGAGACTGTCGCTCTCGATGTATTCGAGTGTCTCTGGATTGGCACTGAAGTCGGGATGACTCTCATGACCGAACCAGTCGAATGTGCCTCCCATATCTACTTCCTTCTCTGTGGTCATGTCGAACAGGGTGAGGTCTATGGTTGAACCGCGTGTGTGACCGCTCTTCTCACAGATGTATTCCATAGGGAAGAGTACCTTCTTGTCCAACATAGGATAGAAGTAAGGTTTCATGAGAGTGTCGTTCACGTCTGCTCCCCAACGCATGAAGTGGTCAACGGCACATTGTGGACGGTAGGCATCGTAAATCTTCAGTCGGTAGCCTTGCTTGATGACATCGTCACTAACAGCTTTCAGACTGTCGGCAGCAATCTTGGTGAGGATTGCCGTCGGTTCGTCGTAGCCATCAATGCGTGTACCCACAAAGTTGTACGTGCCGTAGTAGCGTATCTCCAGTATGGCATCTGGCACTACATCCGTGAGATTGACAAATGCACTCGTGTCGTCGGTAGGCGACACCTCCGCTTGATTGTCACAACTGACAAGGACTGTAAGTCCTGTAAATAGGGCTGCAAACAGCCATAAATATGTTCTTTTCATCATATACATACTATTGCTTCTTAAAATTAGGAATTAGGAATTGTTTGATTGTTCGCTGATTTCTCTTCCGCGTAAAATTCCGCGATTGACATTCAATTACTTCCCTGCGGTCAGTGAGAACGCTTCGCTTAGTTCCTCATTAAAAATCATTCCTTTCTTATGTTATAAGGATATGAAAGCTTCCAAGGAGAGTCTTCCAGTTTGAACTTCTTGGCACCTTCCTGTGTCTTTGGTGTGCGTACAAGAGGGATGTCTGAGAGATCCATAAGGTAAAGGTAGTGATTGAACATCTCCTTTAAGGCTCCCTTGATTGACACACGGGCTGATATGTATTCTGAGGTGATGGCGTCATCGCCACGGATGGCTTCCACTTCTTTGTTACATTCTATCAGCATGGATATGGCTTTCTTACATTCTGCCAAGGTTGAGGTAGGGGATTTCTGAATCCAGCGTTCCACGAGTTTGCGGTTGTATTGGGCAACAATCTCTCCCTCGCGCTTACGTCCTTCCACGAACCAGTCGGGTGTCTTCTTTGGGTTCTCTGCCTGCACTTGTGCACGCAGTTCGTCTTCTATTGCCTGTACTTGCTTACACTCTTCTGAACCGAACCATTCCTTAATCACCTGCTTTACCACCGGCGAATAGATGTTATAGTAGAAGCGAGGCGCACCACCATTCTTCTCGAGCAACCATGATGCTCTGTCATGGTCAGCCGACTCGTTGTACAAGACCACGTCTCGGTACGAGTTATACAGTGGTGTACAGCTTGCTTTTAGCTTGTCCAGCACTTTGTTGTATTGAGGCCACTTCTTGTCAACGTGGATGGTATCGAATGGCTGTCCTTTGCGTGCCTTCTTGGCTATCTCCATTCTCAGTTTGTTAAAACGGTCAGCTGCCTCTTTCAGTTCCGGCTCTGGCTCGTAGTTGTCAAGTGCCTCGTTGCGTGCCTCCAAATAGACAGAGTATTGAGCCATCTTCTCTCGTGTGTCAACCTCGGATGGGGAGGGTAATACGGGAAGATTCTCAAATGCCAATTCATAGGTGCTGTAGGAGTACTGGGCAATCAGTTCTTTCTTCTCGTTCTTGCTGATGTTGAACTCCCCAAGCAAGCCGTTGGATTCCTTTGCCGTATAGTCCCAAAACATGTGTCCGCCCAGATTTTGGGCGTAGTTGCGGTTTTCAGGCTCTACGTAGAGAATATTGACTGTGGCCTTTGGTGTTGTGGTTTTGGATGTTGTTTTTGTTGTCTTCGTGGTTGATTTTGTAGTTGTCTTTGCAGTAGTTTTTGTGGTGTTTTTTGTCGTAGCCTTTTGACTCTTAGCATTTGTCTGTGTCTTGGCTTTTGTCTTGTTTTGTGCCTGCATGGAGGCTGTTCCTGTTAGCATCATTGCCACAAGAGATAGGAAGATGAATGGTTTCATTTTTGTTCGGTTTAATTTGTGCGACTATTTTTAATAATTAGGAATTAGGAACTAAGCGAAGCGTTCTCACTGACCGCAGGGAAGTAATGAGGAATTAGGAATTGATACTAATTAACAATTAACATGCAAGTACCCGTTAGTTCCTAATTCCTCATTAAAAATCGTTCCTAATTGAATTTTATTCTGTGTACATTGCATATGTTCTTGCCTGATTCCTTTGAATGGAACACGAGGAAGAGGGCGTGCTTGCCCTTGAGGTTCTCGATGCCACGGAGAGTGGTCTCGATAGCTGTCTTGTTAGTCTTCTTGCCTGTTATGTTGAATGTTCCGACCTTCTGACCGCCATTGTTGGCAGATGGTGCGTCGAGCATGATGTCGATTGTGCCGTCTGTCTCGCTCTTGTCGTACTCAATCCATAGCTTGACGTTCTTCTTGCCTGTGGTCTTGTTGAGGTTGAAGTATTTGTAACCAAAGACAGAGCCATTGACATTGTTGACCATGGCACAGCGGTTGATGCTTGCGTCGTATGGGTCGGTCTTGCCATCGTAGTTGATGCGGTAAATCTCGGTGTGAGAACCTGGGTAAACCACGTTTGGATATTCTGCGTGTGCTGGTTCTGGTCCTGTGTAGTAGCAGGCAATACCTGCAGGATAAGTGCCGAATGGGTCAAGTCCTTCAGTGGCAAATCCCTCGGATGTGTATTCTGCCTCACCAATCTTGACGTGGCCATTCTCACCCTCTGTCACCTCAACGGTGATAGGGGCTACCATTGCCTGACGTGAGTACTCGTTTGTTCCTGCCTGACGATGGTAGAAGACCCACCACTTGCCGTTTATCTCGCATATACTGCCGTGGGTGTTGCCGTTAGGCGTGGCAGTGGCAATGACTGAGCCGTCAGGTTGCTTCTCACGTGCACGTCCGTCGATGATTGTGCCTCCGTACTTGAAAGGACCGAGTGGGTTGTTGCTGTAGCAGTAGGCGAGGGTATAGTTGGATTCAGGAAGACCCTCTTCGCCATTGCGTGTCCAACGGCTGTAGATATACACATACTTGTCCTTTATCTTACGCATGGATGAAGCCTCGAAGAAGCGGTATGTATCGTCCTGCTCGTATCCCGGAATCATGTCCTCCACAATCTTTGTGCCCGGCTTGACGGTTGCCATGGTCTTTGGGTCAAGTTCTGCACCGTTGCAACGCTTGAATCCCCAGTAGCCATACACGCGTCCGTCGTCATCGACAAACACGGCTGGGTCGAAGCCGAGGATTCCGTCATTCACATTAGGGTTGTCCTTGCTCCAGTTGCTTACTTCAAACTTGCCGTCAGGACGTGAAGAGCGTGCTATCATACCATTGCGTCCACCCATCTGGTTGTTAGGGTAGAGGTAGTATGTCTTCTTGCCATCCTTGTCCGTAACGAGTGTGACATCAGGTGCGTAGAGCACATCGCCCACGCCGTCCTTGTTCATCAACTCGCCATTGGCGTTCCTTGTTGACTTGAAGATGACACCGTCATAGCGCCACTTGGTAAGGTCTTCTACAGGTGCTGACCATACCACTTGGTCGCGTCCGCAGTATTCTGTAACGAGATTGTCGTGCGAACCGTAGATATACACACGTTTCTTGCCCGGGTTGTCAGGGTCGTCGAAGACGTAAGGTTCACCGTCTGGGATGAACTCCCAGAGTGGTAGGTAAGGATTCTGTGCGTTAATGTTCTGAACGCCAAATGCCATCATCAATGTGAGGGATAGAAATGTCTTTTTCATTGTTGGTTTAAGTTAGGCCCCCTCCACATCCCTCCCACGAGGGGAGGGTGACTAATGCAAGAGGGCATTATAGTTATTAAGTTTATTAGTTTTCACGGATGACTTTTCGACCAAAGACGGTCGAAAAATGGTGGGCGTAGCAAATTATGAATTATGCATTAGGAATTAAGAATTACCTTAAACACAATCCTGAATGAACCGTCGTTATAGCTTGTACTGGTAATCTTGAATGTACCTATCTCGCGTGTGGATGCGACATGATTGCCGATACAGGCACAGATGTCGTAGTCACCGATGCGTACTATGCGCAGTGTCTCGCTGGCATCCTCTGGGAGCTTGTCGAGAGTTACGCCTTCAGGAATATTGTCTCGTGTCACATATTCGAATGTGACAGGTAAGTCCTGTGAGATGAGTTCGTTCATCTTACGCTCTATCTCTGCCACTTGCTCCTGTGTAGGACAGGTTGCAAGGTTGTAGTTTATCTTTGACTTCTTACGCTCGATGTGAGCATTCTTTGAACGCTCGCAACCAAACATGCGTATCATTGTCTGGTTGAGGAGATGTTCAGCACTATGTGCTGGTGCATGCTCATCCTTGTTATGTTCGTTGAGTTGAATGTCCATAAATAATGGCCCCCCGTCCCCCAAAGGGGGCGTCCGTTCGGGATATGGGGATATATTTTATTTCATGTTGTTAGTGATAAAACTTCAATGATTGTGCTATTTATTCTTTGTGTTCCGGATGGCCGCCCCCTTTGGGGGGGGGGGGGCTCTTAATATTTTTTTATGCTCATCAGTCACCCTATAGCTTTCGCATGCCTTTTGAATGGTCTTGTTATGAGTCCAAGGTGCAAGGACTTTGCGCTCGATATATGGTAGTGTTGCGTCCCATTGCTTTGCAAGGGCTGTGGCAAAGAACCATGCTATCATCATGTTCACATAGTATTCGTCACTATGTACAGAGGCAGGAATGTCAAGATATTCCGGCTTAAAGTCTTTGTCGAGGAAATATGTCATAAGCATCTCCAAACCAAAGCGACAAGTGTATGTGTGTTCAGACTTGCTCCACTCCAGTATCTTCTGCATCAGTTCGTCCTTATGCTTGGCAAAGACCTTTGGCGACATGATGTCGCACACTGCCCAGTTGTCGATGTAAGGAAGAAACTCATCCGTGAGACGGATGCACTCATCATAGTCCTTTATCTGGGATATGAGGAGTCCGTGAAGCATGTTCTCGTCATAGTATTTATGAGGCAACTGGTGGAGGAATTCCATTGCCTCTGGTTCCTTGATGTACTCCTTGGCAAAGGTGCGAAGGACAGGCACCCTGATACCTATTATGCTATCATCAGAGATGCCGGGTATCAGGTTAGAGTGGAATGCTGCATACTTCTTGTCTTGCAGACCAAAAAGCCGTTCTTGAAGTTTGTTCATTGATGCGCTTATTTTACATTACCTCTCCTGCGTGCTTCTCGCTGAACTCACGGTTGATGTCAGCAAGTTCACGTAATCCGAGGATATAGTCATCATAGATGTCAGAAAAGTCCTGACCATCACAATCACCTGCACTATAATTGAGAGCGTCCTGCACTATTTGCTTACGCTCCTCCAATGTCGTATCTTTTATTAGTAAACTTTTCATAGAAATAAAGCCCCCCGACCCCCGAAGGGGGCGTCCGTTCGGACCGTGGGAATATGTTAATTGTTTATTGTAAATTCTTAACTCTTAATTTTGAATTCTTAATTGCCTTGTCCCGGATGGCTGCCCCCTTCGGGGGTTAGGGGGCTGAATCCTGCCTTTGCAAGAGCGTCGCGTATCTGGCGGATATGCTCGTGGTTACGTGTCTCGATGCGGATGCTCATCTGACATGCTGTGATATCCACGTCTTCACGACTACGGCTGTGCTCCACGCTGATGACGTTGCCACCAAGGTCGGCAATAATCTTGACGATGCCTAACATCTGACCCGGCTTGTCGTCAAGCTCAAACACGAAACGACAAGAGCGTCCACCCATAGAGAGACCTCGTGTGATGACTCGGCTGAGGATGTTCACGTCAATGTTACCACCACTCACGAGACATACGACCTTCTTGCCCTTGAGGTCAACCTTGTTGAACATGGCTGCTGCCACGCTGACAGCACCTGCGCCTTCGGCAATAAGCTTGTGCTGCTCCATGAGTGCCAAGATTGCTGCTGACACTTCGTCGTCAGTAACAGTCACGATGCCGTCCACATACTCCTTACAGAGGTCGTAGGTGAGTGAACCCGGCTCTTTCACGGCAATACCATCTGCAATGGTGTGAACCTGTGGGAGACGTTCTATCTTACCATCTTCGATGCTGTTCTTCATGCTTGGCGCTCCTGCTGCCTGAACTCCATACACCTGAATGCGTGGGTTGAGCGACTTGAGAGCAAAGGCAACACCGCTGATAAGACCGCCACCACCAATAGGTACGAGTACGGCATCCACATTAGGTAGTTGGTCAAGAATCTCAAGACCTATAGTTCCTTGTCCTGCTATGACATTAGCATCGTCAAATGGGTGTACGAATGTGTAGCCATTCTCGTCACGAAGTTGCACTGCCTTCTGGTAAGCATCGTCATATACTCCAGGTACGAGGCATATTTCAGCACCATAGCGGCGTGTTGCCTCCACCTTTGATATTGGTGCACCTTCAGGAAGACAGATAACAGCCTTGATGCCACATTCCTTTGCGCCAAGTGCCACGCCCTGTGCATGATTGCCTGCAGAGCAAGCGATTACTCCATGTGATTTTTCTTCGTCAGAGAGTTGTGAAATTTTATAGTATGCACCACGTACCTTGAATGAACCTGTTACCTGCAAGTTCTCTGGCTTGAGGTAGATATGGCAATCAGGATTGATGCGTGGTGCCTCAATCAAATCCGTGTTACGGATAACCTTGGAAAGCACATAACGTGCTCTGTATATATCGTTTAATGTAAGTGACATGATAAACTAATTAAAGCCCCCCATCCCCCCAAGGGGGCGTCCATTCGGAACAAGAGGGATGATTATGTTGCGAGTTTTTAAGTTCTTAAGTTTGTAAGTTCTTAAGTTACTTTTTATGCTGTATTTTTAGAATGTATGTCAGCGATTGAGTAACTACTCCCCGTCCTGAAAGGAAGGGGTTGGGGGAAGGTCACTTTTAACACATTCTATCTCTGTAATCTTCGTACTCGTACTTGCGATAAAGCTCGAAAGTACCATCTGTGTGAAGCATACCGATGGATGGGTGACCGATACCGTTGAACATATTTGTCTTGACGGTAGTGTAATGAATCATGTCCTCGAATATGACTTCATCACCTACTTGAAGCTCGTGGTCGAAACGCCAGTAGCCCATGAAGTCGCCAGAAAGACAGCTGTTGCCACCAAGACGATAGACATGCTCTGATGTGGTAATCTGACGTGGCAAGTCCTCGTCGTCAAGTGTCTCAGCACCACGAACAGCAGGGTGGTATGGCATTTCGAGACAGTCAGGCATGTGGCAAGTGAAGCTGACATTGAGAATGGCAGTCTTGATACCTGAGTTCTCTACGACATCAACAACCTTTGCATACAATGGTCCTGTCTGCCATGCAAAGGCAGAGCCTGGCTCAAGAATGACACGTAGGTTAGGGTAGCGCTGGTGGAACGAATTGAGTGTGTCTATCAGCAACTGTACATCATAATCCTTTCGTGTCATAAGGTGACCACCACCGAAGTTTATCCATTTGAGTTGTGGGAGGAGGTCGCCAAACTTCTCCTCTATGTGCATGAGCGTGCGCTTGAACACGTCAGAGCCATTCTCACAATGGCAATGGATATGAAATCCGTCAATGCCAATCTCAGAGAGACTCTTTCCTGTAGTGGCAAGATACTTGTCAAGGTCGCTGCGGAGTACACCGAAGCGTGAACCCGGAGCGCAAGGATTGTAGAGTTCCGTCTCTATCTCCGAATACTCTGGATTGACACGTAATCCACATGATACTTTGTCAGCACGGTCAATGAAACGCTCAAGCTGTGAGAGTGAGTTGAATGTGAGGTGCGAGCTGCAACGCACTATCTCATCTATCTCCTCGTCTGTGTAGGCAGGGGAGTAGGTGTGTGCAGGGCTACCAAACTCTTCATAGGCAAGACGAGCTTCATAGAGCGAACTGGCTGTGGTGTGAGTGATGTACTCACGGAATATAGGAAATGCCTTCCAAAGCGCAAACGCCTTGAAGGCAAGGATAATCTCGACATTAGCTTGTTCTGCCACATCGTGAATAAGTTGGAGATTACGGCGTAGTAAATCCTCCTCTATGACATAGCAGGGATTAGGAAATTGTGGAAATTTTTTCATTAGAAAAAATTTAATTGACAATTGACAATTGATAATTGATAATTATTTAGAATTGACAATTGATAATTGATAATTGAGAATTAAGCTATGCAGGTATTGATGTTTATGCATCAGTTTCCTTATCCGGATGGCTAATTATCAATTATAAATTATCAATTATCAATTAAATGATTTGCTTCAGCAAATCATTTGCAAGGAATATCCTCGATGCGCTGCTGATGACGTCCACCAGCAAACTCTGTAGCGAAGAATTCGTCAAGACACTGACGACATACGTCCTCTGAGATGAAGCGACCAGGGAACACAATGACATTGGCATTGTTGTGCTCACGAATGAGGTGTGCAATCTCTGGTTGCCATACAAGTCCAGCACGGATTGACTGGTGCTTGTTAAGAGTCATGGAGATACCTTCGCCTGAACCACACATAGCGATACCAGGATAAACCTCTCCCTTCTCTATACCTTCAGCAAGAGCATGTCCAAATGTGGCGTAGTTACAAGAATCTTCAGTATATGTACCGTAGTCCTTGTACTCCATACCTTTCTCCTCAAGATACTTCTTAACAAACTGCTTGAGAGGAAAAGCTGCGTGATCTGATGCAATACCGACCATAATTAATTAGAAATTAGGAATGAGGAATGAGGAATTAGGAATTGATACCAATTTAATCAATTGTTTCAATTCGCTCATTCGCAGATTTTGTTATACTACTTAACATTTTATGGAGTTCTTTACAATCATTCCATATAGAAACAAACAGAGCATCGTCAAGATATTCTGTGTCATGAAGCAATTCTAACCAATAAAGTGTTTCAGAAGCCTCTTTATAAGCAATATACATTTTTGCGACAAAATCTTTTTTACTTATAGCGCATACAGCTTCAGCAATATTTGCTCCTATACTTGTGCCACTTCGCAAGACTTGTTTGCAAAGAATATATTCATTTTTTTCTTTATGTAAATATTTGTAAAGCTTGACAATTCTGATAGCAAAACTTTTTGACTTATTTACTATGATATTGTCTGTCTCCATAATAGTAAACATATAGAATTAGGAACTATGTTAGAAATGTTACTTATCATAGCGATAAGGTAACAATTCCTAATTCATAATTCCTAATTCATAATTTATTTAGAAGAGCTTATTTACCTGCTCGTAAACGTTCTCAGCTGTGTAGCCAAGCTTCTCGTCGAGAACCTTGTAAGGAGCAGAGAATCCGAATGACTCAAGACCCCAGATAGTACCCTCAGCCTCTGGAACAAGACCAAGAAGGTTTACAGGAAGACCTGCTGTCATACCGAACTTCTTAACACCCTGTGGGAGAACGCTCTGCTGGTACTCCTTAGTCTGCTGACGGAAGAGACCCTCAGATGGAACAGATACGATACGTACCTTCTTGCCATCCTTGCGGAGAAGCTCTGCACCAGCAACGAGAGTAGATACCTCAGAACCTGTAGCAACGAGAATTACGTCTGGGTTAGCGTCTGAACCTGCAACGATGTAACCACCCTTAGCAGCGAGGCTATAGTCGTTACCTGCTGGGAGGTTGTTGATGTTCTGACGAGAGAGGATAAGAGCTGTTGGAGTTGACATGTTCTCCATAGCGAGAGCCCAAGCCTCTGTTGTCTCCTTAGCGTCAGCTGGACGGAGAACGAGAGTAGATGGCTTACCGTGGTGGTTCTTGAGCTTCTCCATGAGACGAATCTGTGCCTCCTGCTCAACTGGCTCGTGAGTTGGTCCATCCTCACCTACGCGGAATGCATCGTGAGTCCAGATGAACTTAACTGGGAGCTCCATGAGGGCAGCCATACGTACAGCTGGCTTCATGTAGTCAGAGAATACGAAGAATGTACCACATGCTGGGATAACACCTCCGTGAAGAGCCATACCGATGCAGCAGCAAGCCATTGTAAGCTCAGTAACACCTGCCTGGAAGAATGCACCTGAGAAGTCACCAGCCTTGAGAGCCTTAGTCTTCTTGAGGAATCCGTCTGTCTTATCTGAGTTAGAAAGGTCAGCAGAACCAACAATCATGTTTGGAACCTGCTCTGCAAGTACAGAGAGACAAGCAGCTGATGCGTTACGAGTAGCATCGTTGTCCTTCTGAACGCACTTAGACCAGTCAATCTTTGGAGCCTTGCCAGCGAACCAGTCAGCCTGCTGTGCAGCCTTCTCTGGGTTAGCAGCAGCCCAAGCCTTCTCCTCAGCATAACGCTCAGCTACGATAGCCTCAAGTTCCTTAGCGCGGTTAGCGTAGAGTTCCTTAACGTCATCGAAGATTACGAATGGATTCTCTGGATCATCACCGAGGTTCTTGATAGTGTTCTTGTAAGCGTCGCCACCGAGTGGAGCACCGTGAGTCTTGCAGTTAGCCTCGTAAGAAGAACCGTCCTCCTTGAGGGCACCCTTACCCATGATACACTTACCGATGATGAGTGTTGGCTTGCCCTGAACCTTCTTAGCAGCGTCGAGAGCAGAACGAATCTGAGCAGCGTCGTTACCTACGATTTCGAGAACTTCCCAACCGAGGGCACGATACTTAGCAGCAGTATCCTCAGTCATAACTTCCTTAGTCTCAGTAGAGAGCTGGATGTCGTTAGAGTCATAGAACATGATGAGGTTGTCAAGACCGAGAGTAGCAGCGATACGAGCACCACCCTGTGAAATCTCCTCCTGAACACCACCATCAGAGATATATGCGTAGATTGTTTCCTTAGCGAATGTTGGGTTGCCTGTGTGAGCTGCGAGGAACTTAGCAGCGATAGCAGCACCGATAGCAAACACGTGACCCTGTCCGAGTGGACCTGAAGTGTTCTCAATACCACGAGCAATCTCAAACTCTGGGTGACCAGTTGTTGGTGAGCCCCACTGACGAAGCTGTGCAAGCTCCTCGAGAGTGAACTTACCGATGAGTGTCAACTGAGAGTAGAGCATTGGAGCCATGTGGCCTGGATCGAGGAAGAAACGGTCACGTCCAACCCACTCAGGATTCTTTGGGTCGTAGTTGAGGTACTCTGAATAGAGAACGTTGATAAAATCAGCACCGCCCATTGCACCACCTGGGTGACCAGACTTAGCCTTCTCAACTGCTGAAGCAGCGAGGATACGGATGTTATCCGCAGCGTGATTCAAAACATTAATTGAATTTGCCATAATCTTTACTAAAATACTATTATTATGTGTGTTATTTTCTTTTCTGACCCTCTCACCCCCATCCCCTCTCTCCCTCTATGGCGAGAGGGGTGACTAATGCAATGGTTATGAACCAAAAGACGGTTCACTCTTTATATTGATGTTGCATTAGTCACCCTCCCCATAGAGGGGGAGGGTCGGGGAGAGGGTCTTAATTTTACTTCTTATTCGCAACAGCAGCCTGCTCGATAGCGAGACCTGCCTTGTAAACCTCGATGTACTTGTTGAAGCCTTCTACATCTTCCTTTGTAGGAGCAATCTCAACACCAGTGTTACCTGCAAATACTACGCTCTCAAGCCAGTCAGCAAGGTTCTGCTTCTTTGGATTGTTAACGAGGTATGAAGCAAGAAGGGCGATACCCCATGCACCACCTTCGCCAGCAGTCTCCATTACAGAGATAGGGGAGTTGAGGGCTGCAGCGAGTACGCGCTGACCTACGCCTGGAGTCTTGAAGAGACCACCGTGACCAGTGATACGGTCAACCTTAATCTTCTCCTCTTTGAAGAGTACGTCGTTACCGAGCTTGAGAACGGCTACAGTAGCGTAGAGGTTTGTACGGATGAAGTTTGCAAGGTTGAACTTGTCATTAGCTGAACGTACAACCATAGGACGACCTTCCTGAAGACCTGTTACAGGCTCACCTGAGATGTAGTTGTAAGCGAGAACGCCACCACAGTCAGCATCACCAGTAAGAGCGTGGTTGTAGAGCTTGCCATAAACCTCGTTCATATCTACTGGAACACCGAGGAGTTCCTGATATTCCTTGAAGAGCTTAACCCAAGCGTTGATGTCTGAAGTACAGTTGTTACAGTGAACCATAGCAACGAGTGAACCGTCTGGTGTTGTAACCATGTCAATCATCTCGTTTGGCTTAGAGAGGTCCTTCTCAAGTACAATCATTGAGAATGAAGATGTACCAGCAGATACGTTACCTGTGCGCTGCTTAACGGCATTAGTAGCAACCATACCAGTACCAGCGTCACCCTCTGGAGGACAGAGTGGGCAACCACCCTTCAAGTGACCAGAGATATCGAGACGGTGTGCTCCGTGCTCTGTAAGAGTACCAGCAGCCTCACCAGCAGAGATGCTCTTTGGAAGGATGTCCTCAAGCTTCCAAGGGTAACCCTTTGGAGCGATGAGGTCATTGAACTTCTTAACCATCTCAGCGTTGTAAGACTTAGTCTCTGGGTCAACAGGAATCATACCTGAAGCATCACCTACACCAAGAACCTTCTCACCTGTGAGACGCCAGTGGATGTAACCAGCGAGGGTAGTGATGTAAGTAATATCGCTCACGTGCTCCTCACCGTTGAGGATAGCCTGATAGAGGTGAGAGATAGACCAACGGAGTGGGATGTTATAGTTGAAGAGCTTAGAGAGCTCTGCAGCGGCAGCACCTGTGTTAGTGTTACGCCATGTACGGAAAGGCACGAGAATCTTCTCAGCCTCAGAAGCAGGAGCGCCCTTGCTTGCTGTGCCTGTAGGACCGAATGCCATGTATCCGTGCATCATGGCAGAGATACCGATAGATGCGAGATGTTCAATCTCACAGTCATATTCCTTGATTACGTTCTTACGGAGGTCTGCATAAGCATCCTCAAGTCCGAACCATATAGCTTCTGTGCTGTATGTCCAGAGTCCGTCAACGAGCTGGTTTTCCCACTCGTGGCTACCCTGAGCTATTGGCTTGTTCTCCTCGTCAATAAGAACAGCCTTGATGCGAGTAGAACCAAACTCGATACCGAGAATAGCCTTACCAGCCTCAATAGTTTGTTTTGCAGTCATTGACATTAATTCATAATTCATAATT
>JAFZVY010000109.1 GCA_017617575.1 Bacteroidaceae bacterium | reverse complement strand
CTTTTTCCCATAAAACAATAAATAATTTCATAATTATTATGATATGAGGAAAAATACCCCTAATTTTGCACACGTAAATTTACACTCTTTTTATATATAGTAAGTATAGATATGAAATTTTTATCTACGATTGTTGCGTTTCTTCTTGCAACAACAGCAGTACACGCTCAGGATTATTTGTTGAATGATGATGACACATATATGTTCAACCACATGTCTTTAGGACTGTCTGGTGGAACAAATGGTGTTGGTCTTGATTTTGCATTGCCACTTGGTAAGTACGTACAGGTACGTGCAGGTGTTTCTTATATGCCAGCTGTCAGCATGACTTCTGCATTGGAGTGTGTGACAACAGAAAGTGCTTATACTCTCAGCGAAGATGGTAGAAGTATTGAATATAAGTATGATAACAACGGAAATAAAATAAGGGAGCAGAAGTTTGTTACAAACGAATTTGATGGAGGTATGCCAAGGGAAGTTGACATCAAGGCAACTCCTAAGTTCTTGAATGGTAAGCTTCTCTTTGATTTCTACGCTTCTCCTTCATTCCCTCTCCATCTTACTCTCGGTGCATATTTCGGAGCAGAAAAGATTATCACTCTTGAGAGTGTAGACAACGAGATGACTTTGCAGGAGATGTTTTCTCATACAAGCTCAAATTATTCTACATACGGATATGAGAACTGTAGAGGTGTGAAGATGGGTAACTACACACTTATTCCTGATAAGGACGGTAAGATTAACTCATGGATTCAGACATCAGCCATTCGTCCATACGCAGGTCTTGGCTATGGTAAGGCTTACTCTGAGAAGGGTATCGACTGGATGGTTGAGGCTGGTGTAATCTTCTGGAACAAGCCAAAGGTATATAGCAGCACTACTCCTCTTGATTCTGATGTTGAGGGTGAGCGTATTGACGTAGAACTCAAGGAAGAAGACCTTTGTGGTACAAAGGCTCCACTCCTCAAGTTTATGTCAAAGACATCTATCTATCCAGTCATCAGTTTCCGTCTTGGATTCAATATGTTCTAATCGAATTAAGAGCTAAAAAAAATTAAAGATTTATTAGAAACAAGTAGATTGTGTCAGACGGAAATTTTAACAGGCAGTTGTTGCCAAAAACAGAACTTGCATCAGGTCTCAGAGCTGGTAAGGCACAGATGCGTGCCAAGGCAGAGCAGGCATTTGCAAGCATTATGGCAGAAGACTTTCCGCACTTAAGTGACGAGCAAAAAAAACAATTAACAGATAAGTTTATGGATATGCTGAGGAAATAACGCTTTCCTCAGCATATTTTTTGTCAATTTTTTGTTTATTTAACGATAAAAAACTATTTTTGCAAAATACATTGGGCGGAGTCCCTCCCATAGGCGATAACAGAGAATATATAGTAATCTTATTAATAATTTTTTAAATCAAACATTTTATGTGGTTATGTAACTCTTCAATCGGAAGAAAGGTGGTCATGGCAGTATCTGGTATGGCACTCATCCTCTTCCTTACATTTCATGCAAGCATGAATGTAGTTGCACTTATTAATGGAGACGCATATAACATGATTTGTGAAATGCTTGGTGCTAACTGGTACGCTGTTGCTGCAACATGCGGACTCGCTGCACTCGTAGTTGTTCACATCGTTTATGCATTTATCCTTACAATTCAGAACAACAAGGCACGTGGTAACAACAAGTATGCTATCACAGACAAGCCTGAGAAGGTTGAGTGGGCTTCACAGAACATGCTTGCTCTCGGTGTTGTCATTCTTCTCGGAATGGTACTCCACCTATGGAACTTCTGGTGGAACATGATGGCTGCTGAGCTTATCCCTGGCATGGATACATTCTATGCAACAGACGGTATGCACTGGATTACAGAGACATTCTCTAACCCAGTTTATGTAGTTATCTACCTCATCTGGCTTTTTGCTATTTGGTTCCACCTCACTCACGGTATGTGGTCATCAATGCAGACAATGGGTTGGTCAGGTCACATCTGGTTCTGCCGTTGGAAGGTTATTAGCCAGGTATATTCAACAATCATTATGCTTATGTTTGCTGCAGTTGTTGTAGTTAAGTACATTTGCAGCCTCGGTGTTTGTTGCTAATCAAAAACAAATCAAGTTTATTGGATTTTTTCTAGCTTGGCTAGCTAATCTAGAATCCCTATATTATCTAGAAGATCTAGGACATCCTAGAATCTCTAGAAAATCTAGTCAATCTAGTTTCTCTAGAATAATCTGAAAAACTAAACTTTAAACGCTTAAAGAATTATGGCAATCAATATAGATTCTAAAATTCCTGAGGGACCAGTAGCTGAGAAGTGGTCAAACTATAAGGCTCACCAGCGCTTGGTTAACCCAAAGAACAAGCTCAAGCTTGATGTAATCGTTGTAGGTACAGGTCTTGCTGGTGCATCTGCTGCCGCTTCTCTTGGTGAGATGGGCTTCAACGTGCTCAACTTCTGTATCCAGGACTCTCCACGTCGTGCACACTCTATCGCTGCACAGGGAGGTATCAACGCTGCTAAGAATTACCAGAACGATGGTGACTCTGTTTACCGTCTTTTCTATGATACAGTAAAGGGTGGTGACTACCGTGCTCGTGAGGCTAACGTTTATCGTCTCGCAGAGGTGTCTAACTCTATCATTGACCAGTGTGTTGCTCAGGGTGTTCCTTTCGCTCGTGAGTATGGTGGTACACTTGCTAACCGTTCATTCGGTGGTGCTCAGGTGTCACGTACATTCTACGCTAAGGGTCAGACAGGTCAGCAGCTCCTTCTCGGTGCTTACTCTGCACTCTCTTGTCAGGTAAACGCTGGTAAGGTAAAGCTCTACACTCGTTATGAGATGCTCGACGTTGTAATCATCGACGGTCGTGCTCGCGGTATCATCGCAAAGAACCTCGTAACTGGTAAGCTTGAGCGTTTCTCTGCTAACGCAGTAGTTATCGCTACTGGTGGTTACGGAAACACTTACTTCCTCTCTACTAACGCTATGGGATGTAACTGTACAGCAGCTATGTCATGCTACCGTAAGGGCGCTTACTTCGCTAACCCTTGCTACGTACAGATTCACCCAACTTGTATCCCAGTTCACGGTGACAAGCAGTCTAAGCTTACACTTATGTCTGAGTCACTCCGTAACGATGGACGTATCTGGGTTCCAAAGAAGCTTGAGGACGCTAAGGCACTTCAGGCTGGAACAAAGCAGGGATATGAGATTCCAGAAGAGGATCGTGACTACTACTTGGAGCGTCGTTACCCAGCATTCGGTAACCTCGTACCACGTGACGTTGCTTCACGTGCTGCAAAGGAGCGTTGCGACAAGGGCTTCGGTGTAAACAACACTGGTCTCGCTGTATTCCTCGACTTCTCTGAGTCTATCCAGCGTCTCGGTATCGACGTTGTACTCCAGCGTTATGGTAACCTCTTCGACATGTACGAGGAGATTACAGACGTTAACCCAGGTGAGAAGCGTATGACTGTCAATGGTGTTGACTACTACAACCCAATGATGATCTTCCCAGCTATCCACTACACAATGGGTGGTATCTGGGTTGACTACGAGCTCCAGACTTCAATCCCAGGTCTCTTCGCTATCGGTGAGTGTAACTTCTCTGACCACGGTGCAAACCGTCTTGGTGCATCTGCCCTCATGCAGGGTCTTGCAGATGGTTACTTCGTACTTCCATATACAATCCAGAACTACCTCGCTGACCAGTCTATCTGGCCACGCATCTCTACTGACGCTCCTGAGTTCAAGGAGGTTGAGGATGCAACAGAGGCACGTATCCAGAAGCTTATGAACATCAAGGGTAAGCGTTCTGTTGACTCTATCCACAAGGAACTCGGTCACATCTGTTGGGAGTACATCGGTATGGGACGTACTAAGGAAGGACTTGAGAAGGGTATCAAGCTCATCGACGAGCTTCGCAAGGAATTTGATACAAACCTCTTCATTCCAGGAACACGTGAAGGTCTCAACGTTGAGCTTGACAAGGCTATCCACCTCGATGACTTCATCACAATGGGTAAACTCATCGCTTACGACGCACTCTCTCGTGAGGAGTCTTGCGGTGGTCACTTCCGTGAGGAGCACCAGACAGAGGAAGGTGAGGCTAAGCGTGACGATGCTAACTTCTTCTATGTAGGCTGCTGGAAGTATGAGGGTAGCGATGCTGCTGCTCCTACACTCATCAAGGAGCCACTCGAGTATGAGGCAATTAAGGTACAAACTCGTAACTACAAGAACTAATTATGGCAGAGAAGGTATTAAAATCTTTCACAGTAAAATATTGGAAGCAGAATGGCCCTAAGGATGCAGGTCATTTTGAAGAGAAGGTAATGAATGATATCCCAGGTGATACTTCATTCCTTGAGATGCTCGACATTCTTAACGAGCAGCTTATTGCAGAAGGCAAGGAGCCATTCGTATTTGACCACGACTGCCGCGAGGGTATCTGCGGTATGTGCTCACTTTACATCAATGGTACTCCACACGGTAAGACTCAGCGTGGTGCAACAACATGTCAGCTCTACATGCGTAAGTTCAACGAGGGCGACGTTATCACAGTTGAGCCATGGCGTTCTGCTGGTTTCCCAGTTATCAAGGACTGTATGGTTGATCGTTCAGCATTCGACAAGATTATGCAGGCTGGTGGTTACACAACAGTACGTACAGGTGCTCCACAGGATGCAAACGCAATCCTTATCCCTAAGCCAGATGCTGACGAGGCTATGGACTGCGCAAGCTGTATCGGATGTGGTGCTTGTGTAGCAGCATGTAAGAACGGTTCTGCTATGCTCTTCGTTTCATCTAAGGTATCTCAGCTTGCTCTCCTCCCACAGGGACGTGTAGAGGCTGCTAAGCGTGCCAAGGCAATGGTTGCTAAGATGGACGAACTCGGCTTCGGTAACTGTACTAACACTCGTGCTTGCGAGGCTGTATGTCCTAAGTGTGAGACTATTGCAAACATTGCACGTCTCAACCGTGAGTTCATCAAGGCTAAGCTTGCTGACTAATCGATAATTTCATATTATCAGTTATACTTTCGCCCAGATTGCACATCGCAGTCTGGGCATTTTTTACAATTGCTCATTTTGCTGTTGTATTTGTATAAGAAATAGTATTTGTATTGAATAATAATTCCTAACTTTGCATCATAATAAATCAAATACAAACAATAATCACCCAAGATTAACTAATATGAAGAATAAAGTACTTGCCTTAGTTGCATCAGTAATCCTCCTATGCCCAATCGGTTCTGTGGCTCAGAACAACGATTCCGATAACAAACAAATGATGGAAGTGGCGGCT